>NZ_JBEYVB010000014.1:0-159551 GCF_040643815.1 Micromonospora sp. NPDC047074
TCGGCGAGTACCGCGAGAACCGGAAGGGCCTGATGGCGCCGCCCCGCCGCCCCGCCGCCCCGCCGCCCCGCCGCCCTGCCGCCGTGGCGGTGGGGCGCACGTGCGCACCCCCTGTCGCGCCAAGATCGCGCTCGATCCTGGAACGAGTGGTCATCCGGCACCCGGGTGACCACCCGATCCTGGATCGAGCACGATCTTGACGGCGTCGGGCGCGGTGACCCGTACGCCGACAGCGTTGGGCGGTCGGCTGATCGGTTGAGCGGATGCCGGCCACGGGTATCGATTGCGGTGGCGCTTGGGCCGGTGGGATCGGATGGCCCGACGGCAACAAAACGCAGCAATCCCGGCAATCCTTAAGTTTTTCTTAGCGGCGCTGCTCAGTGCGCCGAAAGGCGGGGGTGGCGGGCATGATCGCGGACCGCTAACGTCCCGGCCCATACCCCTTCGGTGCTGGTCGCGGGCGCGGTGATGTCCGTGGCGGCGCGGCGGCGCCGGGTCGTCCTGGTGAACCCGGGCGACGAGAAGCCGACGGCCTGACAGTCGTCCTCCATCGACCCATGAGGGTCGTTCATATAACGCACGGCAGTGAGGGCGGGATGGGTGACCATCCCGCCCGCACTGTGCGTCGGGCCGTACGCGCCGGCCGGGCGGGGCGGCACCCGTACGTCCGACCAGGTCGGACGTACGGACAAAACATGATCGTCGTGCTGGCGCGGCACGTCGACCCTTCGATACCGTCCGCTCGGTTCCGCAACCACCAGTCTCCTTTCCTGACCCCCCGGGGGGACCGATGACCCTGTTCCACCGCTCGGCCCTGGCCCGCGCCGGTGCCGTGGCGCTCCTCGCGGCGGGCGGCCTGGCCGTCGCCGCCGTTCCCGCACAAGCCGCCGACCAGGTGGACCTGGCGCTGACTCCGGTCAGCTACCACGTGGCCAAGGGCGTGAAGGCGGCCAAGGCCAAGCCGTTCAAGTTCACCGTCCGGAACCTCACCGACGCGGTCGACGCGAAGGCCGTCACGGTCACCGTGGACACCAGCCGCCTCAAGGCCAAGCGGGTCGGCTACGTCGTCCCGGACGGCTGCGAGACGACCGGCGCGACGTTCACCTGCCTGCTCGGTGACCTGCGCGGCGGCACCAGCGAGGACTTCGGCATCCCGCTGTTCAGCACCGGCGGCAGGGGCGACGGCGGCGTGCTGCTGGTGTCGGTCAGCTCGGCCGGCGGCGATTTGAACCCCAAGAACAACGAAGACGTCGAAGTGCCGATCACCGTGACGAAGCCCGGCTACGACCTGACCGCCTGGGTGCAGGACGTCCAGGCCAACGTCGTGGTCAACGGCGCGGTGGCCGACGAGCCGGACCTGCGGCCGGTGCGCCGGGGCGAGACGGTCCCGCTGGACTGGGCGGCCTACAACGACGGCAGCCGGCCGGCGACCGGCATCTCCTACGGCATCACCCTCCCGGTGGGCGTGAGCTTCGCGACGCTGCCGGAGGGCTGCGTCGAACAGGTGTACCTCGGCAAGCAGCAGGCGTTCTGCGAGGACTCCGGCGTGACCATCCGCCGGGGGCAGTACTACACCGCCGGAATCACGGTGAAGGTCGGCGACGACGTCACCGCGCCGGTGCTCAAGGAGGGCGACCTCTTCGCGTACGGGCTGGACGCCGCCGAGGGCGAGCCGGAGGCGGAGCCGCGGGTCGCCGGACCGGCGCAGCGGAAGTCGTTCGACGAGGTCGACATCGTGGACAACCACACGACCTTCGAGGCGTTCGTCGACCTCTCGGCGCAGCCGACCCCGCACCCGACCGCCACGCCGGCCCCGACCGGGGAGCCGACGCCGGCCCCGTCCGGAGAGCCGACGGCGACCCCGACCCCGGGCGGCGGCGGTGGCGGCGGTGACGACGGCGGGCTGCCGGTGACCGGCGTGCAGGCCGGGCTGATCGGCGGCATCGGCGCGGCCGTGCTGCTGGCCGGCGGCGCGCTGCTGCTGCTCTCCCGGCGACGCCGTGTGGTTCTGGTCACCCCCGCCGACGAGAAGTCGACCAACTGACGACGGACCGGCGACCGGACAGGGGCGGGATGGGCGACCATCCCGCCCCTGTGACGTATCCGGCCGGCGGTCGACCCAGCGGCGGCCTGCCGGAGCCCGGCTGGCACAGTGGAGGGGTGAGCATCCCGCAGGGCCGGCGCGCCAGCCTGGACAAGCAGCCGCACGAGGTCGCCGCGATGTTCGACGGCGTGGCGGCCCGCTACGACCTGACCAACACCGTCCTCTCCTTCGGGCAGGACCGGTTCTGGCGGCGGGCCACCCGGGCCGCGCTCGACCTGCGGCCGGGTGACCGGGTGCTCGACGTGGGCGCCGGCACCGGTGTCTCCACGGAGGAGCTGGCCCAGTCGGGGGCGTACGCGGTGGGCGCCGACCTGTCCCTCGGCATGCTGCGCGTCGGCAAGCGCACCCGTCCCGGGGTGCCGCTGCTGGCCGGGGACGCGCTGCGGCTGCCCTTCGCCGACGCCACCTTCGACGCGGTGACCATCTCCTTCGCGCTGCGCAACGTGAGCGACACCGACGCCGCCCTGGGTGAGCTGGCCCGGGTCACCAGGCCCGGCGGCCGGCTGGTGGTGTGCGAGTTCAGCACCCCGGTGAACCCGGCGTTCCGCACCGTCTACCTGTCGTACCTGATGCGCTCGCTGCCCACGGTGGCGCGGGCCGTGTCCAGCAACCCCGACGCGTACGTGTACCTGGCCGAGTCGATCCGGGCCTGGCCCGACCAGCCCGGGCTGGCCGCGCGGATCGGCGCGGCGGGCTGGGAGCGGGTGGCCTGGCGCAACCTGAGCGGCGGGATCGCCGCGCTGCACCGCGCCGTCCGAGTCTGATCTCCCGGCCCCGTACGCGGTGCCGATGGCGCCGTGCGTCTCGACGTTTGACGGATTTTCGTAAATATCCGGTTTTGCTCCACTTCGTTCCGTAGGCTCGCCCCCATGACGGGACCAGACCAGGCGGCCGGCGTGGCGGCCACCGACGACGACGCGGCCGAACTCGTCGCGCAGCTCAAGGAGCTGGCCGGCGCGGATCCCGCCGACGTCCGTCAGGTGGTGGCCGAGGTGCTGGCCGCGCTGGACCGTGCCGCCGGCGGCGCGCTGCGCGAGCACCTGCCGGAGACGATCCGGCACGACGCGGGCCTGGGCGCGGCCTAGCGCCGTCCGGCACTGATACCCGGCCCCCGACCTCGGCCGCTGCGTTTCCGGCAAGTTAGGTACCCCTGATCAGGGGCCGGTATGGCTTCGGTCATAGACTCCCTCCGTCTGGCTTGTGAAGCATTTCACGAGCGTGCGGGAGGGAGTCGCGGATGGCCGCGGTGGAGCATGACGCCGACGTGATCGTCGTGGGCGCCGGCCCCGGTGGGTCGGCTACCGCATACCACCTCGCCCGGCACGGTGTGCGGGTGCTGCTGCTGGAGAAGACGGAGTTCCCCCGGGAGAAGGTCTGTGGCGACGGGCTGACCCCGCGCGCCGTACGGCAGCTGATCCGGATGGGCGTGGACACCTCGCCCGAGGCGGGCTGGCTGCACAACCGGGGCCTGCGGGTGATCGGCGGCGGGGTCCGGCTGGAGCTGGACTGGCCCGACCTGGCGAGCTTCCCCAACTACGGCCTGGTCCGCACCCGGCTCGACTTCGACGACCTGCTCGCCCGGCGCGCCGTAGAGGCCGGCGCCGAGCTGCGTACCGGCGTGAACGTCACCGGCCCGGTGCTGGGCCCGGACGGCCGGGTGACCGGCGTCGAGGCGGAGGTCGGCCCGGGCAGGGAGCCCGCCACCTTCCACGCGCCCCTGGTCGTCGCGGCCGACGGGGTCTCCGGCCGGTTCCCGCTGGCCCTCGGGCTGGCCAAGCGCGAGGACCGGCCGATCGGCGTGGCCGTCCGGCGCTACTACCGCTCGCCGGCCAAGCACGACGACAACTACCTGGAGTCCTGGCTGGAGCTGCGCAGCAAGGACAGCGGCGACAACCTGCTGCCCGGGTACGGCTGGATCTTCGGGCTGGGCGACGGCCGGGTCAACGTCGGCCTCGGCGTGCTCAACTCCTCGTCGGCCTTCGGCAAGACCAACTACCGGCGGCTGCTCACCGACTGGCTGGCCAACACCCCGGCCGACTGGGGCATGACCGACGAGGCGAACGCGGAGGGGCCGATCCTCGGCGCCGCGCTCCCCATGGGCTTCAACCGGGTGCCGCACTACACCCGGGGCGTGCTGCTGGTCGGCGACTCCGGCGGCATGGTCAACCCGTTCAACGGCGAGGGCATCGCGTACGCGATGGAGTCCGGCGAGCTGGCCGCGGAGGTCGTCGTGCAGGCGCTTGCGCGGCCGGCCGGCGCGGACCGGGAGCGGGCCCTGACGGCCTACTCGACGGAGCTGAAGGCGCGCTTCGGCGGCTACTACCGGCTCGGCGGCATCTTCGTGAAGCTCATCGGCCGTCCCGAGATCATGCGGATGGCCACGAAGCACGGCATGCCGCACCCGATGCTGATGCGCTTCGTGCTCAAGCTGCTGGCCAACCTGACCGACCCCCGGGACGGGGACGCGATGGACCGCGTCATCAACGCGATGACGAGGGTCGCGCCAGCGGTGTGACGGCCACGGTGTGGGCCGGATCGACCCCCGCCGACAGCCGCCACGAGGGACGTGAATAGTGTGATTTTTGTTAAGGACCAGGACCAGGGGCAGGGAAGGACGAGCAGGAGAAAACGATGACGCTCTCGCCTTACGCACCGATCATCGGGCTGTTCGCCCTCGCCGCGGCGTTCGCGCTGTTCTCCGTCGGCGCCGCCCGCTTCGCCGGTCCCCGGCGCTACAACAAGGCCAAGCTCGAGGCGTACGAGTGCGGCATCGAGCCCAGCCCGCAGCCGGTCGGCGGCGGCCGGTTCCCGATCAAGTTCTACCTGACGGCGATGCTCTTCATCGTCTTCGACATCGAGATCATCTTCCTCTACCCCTGGGCGGTCTCGTTCGACGCCCTGCCGATCTTCGGCTTCGTGGAGATGGTCCTGTTCATCGTCGCGGTCTTCGTCGCGTACGCCTACGTGTGGCGTCGCGGCGGCCTGGACTGGGACTGAGGGAGGAACCTCAGATGGGTATCGAGGAGAAGCTTCCCGCCGGTGTCCTGCTCACCTCGGTGGAGAAGCTGGTCAACTGGTCGCGGAAGTCGTCGGTCTGGGGCGCCACCTTCGGCCTGGCGTGCTGCGCGATCGAGATGATGGCCGCCGGTGGTCCGCACTACGACATGGGCCGCTGGGGCATGGAGGTCTTCCGGGCCTCGCCCCGGCAGGCCGACCTGATGATCGTGGCCGGCCGGGTGAGCCAGAAGATGGCTCCCGTGCTGCGCCAGATCTACGACCAGATGGCGGAGCCCCGCTGGGTCATCTCGATGGGCGTCTGCGCCAGCAGCGGCGGCATGTTCAACAACTACGCCATCGTCCAGGGCGTCGACCACATCGTCCCGGTCGACATGTACCTGCCCGGCTGCCCGCCCCGGCCCGAGATGCTCATCGACGCGGTCCTCAAGCTGCGCGAGAAGATCGGGCACGAGCCGCTCGGCCCGAACGGCCGCAAGATGCTCGAGGCGCGCAAGGCCCGCGGTGACGTCCCGGTCGTCCCGTACGGCTCGATGCCGTCGTCGTACCGCAGCGACAAGGCCCGGCGGGCCGAGTGGACCAAGGCGGTCCGCGAGGGCCGCGAGGAGCAGCTGCGGATCGAGAACTGGATGAAGGCCCAGAACCACCTGCACGGGAGTGTGAAATGACCGCGCCTAACGACGGTGGTGTGCCGGTGCCGGTGACGCCGGCGGGCGCCACCAGCGGCGCCCCGGCCGAGTTCCCGCCGGCCAGCCCGGCGGGCCGCGGCATGTTCGGCAACCAGGGCACCGGAGACGTGTCCGGCTTCGGCGGCCTCGTCCGCCAGCGCCGGACCATCGAGGACGCCCCCCGGCCGTACGGCGGCTACTTCGACGAGGTCCGCGACGCGCTGGAGGAGGCGTACCCGGACTTCGCCGACGCCATCGAGAAGGTCGTGGTCGACCGTGGCGAGCTGACCCTGCACGTCCGCCCCGAGCGGATCGCCGAGGTCTGCCAGGTGATGCGGGACGACCTGGCGCTGCGCTTCGAGCTCTGCTCCTCGGTGTCCGGTGTCGACTACCTCGGCGCCGACGCCCGCCGGCTGCACGTCGTCTACCAGCTCACCTCGATGACCTACCGCCGGATGGTGCGGCTGGAGGCCGCGGTCTCCGTCGAGGACCCGCACCTGCCCAGCGTCACGTCGGTCTACCCGACGGCGGACTGGCAGGAGCGCGAGGCGTACGACATGTTCGGCATCGTCTTCGACGGCCACCCCAACCTGACCCGGATCCTCATGCCGGACGACTGGGAGGGGCACCCGCAGCGCAAGGACTACCCGCTCGGCGGCGTGCCCGTCGAGTACAAGGGCGCGGAAATCCCACCGCCGGACCAGCGGAGGTCGTACCAGTGACCACGTCGAACTACGCCACCGAGCGCGACACCGCCGAGGGCAAGGTCTTCACCGTCACCGGTGGCGACTGGGACAGCGTCGTCTCGGGCACCGACCCGATCAACGACGAGCGGATCGTCGTCAACATGGGTCCGCAGCACCCGTCGACGCACGGCGTGCTCCGGCTGATCCTGGAGCTGGAGGGCGAGACGGTCCGCGAGGCCCGCTCGGTCGTCGGCTACCTGCACACCGGCATCGAGAAGAACCTCGAATACCGCAACTGGGTCCAGGGCAGCACCTTCGTGACCCGGATGGACTACCTCTCCCCGATCTTCAACGAGACGGGGTACGCGCTGGCGGTGGAGAAGCTGCTCGGGATCACCGACCAGATCACCGAGCGGGCGAACACCATCCGGGTGCTCATGATGGAGCTGAACCGGATCTCCTCGCACCTGGTCTGGGTGGCCACCACGGCCATGGAGCTGGGCGCGATCAACATGATGCTCTACGGCTTCCGCGAGCGTGAGTACATCCTGGAGATCTTCGAGATCATCACCGGCCTGCGGATGAACCACGCGTACGTCCGGCCGGGCGGCGTCGCCCAGGACGTGCCGGACGAGGCGATCGTGAAGATCCGCGAGTTCCTGAAGCTGCTGCCGAAGCGGCTCAAGGAATACGAGAACATGCTCTCCGGGCAGCCGATCTGGCTCGAGCGGACGAAGAACGTCGCGGTGCTCGACGTGACCGGCTGCCTCGCGCTCGGCGTGACCGGCCCGGTGCTGCGCTCCGCCGGCCTCGCCTGGGACCTGCGCAAGACCATGCCGTACTGCGGCTACGAGACGTACGAGTTCGACGTGCCGACGCACACCGACGGCGACGTGTGGGGCCGCTACCTGGTCCGGCTGGCCGAGATCCGGGAGTCGCTCAAGCTCGTCGAGCAGGCGTTGGACCGGCTCAAGCCGGGGCCGGTGATGGTGGCCGACAAGAAGATCGCCTGGCCGGCGCAGCTCGCCATCGGCGTCGACGGCATGGGCAACTCCCTGGAGCACGTCGCGAAGATCATGGGTCAGTCGATGGAGTCGCTGATCCACCACTTCAAGCTCGTCACCGAGGGCTTCCGGGTGCCGCCGGGCCAGGTCTACGTCGGGATCGAGTCGCCCCGCGGTGAGCTGGGCGTGCACGCCGTCTCCGACGGGGGTACCCGGCCGTACCGGGTGCACTACCGGGAGCCGAGTTTCGTCAACCTCCAGGCACTCCCGGCGATGGCCGAGGGCGGCCTGATCGCCGACGTGATCGCCGGCGGCGCCTCGCTGGACCCCGTGATGGGCGGTTGTGACCGATGAGTGTTTTCACTGACGAGACCAGGGAGCGGGCGCGGGAGATCATCGCCCGCTATCCGGCCGACCGGTCCCGGTCGGCGCTGCTGCCGCTGCTGCACCTGGTGCAGGCCGAGGAGGGCTACGTCTCGCCGGCCGGTGTGGCGTTCTGCGCCGAGGTGCTGGGCCTGAACAAGGCCCAGGTCGGGGCGGTCGCCACCTTCTACACCATGTACAAGCGCCGGCCGACCGGCGACTACCTGGTGAGCGTCTGCACCAACACGATGTGCAACGTGCTCGGTGGCCAGGAGGTCTACGACACCCTCGCCGAGCACCTCGGCGTCGGGCACGACGAGACCACCGCCGACGGGAAGATCACCCTGGAGCACGCCGAGTGCCTGGCGGCCTGCGACTACGGCCCGGTGATGACCGTCAACTACGACTTCTTCGACGGCGTCGACCCGCAGGGCGCGGTCGGGGTGGTCGACGAGCTGCGCGCCGGTGGCCGGCCGATGCCGACCCGGGGCGCCCGGCTCTGCACCCTCAAGGAGATGGCGGTGCAGCTCGCCGGCTTCGCCGACGAGCGGGAGGGCGCGGTCGCCGACGGCGGGCCGGGGGAGCCCACCCTGCGCGGGCTGCGGCTGGCGCAGGAGCACGGCATCTCGGTGCCGGGCTTCGACCCGAACACCCCGATCCGGAGCAAGGCCGAGGCCGACAAGGCCGCCGCCGAGGCGAAGGCCAGGAGCGAGGCCGCGAAGCCGGCCCCGGAGCCGGCCAAGGCCGCCCCGGCCGGCACCCGACCCGTCCTGGGCACGGCCGGCAACTCGGGCGCCGGTGAGCCGGCACCCGCCGCCGAGGCGGCCGGCAGCACCACCCGCGACGTCAAGGCGCCGGACGCCAAGTCACCCGAGGTGCGTGCCGCCGAGACCCGGCAGCCCGACGCGGCGACCGCCGTGCCGGACGCCCCGGGCACCAAGATTCCGGCGGACACCACGCCGCCGGCTCCCCGCGACGCGCGGGAGGCGGAGGCCGCCGGGGCGGCGGCCAACGCGCCGGCCGGCGACGGCAAGCCCGCCGGCGACGAGGCCGGCGCGCAGGAGCGCAACCTCAAGGAAGCCGAGGCGGGGGCGGGCGCCGGTGGCGCGGGCTCCGCCGCCGCGAGCGAGACGGGAGTCCAGAAGTGACCGCTCCCCGGCCGGAGACCCTGGCCAAGCTGACGCCGGTGCTCACCAAGCGCTGGCTGTCGCCGGACGCCTGGCGGATCGGCACCTACGAGAAGCTCGACGGCTACGCGGCCCTGCGCAAGGCGCTCAAGGCCCACCCGGACGACCTGATCCAGCTCATCAAGGACTCCGGCCTGCGCGGTCGCGGCGGCGCCGGCTTCCCGACCGGCCTCAAGTGGGGATTCATCCCGCAGGGCGACGGCAAGCCGCACTACCTCGTGGTCAACGCCGACGAGGGGGAGCCGGGCACCTGCAAGGACCTCCCGCTGATGACGCACGACCCGCACGCGCTCGTCGAGGGCGTGATCATCGCGTCGTACGCGATCCGGGCCAACCGCGCCTACATCTACATCCGGGGCGAGGCGGTGCACGCCGCGCGCCGGCTGCGCAACGCCGTGCGGGAGGCGCAGGCCAAGGGCTACCTCGGCCGGAACATCCTCGGTTCCGGGTTCGACCTGGAGCTGGTGGTGCACTCGGGCGCCGGGGCGTACATCTGCGGCGAGGAGACGGCGCTGCTGGACTCGCTGGAGGGCTTCCGGGGCCAGCCCCGGCTGCGCCCGCCGTTCCCGGCGACCCACGGCCTGTACGCGAGCCCGACGGTGGTCAACAACGTCGGCACCATCGCCAGCGTGCCGTACATCGTGCTGGGCGGCGCGGACTGGTGGAAGACCATGGGCACGGAGAAGTCGTCCGGCCCGATGATCTACTCGCTCTCCGGTCGGATCGCCAACCCCGGCCAGTTCGAGTGTTCGATGGGTGTCACCCTGCGGGAGCTGATCGAGCTGGCCGGCGGCATGCAGCCCGGCCACAACCTGAGGTTCTGGACGCCGGGTGGCTCGTCGACGCCGCTGCTCGCCGCCGAGCACCTGGACGTGCCGCTGGACTTCGAGGGGGTGGCGGCGGCCGGTTCGATCCTCGGCACCACGGCCACCCAGATCTTCTCCGACCAGGACTGCCCGGTCTACGCGACCTACCGGTGGCTGGAGTTCTACCACCACGAGTCGTGCGGCAAGTGCACCCCGTGCCGCGAGGGCAACTACTGGATGGTTCGGGTCTACCGGCGGATCCTCGCCGGCCAGGGCACCCATGAGGACCTCGACACCCTGCTGGACACCTGCGACAACATCCTCGGCCGCTCGTTCTGCGGTCTCGGTGACGGCGCGACCAGCTCGGTGACCTCCTCGCTGAAGTACTTCAAGCAGGACTACCTCGACTACATCGAGGGACGTACCGCGCCGAAGCTGTCGGACAAGCAGCTGGTGGGAGCCCACTAATGACCGACGTCGCGAAGCAGACCGAGACCGTCACGCTCACCATCGACGGCGTCGAGGTCACCGCCCCCAAGGGGGCGCTCCTGATCCGGGTCGCCGAGCAGTTGGGCACCGAGATCCCCCGGTTCTGCGACCACCCGCTGCTGGCCCCGGCCGGCGCGTGCCGGCAGTGCCTGGTCGAGGTGGAGGGGCAGCGCAAGCCGGTCGCCTCCTGCACCCAGACCGTCGCCGACGGCATGGTGGTACGCACCCAGCTCACCTCCCCGGTCGCCAAGAAGGCGCAGGAGGGGGTCATGGAGCTGCTGCTGGTCAACCACCCGCTCGACTGCCCGATGTGCGACAAGGGCGGCGAGTGTCCGCTGCAGAACCAGGCGATGTCGACCGGCCGCGCCGACTCGCGGTTCCACGAGCACAAGCGGGAGTACCCGAAGCCGCTGCCGATCAGCACCCAGGTGCTGCTCGACCGCGAGCGTTGCGTGCTCTGCCAGCGCTGCACCCGGTTCTCCGAGGAGATCGCCGGCGACAAGTTCATCGACCTGATGGGCCGGTCGTCCGCCGAGGAGATCAACATCTACCGGGACGAGGATTACGGCGCCGGCTGCGCTGGCCACGCCGACTCGGCCTCCGCCGGCGCTCCGGCCGAGTCCGGCGATGTCCCCTTCAACTCGTACTTCTCCGGGAACACGGTGCAGATCTGCCCGGTCGGCGCGCTGACGGGCAGCCAGTACCGCTTCCGTGCCCGCCCGTTCGACCTGGTCTCCACCCCGAGCGTCTGCGAGCACTGCTCCGCCGGCTGCGCCCAGCGCACCGACTGGCGGCGGGGCAAGGTGCTGCGCCGGCTGGCCGGCGACGACCCGGCGGTCAACGAGGAGTGGAACTGCGACAAGGGGCGGTGGGGCTTCCAGTACGCCCGCGCCTTCGACCGGCTCACCACCCCGCTGGTCCGCGACGCGAAGACCGGCGAGCTGCGTGAGGCGCCGTGGAGCGAGGCGCTGGCCGTCGCCGCCGAGGGCCTGCGCGCGGCGCGGGACGGCGGTCGGGGCACGGCGGTGCTGACCGGCGGCCGGCTGACCGTCGAGGACGCCTACGCGTACGCGAAGTTCGCCCGGGTCGCGCTGAACACCAACGACATCGACTTCCGGGCCCGGCCGGTCTCCCGCGAGGAGACCGACTTCCTGGCCAGCTCGGTCGCCGGGGTCACCGACGTCACCTACGCCGACGTCGAGAAGGCGCCGGCGGTGGTGCTGGTCGGGCTGGAGCCGGAGGAGGAGTGCCCGATCCTCTTCCTGCGGCTGCGCAAGGCGTACCTGAAGAAGAAGCTGACGGTGTACGCGATCGCGCCGTTCGCCAGCCGGGGCCTGGAGAAGCTCGGCGCCAAGCTGGCCCGGGTGGTCCCGGGCGAGGAGGCGACCGTGCTCGCCGAGCACGACACGGTCGCCGAGGCGCTCAGCGCCGAGGGCGCGATCCTGATCGTCGGCGAGCGGCTGGCCAGCGTGCCGGGCGGCCTCTCCGCGGCGGCCGCCGTGGCCCGGCGTACCGGCGCGAAGCTGGCCTGGGTGCCGCGGCGTGCGGGTGACCGTGGCGCGGTCGACGCGGGCTGCCTGCCCAACCTGCTGCCCGGCGGCCGGCTCGTCAACGAGCCGGCAGCCCGGGCCGAGCTGGGCGAGGCGTGGGACATCGCGGCGGGAGTGATCCCGAGCCAGGCCGGCCGGGACACCGACGCCATCCTGGCCGCCGCTGCCAACGGTCAGCTCGGCGCGCTGGTGGTGGCCGGGGTCGACCCGGCCGACCTGGCCGACCCGCGGCTGGCCGAGACCGCCCTGGACGAGGTGCCGTTCCTGGTCAGCCTGGAGCTGCGGATGAGCGCGGTGGCCCGGCGGGCCGACGTGGTCTTCCCCGTCGCCCCGGTGGCCGAGAAGGCCGGCAGCTTCCTGGACTGGGAGGGCCGGCTGCGCACCTTCGAGGCGGTGCTGCACACGGCCGCGATGACCGACGGCCGGGTGCTGGACGCGCTCGCCGCGCAGCTCGACGTGCAGCTCGGCACCGGTGACGTGCTCAGCGTCCGCCGGGAGCTGGGCGCGCTGCCGCGGACCCGCACCGACCGCCCCGCCGCCCCGTCGGTGGAGCCGGTCGAGGTGCGGCAGCCGGGCGCCGGCGAGGCGGTGCTCGCCACCTGGCACCAGCTGATCGACCTGGGCAGCCTCACCGACGGCGACGAGTACCTCGTCGGCACCGCCCGCCCGCCGGTGGTCCGGCTGGGCAAGGGCACCGCGGAGGCCATCGGTGTCGCCGACGGCGAGCCGGTGACGGTGGGCACCGACCGCGGGGCGCTGACCCTGCCGGCGGAGCTCACCGAGATGCCGGACGGCGTCGTCTGGCTGCCGACCAACTCGCCCGGCTCGACCGTACGGCGCAGCCTCGGCGCGACGTCCGGCGCGGTCGTGCGGATCTCCGCGAACGCGGTCGGGAACGGAAGGAGCGTCCAGTGAACGCGGTCCACCTGGCCCAGGATCCGACGCTGGCCGACTTCGGCCGGGATCCCTGGTGGCTGGTCCTCATCAAGATTGTCTTCGCCTTCGCCTTCGGCCTGGTCGCCACGCTGCTCGGCGTCTGGTTCGAGCGGCGGGTCGTGGGCCGGATGGCGGTGCGGCCCGGCCCCAACCAGGTCGGCCCGTTCGGTCTGCTGCAGACCCTCGCCGACGGCCTGAAGATGGCCTTCAAAGAGGACATCCTGCCGAAGGCGGCCGACAAGGTCGTCTACTTCTTCGCGCCGACCATCTCGGTGATCTGCGCGGTCACCGCGCTGTCGGTGGTGCCCTTCGGGCCGATGGTGAGCATCTTCGGCCACTGGACGCCGCTGCAGGTCACCGACGTGCCGGTGGCGGTGCTGGTGCTGCTGGCCTGCTCGTCGATGGGCATCTACGGCATCGTGCTCGGCGGTTGGGCCTCCGGCTCGACCTACCCGCTGCTCGGCGGCCTGCGCTCCAGCGCCCAGATGATCTCGTACGAGGTCGCCATGGGCCTCAGCATCGTGGCGGTGTTCATGACCGCCGGCACGATGTCCACCAGCGGGATCGTCGCCGCGCAGGGGGACGGCACCCAGCTGAGCATCGCCGGCGTCGAGGTACCGGCCCCCGGCTGGTACGCGATCCTGCTCCTGCCGAGCTTCATCATCTTCTTCATCTCCACCGTCGGCGAGACCAACCGCGCGCCGTTCGACCTGCCCGAGGCGGAGTCCGAGCTGGTCGCGGGTTACATGACCGAGTACAGCTCGCTCAAGTTCGCGCTCTACATGCTCAGCGAGTACGTCGCGATGGTCACCATGTCGGCGGTCACCACGACGCTCTTCCTGGGCGGCTGGCGGGCCCCGGCACCGATCACCACCTTCTGGGCCGGCGCCAACTCCGGCTGGTGGCCGATGCTGTGGTTCTTCGCCAAGGTCGTGCTGCTGGTCTTCGTCTTCGTCTGGCTGCGGGGCACGCTGCCCCGGCTGCGCTACGACCAGTTCATGCGCTTCGGCTGGAAGGTGCTGCTCCCGATCAACCTGGTCTGGATCCTGGTCCTGGCCGGCCTGCGCTCGATCGAGGACTGGGACTCGCGCAGCAAGCTGATCGCCGTCGGCGTCCCGGCCGGCCTCCTGCTGCTCGCCACGCTGCTGTGGCCGAGCCGGAAGCCGCAGCCGAAGCCGACGGTCCAGGAACAGGTCAACAACCGGCCGCACGGCAGCTTCCCGCTGCCCCCGCTGGACCTACAGGTACCACCGAGCCCGCGCACCAGGCGCGTGGTCGCCGAGCGGGAGCCGGCCAACATCGCCGCCGGCTCGGACTCCAGGGAGGTGTGACGTGGGCGCGATCACCGGAACGTTCAAGGGTTTCGGTGTCACCTTCTCGCACATGTTCAAGAAGGTCGTCACCACCGACTACCCGTTCAAGCCGCCGGTCTCGGCGCCGCGCTACCACGGGCGGCACATCCTCAACCGGCACCCGGACGGGCTGGAGAAGTGCATCGGCTGCGAGCTGTGCGCCTGGGCCTGCCCGGCGGACGCGATCTACGTCGAGGGCGGCGACAACACCGACGAGCAGCGCTTCTCGCCGGGTGAGCGGTACGCCAGCGTCTACCAGATCAACTACGCCCGCTGCATCTTCTGCGGTCTCTGCATCGAGGCCTGCCCGACCCGTTCGCTCACCATGAGCAACGAGTACGAGCTGGCCCGCGACAGCCGGCAGGACCTGATCTTCACGAAGGAGCAGCTGCTCGCGCCGCTGCTGCCGGGCATGGAGCAGCCGCCGCACCCGATGCGGCTGGGCGACAGCGAGAAGGACTACTACGTCGGCGCGCTGACCAACCCGGGCACCTCGGCCGGCGCGGAGCACTCGGCCAACAACCCGGGCCGGTACCAGTTGGAGGAGCACCCCGGTGTGACCTTCCCCGGTGCCGAGCAGCACGCCCAGCGGGCCGCGGCGGCCAAGGGGGATGGAGCATGACCACGCAGACGATCCTCGCCGCGGCGGGCGAGGTCTCCAGCGGGGAGCAGGTGACCTTCTACATCCTCGCCCCGCTGGCGCTGATCGGCGCCATCGGGATGGTCGCGGCGCGCAACGCGGTGCACTCCGCGCTCTGGCTGGTGCTGACCATGCTCTGTCTGGGCGTGTTCTACGTGCTCCAGGCCGGGCCGTTCATCGGCATGGTGCAGATCATCGTCTACACCGGCGCGATCATGATGCTCTTCCTGTTCGTGCTGATGCTGGTCGGGCGCGACGCCTCCGATTCGCTGATCGAGACCCTGCGCGGCCAGCGGGTCGCGGCCGTGGTGCTCGGGCTCGGCTTCGCCGGCCTGGCCGGCGGCGGGCTGTGGCGCGCGCTGGAGGGCACCACGGCGGTCGGCCTGGAACAGGCCAACGCCGAGGGCAACGTGCAGGGCATCGCCCGGCTGCTCTTCACCAAGTACGTCTTCGCCTTCGAGCTCACCTCGGCGCTGCTCATCACCGCCGCGGTCGGCGCGATGGTGCTGGCCCACATCGAGCGGCGCAAGCAGGACAAGCTGGACCAGCCGAAGACGATGCGGGCGCGGTTCGCCCCGGGCAACTACCCGGGCCCGAAGCCCGGCCCCGGCGTCTTCGCGACGTCCTCCTCGGTGGCCACGCCGGCCCGCCTGCCGGACGGCCGGCTGACCGAGCGGAGCACCCCGGACATCCTGCCGGTGCGCGAGCTCACCGACCGGGAGACCACGCTGAAGGGGACCGAAAAGTGAGCGCGAGGAGTGAGCTTGCGAGCCCCGCAGTCGCGAACGAAAGGCTGGCGCAGCGATGACGCCCGACTACTACCTGGTGCTGGCCGCGGTGCTCTTCACCATCGGCGCGGTCGGTGTGCTGATCCGGCGCAACGCGATCGTGCTGTTCATGTGCATCGAGCTGATGCTCAACGCGGCCAACCTGACGCTGGTCACCTTCAGCCGGATCAACGGTGACCTCAACGGCCAGATCATGGCGTTCTTCGTGATGGTGGTCGCGGCGGCCGAGGTCGTGGTCGGGCTCGCGATCATCATGGCGATCTTCCGGACCCGGCGCTCCGCGAGTGTCGACGACGCCAACCTGCTGAAGTACTGAGGGGTCCTGCGGTGGGAACGATTCTGACGAACGCCCCGGCTGAGCCGGTGGGCACCGTCGCCTACGCGACGGCGGACGGGCTGCTGGGCAGCGTGTGGCTGCTGGTGGCGATTCCGCTGGTCAGCGCGGCGATCCTGCTGCTGCTCGGCCGGCGGGCGGACCGCTGGGGGCACTGGCTCGGGGTGGCCGCCATCGGCGCCGCGTTCGTGCTGGGCCTGACCTACTTCCTCCAGCTGCGGGGCCTGGAGAACAAGTCGGTCGAGCTGAGCCTGTGGGACTTCATCACGGTCGGCGACCTGCGGGTGGACTTCGGTCTGCTGTTCGACCCGCTGGCGGCCGTCTTCGTGCTGCTGATCACCGGGGTGGGTTTCCTGATCCACCTCTACGCGGTCGAGTACATGTCGCACGACGCGGGGCGCAGGCGGTTCTTCGCCTACTTCAACCTGTTCGTCGCCGCCATGCTCCTGCTGGTGCTCGGCAACAACTACGTGATGCTCTACTTCGGCTGGGAGGGCGTCGGCCTGGCGTCGTACCTGCTGATCTCCTTCTGGTACGAGCGGCCCAGCGCCGCCACGGCCGGCAAGAAGGCGTTCCTGATGAACCGGGTCGGCGACGCCGGCCTGGCGATCGGCATCTTCATCATGTTCGCCACCCTCGGCACCACCCAGTACGACGAGGTCTTCAACGGGGTCGGTTCGCTGACCGCGACCACGGTGCTGGTGCTCGGCCTGCTGCTGCTGCTCGGCGCGACCGGCAAGTCCGGCCAGTTCCCGCTCCAGGCGTGGCTGCCGGACGCGATGGAGGGCCCGACCCCGGTGTCGGCGCTCATCCACGCCGCCACCATGGTCACCGCGGGCGTCTACCTGATCGCCCGGTCCAACCCGATCTTCTCGGCCAACTCCACCCTCCAGTTGGTGGTGGTGAGCGTCGGTGCGCTGACGCTGCTGATCGGCTGCGTCATCGGCGCGGCCAAGGACGACATCAAGCGGGTGCTGGCCTGGTCGACGGTGAGCCAGATCGGCTACATGTTCCTGGGCGTCGGCCTCGGCGGCGGGGCGTACGCGCTGGCGATCGTGCACCTGCTGGCGCACGGCTTCTTCAAGGCCAACATGTTCCTCGGCGCCGGCTCGGTCATGCACGGCATGAACGACCAGGTCGACATCCGCCGCTTCGGCGGGCTCGCGAAGTACATGAAGGTCACCTGGATCACCTTCATGACGGGTTGGCTCGCCATCATCGGCATCCCGCCGCTGTCCGGCTTCTTCTCCAAGGAGCCGATCATCGTGGCCGCGTTCGAGCGGGACGACTGGACGGCCTGGCTCTTCGGCATGGCCGCGCTGCTCGGCGCCGGGCTGACCGCGTTCTACATGACCCGCCTCTTCGTGCTCACCTTCCACGGGCCGAAGCGGTGGACGGAGGACATCGGGCACCCGCACGAGTCGCCGAAGCTGATGACGATCCCGCTGATCCTGCTGGCGGTCGGCTCGGTCGGCGCGGGTTGGCTGCTCTCCACCTCGGTGCCGGACTGGCTCACCGCCACGGCCGGGCTCGGTGCGGCAGAGGGGGAGCACCACGCGGTGCTCTCGCACACCGTGATCACGATCCTGTCGATCCTGGTCACCGTCCTCGGCGCCGGGCTCGCCTGGTTCCTGTTCCGCAACGGCACGGCCACCGCGCCGCAGCCGGCCGGGGTGCTGGTCACCGCCGCGCGGAAGAACCTCTACACCGACGCGGTCAACGAGGCGGTCTTCGAGAAGCCGGGCATCTTCCTCACCCGGGCGCTGGTCTACCTCGACAACCGGGGCATCGACGGGCTGGTCAACGGCCTCGCGGCGGGGATCGGTGGCGGCTCGGGCCGGCTCCGGCGGCTCCAGACGGGCTTCGTCCGGTCGTACGCCACGTCGATCCTGGCCGGCGCGCTGCTGGTGCTGGCGGCGTTCCTCGCCGTCGAGGCGGGGTGGCTGGCGTGATCGACCTCTTCCAGGCGGCCGTCACCGGCGGACCGCGCAGTGACGACGGAGGTAAGGCCGCATAATGTCCGACTTCCCGTTCCTCTCGGTGCTCACCGTGGCGCCGCTGGTCGGCGCCCTGGTGGTGGCCCTGCTGCCGCGCAGCCGGCCGGAGCTGGCCAAGCAGGTGGCGCTCGGCTGGTCGCTGCTGGTGCTGGTGCTGTCGGTGGTCATGTGGGTGACCTTCGAGGTCGGCGGTGACCGCTTCCAGTTCCGCGAGTCCTACGCGTGGATCCCCAACTGGGGCGTCAACTTCACCTTCGCCGCCGACGGCATCGCGCTGGTGATGCTGATGCTGATCGCGGTGCTCGTGCCGCTGGTGATCCTGGCGTCCTGGCACGACGCCGAGTCGTCGAAGCGGTCGGTGCCGGTCTACTTCGCCCTGCTGCTCGTCCTCGAGTGCACGATGATCGGCGTCTTCGCCGCCGCCGACGTCTTCCTGTTCTACGTGTTCTTCGAGGTCATGCTGGTGCCGATGTACTTCCTCATCGGCAGCTACGGCGGCCACCAGCGGCAGTACGCGGCGGTGAAGTTCTTCCTCTACTCGCTGGTCGGCGGCCTGTTCATGCTCGCCGCGGTGATCGGCCTCTGGGTGGTCGGTGGGAAGACCTTCGACTGGCAGGCGCTGTCCCAGGTGGACATCTCCACGGGCACGGAGCGCTGGCTGTTCCTCGGCTTCTTCCTCGCGTTCGCGATCAAGGCGCCGTTCTTCCCGTTCCACACCTGGCTGCCGGACGCCGGTGGCGCGGCCCCGGCCGGCGCGGCGGCGCTGCTCGTCGGCGTGCTGGACAAGGTCGGCACGTTCGGCATCCTGCGCTACTGCCTGCCGCTGTTCCCGGACGCGGCCAAGTGGTTCGCGCCGTGGGCGCTGGCGCTGGGCGTGATCGGCATCATCTACGCCGCGCTGCTGGCGGTCGGCCAGAACGACCTGAAGCGGCTGGTGTCGTACACCTCGATCGCGCACTTCGGCTTCATCGGCGTGGGCATCTTCGCCTTCACCACCCAGGCCGGCACCGGCGCGGTGCTCTACATGGTCAACCACGGGCTCGCGACCGGCCTGCTCTTCCTGGTGGTGGGCATGCTCATCGCCCGGCGGGGCTCGGCGTTGATCAGCGACTTCGGCGGCGCGGGCAAGCTGGTGCCGATCCTGGCCGGGGTGCTCTTCTTCGCCGGTCTGGCCTCACTCGCGCTGCCCGGCACCGCGCCGTTCGTCTCCGAGTTCCTGGTGCTGATCGGCACGTTCACGGTGAACAAGCCGGTCGCGGTGATCGCGACGCTCGGCATCATCCTGGCCGCCGCGTACGTGCTGTGGATGGTGCAGCGCACCACCCAGGGCACGCTCAACCCGGCCCTGACCGAGATCGACGGCATGCGGCGCGACCTCAACCTGCGCGAGAAGGTCGTGGTCGCCCCGCTGATCGCGCTGATCGTGCTGCTGGGCTTCTACCCGAAGCCGGTCACCGACGTGATCAACCCGGCCGTGCAGGCGACCATGCAGGACGTCGGCCGGACCGACCCCGCCCCGACGTCGGGCGGAACCGTTCAGGAGGCGGCCAAGTGAGCGCGAGGAGTGAGCTTGCGAGCCCCGCAGTCGCGATCAAGAGCGGCCAAGTGAGCGCGAGGAGTGAACGAGCGGAGCGAGTGAGCCCCGCAGTCGCGAACGAAAGGTTTGCGCAGTGACCGAGCTCAAGTTGCCGTCGATCGACTACGCGGCGCTCGCTCCCACCCTGATCATGCTGGGCGCCGCGCTGTTCGGCGTCCTGGTCGAGGCGTTCGTGCCCCGTCGGCTCCGGCACGTGGTCCAGTTGTCGCTGGCCCTGCTGGCCGTGCTCGCCGCGCTGACCATGGTGGTGCTGGCCGCCGACGAGCGGACGATCACCATCGGCGGGGCGATCGCGGTGGACGGGCCCACCCTCTTCCTCCAGGGCGCGATCCTGGTGCTCGCCGCGATGGCGCTGCTGCTCATCGGTGAGCGCACGGTGGAGCGGGGCGGGGCGTTCGTCGCCCAGGCCGCCGTCACCGCCGAGTCGGCCGACGACCGGCGGCAGGCCGAGGGGAAGAACGGCCTCACCGAGGTGTACCCGCTGACCACGTTCGCGATCGGCGGCATGCTGATCTTCGTGGCGGCGAACGACCTGCTGACCATGTTCATCGCGCTCGAGGTCTTCTCGCTGCCGTTGTACCTGCTCTGCGCGCTGGCCCGTCGCCGGCGGCTGCTGAGCCAGGAGGCCGCGCTGAAGTACTTCATGCTCGGCGCGTACGCCTCGGCCTTCTTCCTGTTCGGCGTGGCCCTGATCTACGGCTTCACCTCGGGCATCCCGGGCCGGCCGGCCGGCGTGGACTTCGCCACCATCGACGCCGCCGTCACGAACTCCCCGGCCAGCCCGGTGCTGCTCTTCGCCGGCATGGCGATGCTCGCCATCGGCCTGCTCTTCAAGGCGGCGGCCGCCCCCTTCCACGTCTGGACGCCGGACGTCTACCAGGGCGCGCCGACCCCGATCACCGGCTTCATGGCCGCCTGCACCAAGGTCGCCGCGTTCGGCGCCCTGCTGCGGGTGTTCCACGTCGCGTTCGACGGGGCCCGGTGGGACTTCACCCCGGTCCTCGGCGTGGTGGCGGTGCTCACCATGCTGGTCGGTGCGGTGCTGGCGGTCACCCAGACCGACATCAAGCGGCTGCTGGCGTACTCGTCGATCGCCAACGCCGGCTACCTGCTGGTCGGCGTGCTGGCGCCCGGCGCCGCCGGGGTCTCCGGGACGATGTTCTACCTGGTCGCGTACGGCTTCTCGGTGCTCGCCGCGTTCGCCGTGGTGACCCTGGTCCGCGACGCCGACGGGGAGGCCACCCACCTGTCCCGCTGGGCGGGTCTGGGGCGTCGATCGCCGTTCTACGCCGGGCTCTTCACCTTCGTCCTGCTGGCCTTCGCCGGCATCCCGCTGACCAGCGGCTTCACGAGCAAGTTCGCGGTCTTCGGCCCGGCGCTCGACGGCGGGCAGGCCTGGCTGGTGATCGCCGGCGTGCTGACCAGCATGGTGCTGGCCTTCCCGTACCTGCGGGTCGTGGTGATGATGTGGCTCTCCGAGCCGGGCGAGTCGACGCCGACCGTCGCGGTGCCCGGTGGGCTGACCTCGGCCGCGCTGATGATCGGCGTGCTCGCCACGCTGGTCCTCGGTGTCGCCCCCGCGCCCCTGCTCGACCTGGCCACGGGAGCCGCCGAGTTTGTCAGATGACCGACGCTCGCGCCCACGGGGGCCGGTACGCCACGGCGTGCCGGCCCCCGTGCCGTATCCCCAATCCCGAGCAGGTCGGATGGGTGTGGCATGGTTGATGGCGTGGTGAATCCGGCTGGCGAGCGTTCAGGTGCCCCCGGGTCCGGCGGCCGTCGGACCAGGGTGAGCACGAGTCAGTTCGGCGCGCTCGGCCTCTATCTCGCCGACCCCCGCGTCGAGGCGTCCGTGCTGGGCCTGCTGGAGGGCGTGGAGGCCGAGTTGCGGGCCAGCGTGGCCAGCGCCGACCCCTTCGTCACGGAGGCCGCCCGGCACCTCGTGGAGGCCGGCGGCAAGCGGTTCCGCCCGCTGCTGGTGGCGCTGGGCGCACAGTTCGGTGACCCGACCAACGCGCAGGTCGTACCGGCGGCGGTCGTGATGGAGCTCACCCACCTGGCGACGCTCTACCACGACGACGTGATGGACGAGGCCGCCGTGCGCCGGGGGGCGCCGAGCGCCAACTCCCGGTGGACCAACTCGGTGGCCATCCTCGTCGGCGACTACCTCTTCGCCCGCGCCGCCGACATCGCCGCCGACCTGGGCATCGAGGCCGTACGCCTCCAGGCGCGCACCTTCGCCCGGCTGGTGCACGGCCAGATCGCCGAGACCGTCGGCCCGCGCCCCGGCGACGACCCGGTGGCCCACTACCTCGACGTGATCGCGGGCAAGACCGGCTCGCTTATCGCCACCTCGGCCCGCTTCGGCGGCATGTTCGGCGGCGCCTCCCCGGAGCACATCGAGGCGCTGGCCGGCTACGGCGAGACCATCGGCGTGGCCTTCCAGCTCTCCGACGACCTGCTCGACATCGCCTCGGAGTCGGCCGAGTCGGGCAAGACACCCGGCACCGACCTCCGTGAGGGCGTGCCGACCCTGCCGGTGCTCTACGCGCTGGCCTCCGACGACGCCGATGCCGCCTCGGTGCGGCTGCGGGAGATCCTGGCCACCGGCCCGCTGACCGACGACGACCTGCACGCCGAGGCGCTCGGCCTGCTCCGCGAGAGCCCCGCGCTCAAGCGGGCCCGGGAGACGGTCCGCGGCCACGCCGAGGAGGCCCGGGAGCAGCTCGCGCCGCTGCCGGAGGGCCCGGCCCGCCGCGCCCTCGAATCCCTCTGCGACTACATCGCCGACCGCACGAGCTGACCCCGGCCCGCCCCGTTCGGAGGCGGGTACGCCGCCCGGGTCGGCCCCGGCCGGGATCAGTGCCGGGCGAGCAACCGGCTGCCGGTGAGCATCAGGGCGGCCGCGGCCAGCATGGCGACCGCCGCGACGGACCACATGACGGGGTATCCGGCGTGACCGGCGACCGCGCCGAGGCCCAGCGGGCCGAGGCAGCCGCCCGCGTACACCCCGGTCTGGGTGATCGAGGTGGCGGCGGCGGGCGCCTGCGGGTGCAGCCGGACCACCGCGAAGGTCATCAGGCCCGGCCACGCCCAGCCCAGGCCGAACCCGAGCAGCACACCGACCACCAGCGGCGCCGGGCCGGCCACCGCGAGCAGGCCCAGCCCGGCCGCGCCGACCACGAGCATGCCGGCGACGAGGGCCACGTGGCCGGCGGCGCGCCGGTCCGCCAGCCAGCCCAGGAAGACCCGGGCGGCGACGCAGACCACACTGCCCAGGGTCAGGGTCAGGCCGGCCAGCGCGGGCGACAGCCCTCGGCCGGCGGCGGAATCCACCAGGAAGGTGCCCAGCGCGTTCGCCGAGGCCGCGGCGAGGGTCCCGGCCGCCCCGACCACCACCAGGGCGCCGGTGGCGCGGCCGGCATGGGCGGGAGCGGCCCTTCGCGCGGGGCGTGGCTCCCGCGCGGGTACGGCCGCCAGCGCCGCCAGGGCCGCGCCGGCACCCGCCACGAAGGCCCAGCGCCAGCCGGCCGTCAGCGCGACGGTCGGCACCGCCGCCCCGGCCAGCAGGGTGGCGACGGGGATGGCGGCCTGCTTCACCCCGAACGACAGCCCCTGCCGCCGGGCCGGGACGTGCCGGGCGAGGGCGGCGTTGCTGGCGAGCTGCCCGAGGGCGTTGGCGGTGCCGCTGAGCGCGAGCAGCCCGAGCAGGACCGGGTACGAGCGGGCCACCGCCGCCACGGCCAGCAGGCAGGCGGCGGAGATCAGGATGCCGGCGCGGGCCACCACGGCGGGCCCGTACCGCTCGGCGAGGACACCGGAGGGCACCGAGGCCAGCGCGCCCACCCCGAAGTAGACCGACACGGCCAGCCCCAGGCCGGCGGGGGAGAAGCCGAGATCCGCGCCCATCTGCACCGCCAGGCCGCCGAGCAGGAAGACCGGCAGGACACAGGCGATGGTGACGGCGACTGCGCCGGCGGCGGCCCGGACGGGCCGGGACGGGCCGAGGCCCGGGGCGGGGTGGAGCGCGGTCTCGGTCATGGTCCGGCAAATCTACGCGAGCCGTCATCGCGTCACGCATTGTGCCTGTCGCTGGCACGCGCTGTGGGTGAAGATCTGGCATCCTCCACCCGAACAGGCATTTCGCACCCGGCCTGTTTTTCATATGGTGTAAGTCCCCGGCGGCGGAGGTGGTTGTGCGCGACCCCCTGGCGGAACCTTCGGATCTCATCCGGAGCGTGTCCCGCGCGCTACGAGTGCTCGAGTCGGTCGGTCGCGCCCCGAAAGGGCTGACCGTCAAGCAGATCGCCCGGCGCTGTGAGCTGACCGTGGCGACGACCTACCACCTGGTCCGCACCCTCGCCTACGAGGGCTACGTGATCAGACGCGAGGACGGCACCTACATCGTGGGCTTGGAGGTGGCCGACCGCTACCGCGAGCTGGTCACGGCGTTCCGTGGGCCGCCGGTGGTCGGGGAGAGCCTGCGCCGGGCCGCCATGGACACGGGCTACAGCCACTACCTCGGCCGGTTCGTGGGCGGCCAGGTGGCGCTCACGGCCCTGGCCGAGGGGCCCCGTTCGCCGTACCTGGAGGACCTGGTGCCCGGGTTCGACGAGGGCGCCCACGCGACCGCCCTCGGCAAGGCGCTGCTGGCCACGCTGACGGCCGATCAGCGCTTCCGCTACCTGCGCGAGTACGGCATGCGTCCGTTCACCTCCGCCACCCTGACCAGTCCCGAGGCGTTCGAGGTCGACCTGGCCGCCGGGGACCGCCGGGGCATGCAGCTGGAGCTGGGGCAGTTCCGGCAGGGCGTGGCCTGCGCCGCGGTGCTGGTCAGCCCGGACAAGGACATGGAGCGTCGGGTGGTGCTGGCCTGCGCGCTGCCGGCCGGCGAGATGATGACCTCCGCGCGGGTGGTCCGGGCGAAGCTGCTGACGGCCGCCCGGGCGATCGCCGACGGTCTGGCCACCGACAGCTGACCCGACCGATGCCGGGCGGCGGGCCCGGAACGGCCGAGGGCCCTCTCCCCGGCTGGGAGAGGGCCCTCGGCGGCGGTCCAGCGCCGGACCGCCCGAGGAGGAGTCAGCTACCGATCGGGCCGCCGTCGAGCCGCCAGGTGACCACCACGCCCGGCTTGGCGTAGTCGCCGTCCGGCCAGTTCGAGGCGGGCTTCTCGACCGACGCCCCGCTGATCTCACCCGGGTGCTGCACCGCCACGAAGACCGAGCGGTTGTCCCCGGTGATGAACGGGCCGCACGCCTCGGCGCCCAACGGCACCGTCAGGAACTGCTTGAGGTGGCCCCGCTCCGGCCCCTCGACGGCGGTGGCGAAGAGGCCGTCGTTGCTGCCCAGCGCGTTGCCGTCGGTGGAGATCCAGAGGTTCCCGGTGGCGTCGAACGCCACGTTGTCCGGGCAGGAGATCGGGGAGACCTTCGACTTGTCGTACCCGGCGAAGAAGGTCGACGGGTCGGCCGGGTCGCCGGCGACGATCGGCAGCGACCAGGCGAAGGTCTCGGCGGCGTTGTCGCCCCGGTCCTCGACCAGCTCCAGCACCTGGCCGTGCTTGTTGAGGTTGCGCGGGTTGGCCTCGTCGGCGGCCGGCTTGCCGGCCTTGCCCCGGTCGGTGTTGTTGGTCAGTGCCACGTACACCTTGCCGGTGAGCAGGCTCGGCTCGACGTCCTCCGGGCGGTCCATCTTGGTGGCCCCGACCTTGTCGCCGGCGAGCCGGGTGAAGGTGAGCACGTCGGCGGCGGTCATCCCGTCGACGTACGAGCGGTTGCCGCTGACCAGCTTGATCCACCGGCCCCGGCCGTTGAACGCCCCGTCGGAGGGGAGCTTGCCGGACCCGTCGATCTCGTCGGCGCTGGTCTGGTCGAGCTGCGCCACGTAGAGGGTGCCCGACTCCAGCAGGGTCAGGTTGTGCCGGCGGGCGACCCAGGAGTTGCCCTTCATGAACTTCTTGTCGGAGACGAACTTGTAGAGGTAGTCGAACCGCTCGTCGTCGCCCGAGTACGCGACCACGTGCCCGTTCTTCGCGACGATGACGTTCGCGCCCTCGTGCTTGAACCGGCCCAGCGCGGTGTGCTTGCGCGGGCGGCTCTCCGGGTCGAACGGGTCGATCTCCACGATCCAGCCGTGCCGGTTGGCCTCGTTCGGGTGCTTGGCCAGGTCGAACCGCTCGTCGGCGCGCTCCCACTTGCGGCTGCCGCTCGGGTGGCGGGCGGTGGTGTTGATGCCGTACCGGGCCAGCCGGGCCTTGTCGGCCTCCGGCGCGCCGTCGCCGCCGACGAAGTACTGGTTGAAGTTCTCCTCGCCGGAGAGGACCGTGCCCCACGGGGTCACCCCGCCGGCGCAGTTGTTGAGGGTGCCGACCACCGTGCGGCCCTTCGGGTCGGCGGCGGTGCGCAGGTGGACCGAGCCGGCGGCCGGCCCGGTCAGCTCGAACTGCGTGGCCAGCGCGGTGATCCGCCGGTTGTACGGCCGCCGGCCCCTGGTGACCGGCCGCCACTGCCCGGTGCCGTCGACCCGCTCCAGCTCCACCACGGACAGGCCGTGCGCGGCCATCGCGATCCGGAGCTGCTCGACGGTCAGCGCGTCCTGGCTCGTGAAGCCGGGGAACATCAGGTCCTCGTTGGTGTACTCGTGGTTGACCACGAGCAGCGCCCGCTGGCCGCGCCCGTCGAGCGGGAGCACCCCGACGAAGTCGTTGTTGTAGCCGAACTGCCGGGCCTGCGCGGCGGAGGACTGGGCGTGCACGTCGAACTCGGGAGCGCCCGGGACGACCGGGTCGCCCCAGCGGATGACGACCGCATGGTCGTACCCGTTGGGCACGACGAAGGTGTCCAGGGTGTTCGGGGGAACCGGCTTGAAGGTCAGCGCGCCGCTGCCGATGCCGCCGGAGGGGCGGCCGAAGCCGACGGCCTCGGGGACGGTGGGGGTGGGGGTGGCGGGGGCGGCCGCGGCGGGCGCCGCGTTGGCCGCCGCGCCGCCGAAGCCGAGGACCAGCGCGCCGACCGCGCCGGCACGGACCACGCCGCGCCGGGACACCTGCGCGTCCACCACGTCCCCGAAGTACGCGTTGTCGGAGGTGTTGGGGACCGGGTGGTCACACGCGTTGCCGCACCGGTAGAGACAGGTCATCGCGTCGCGGCTGCCGTGGCGGGTGGCGCCCAGCAACGGAAGCAGCCGGGGACGGTCGCTCATGGAAGGAGCCTCCTGGAGGGGTTGGTGCACGCCGGACCAGCCGCTGGCGTGCGTACCCGCCGGACGCTAGGAGGGTGTGATGAGCGGGCGTCGGCGACGGCGTGAACCAGACGTGAACACCCCCTGCCCACGCGGCCTGGCCACCCTCGTCGACCTTGCGCTTGTGGCCCGCGAAATGCGAGCTAAACCCCTTTTGCCTGGGCAGGAAGTGCAAGATCGCGAGGGAGGGCGGCGGTGGCGCGGCGGGAGTTGCGGGTGTGGCGGAGGGCGTCGACGGTGAAGACGATCAGGGCCAGCCAGACCAGGGCGAAGCCGGCCACGCGGGCGGGGGGCATCGGCTCGTGGAAGATCAGCACGCCGCAGCCGAGCTGGAGGATCGGGGCCAGGTACTGGACCATCCCGAGGGTGGTGAGCGGGAGCCGGTTCGCCGCCCCGGCGAAGAGCAGCAGCGGGATCGCGGTCGCCGCCCCGGCCGAGACCAGCAGCGCGGTGTGCCCGATCGACACCTGCCCGAACGTGGCCCCGCCGTCGGCGCCGAGCCAGACCAGGTACGCCAGGGCGGGCAGCGCCAGCACCGCCGACTCGACGAAGAGCCCCTCCGCGGCGGGCAGCCCGAGCCGCTTCTTGACCAGGCCGTACCCGGCGAAGGTGAGGCCCAGGGTCAGTGCCAGGTAGGGCAGCCGCCCGTAGTCGACGGTCAGCACGGCCACGGCCAGCCCGCCGATGCCGAGCGCCACCCACTGTGCCGGGCGCAGCCGCTCGCGCAGCACGGTGACGCCCAGCAGCACCACCACCAGCGGGTTGATGAAGTAGCCGAGGGCGGTCTCCACCACCCGGTCGGTGGTGACGCCGTAGATGTAGGTGCCCCAGTTGACGGCGATCAGCGCGGCGGCGACACCGATGCCGGCCAGCGCGCGGGGCCGGCGCAGCAGCGTCCGCAGGAACCCGATGTTGCGCATCGCGGCCAGCAGCAGGGCGACGAAGGCCACCGACCACACGATCCGGTGGGCCAGGATCTCCACCGGCCCGGCCGGGCGCATCAGCTTCAGGTAGACCGGAAAGAAGCCCCAGATGAGGTACGCGGTGATGCTGTAGACGTAGCCGAGGCGGAGTGGCGTCACGCCTCCACCGTAAGGGGCGAACGGCCGATCGGATCCTTGCCGGTGACCTGGCTCACCGGCGTGTTCCGCTGGTCGAGCTGCATCCAGCGGTGCGGATCGGCCAGCGGGTCGAAGCCGGCCTTCGCGTACACCCCGTGGGCGTCCTCGGTGGCCAGCAGGATCCGGCGTACGCCCAGGGTGGCGAGGTGGTCGCGGACCGTGCCGGCCAGCCAGGTGCCCAGCCCCCGGCCCCGCTCGGCGGGGTCGACGTAGACGTCGCAGAGCCAGGCGAAGGTGGCCCCGTCGGTGACCGCCCGGGCGACCGCGACCTGCCGGCCGTCGCCGGGGCGGTAGACGCCGAACGGCACCGACCCGGCGAAGGCCCGCGCCACCGTCTCCCGGTCCCGCCCGATCGCCCAGTACGCGTCGGTGGAGAGCCAGTGGTGCGCCAGGTCCAGCTCGATCCGGGCCGGGTCGGTGCTGATCAGGTAGCCGTCGTCGCGAGTCAGGGTGAACATGCCGTGACGCTAGCCCGGCCCCCCGGGCCCCGCGCCGGCCAATTCCCGCCCTCTGGTCAGCCGACCGGAGGGCGGATCGCGTCAGTCCCGGTCGAGCACGGCGCCCAGGATCCAGGTGACGATGCCGACGAAGAGCGCGCCGAGCACCGCCTCCGGCCAGAAGCTCTCGACGTGGAAGGGCAGCCCGGCCTGGTCGGCGATCCAGCTCGTGAGCAGGAAGAGCAGCCCGTTGACCACCAGCGCGATCAGCCCGAGGGTCAGCAGGTAGAAGCCGCAGCCGACGGTCTTGATGATCGGCTGGAGCACCGCGTTGACCACACCGAAGATCACCGAGACGAGGATCAGCGTGGTGACCGCCTCGACGGCGGACGCCGAATCCAGCGTGATGCCCGGGATGAGCAGCGTGGCCAGCCAGAAGGCCAGCGCCGTGCTGCCCAGTCGGATCAGCAGCCCCTTGAGGAAACCCATGGCGGGGATCGTGCCACGGACGCGCCACGCACGGAACCCGCGAAGGACCTCGAACCCCTCGTCGTCCGGCGGCTCAGCGCCGGGCGGGGCGGCCGATCAGCTGCGACTCGATCGGAGTGGGGGAGAGCAGCGCCCAGCGCAGCGCCCGGCGGTTGACCACCGCGACCATGTCGTCCCGGATCCGGGTCAACCACTCCGCCGAACCGCCGAGGCCCAGCGCGGCGCCGGCCACGGCGGCCTCGGCAGGGGCGAGCGGTTGCAGCACGGCCAGGTCGGCCCGGCCCAACGCGTCGGCGTCGGCGGGGGTCAGCTCGTCGCGGACCAGCAGCGTGGTCTGCCACGGGGAGCCCGGTTCCGGATCGGCGGGTGTCGGACCGGCGTCGACCACCACCAGGAGCGGGCGCAGCGGCGAGCCCGGCTCGCCCACCGGCCGGCCGGGCGGGACCATCGGAATCATCGCCCCGGGGGTGCCCACGCCCCGGACGAACGGTTCCCAGCCGCGCGGGCGGGCGGTCTGGACCACCACCCGGGCGCCGAGCGCCATGGCCCGCAGCGTGACGAGCTGTGCCGCGCGTACCCCACCGACGAGCATCACCCGGGTGCTCTCCGGCCGGAACAGCCGGACGGTCACGGCGCCACCGTGCCGGTTCCTGCCGACCATCAGCCCCGCCTCGCCGACGGTCAGCTCCAGGCCGGCGGGCGTCGGGCCCGGTCCCGCCGCGCTCACCGCCGCGATCGGCAGCGTCCCGGCCAGCCCGTCGAGCTGCTCGCCGTCGAGCCGGCGTACCTCACCGCCCGCCTCGGCCAGCAGCCGGCGCAGCGCCTGCGCCGCGATCGACAGCTCCGTCGCGGTGGCGGCAGCCAGCCGTACGGTCAGCCCGGTCGGCACCGACGCGGGGTCGGCGCCGGCCCACGGCCCGGCGCAGAGCGACACCGTGGTCGCGGTCGCGGGCAGTGCGAGCAGCCGGGACACCAGCCGCCGGCCGGCGTCGGCACCCGCGTCGGGCCAGCGGCGCAGCCGGAAGGTGGTCTGGAGCAGGTCCCCCGCGCGGACCGCCTGCCAGGACTCCTGCACGGGATGGGCGTCGTGGTGGGCCAGCTCCGCCAGCACCCGCAGCGTCGCGTGCTCGCCGAGCGGGCGGGCGGTCGCCGGCCCGATCCGGCGCACGATCCGGCGCACCGTGCCGGAGAGTGCCCGCCGCAGCTCATCCCCGGTCCACCCCTCGACCCGGAGCACCCGGACGGCGAGCACCGCCCGGTCCCGGCCGGCGAGCCGGCCGTCGGTGAGCTGACGGTAGGAGGTGGCGACGGTGCCGCCCCCCGCGCCGACGGTCGGCGCCGGCGAGCCGGTCAGCAGGAGCTGGAGCCGGACCGGGGGGCCGTCCGGCGCGGCGGCCGGCAGCAGCGACGCCGGTAGCGGCAGTGGACGGGGAGCGTCGCCGAGCAGATCGGCCGGGTCACTGATCTCCAGGACGGACACCATGCCCGAGGCGTCGTCCAGCACGGCGGCCGACGTGCCGGCCAGCTCTGCGGGGCGGACGACCGCGCCCGGGCCGACCAGGTCCAGCAGGGCCGCCGGCCCGGCGGCCGGGGCCAGGGCGCGGCGCCGGCTCGCGTAACCCAGCCCGGTGACCAGCCACTCGAACAGCCAGCGCCCCCGCAGCCGCACCCACGCCACGGGCAGTAGCAGCGCGGCCACCCCCACGGCCGCCAGCATCGCCAGCACGCCTTCGTCCAGGGCCGCGACCACGGCGGCGACCGCCAGTTGGGTGGCGACGACCTGGCCGGCAAGGACGCCGACTCCACCCGGCCGGGCGACCGGGATCCACTGTGGCGGCAGGGCGGCCCGGGGCGCCGGCGGGCCCGGCGTGGGACCCGCCGGAGCCGGCGGGACCGGCACGGGCGCCGAGGTGGGCGGGCCGGGATCGTGGCCCGGGAGCGGTCGGCGCGGGCCCGGGCTGGTGGTCACCGTCACCGCGCCTCCTCGACCGATCACTCGCTGCGACACCGACGCCGCCCATCGTAAGCGGCGAGCGTGCGGGGCGGGGTGCCGCGGTCGTCCACAGGGGAGAGCGGCGGGGTAGCAGAACCGCGACCGGACCGCTACCGTCAGCGACGAGTTTTGCTGACCCCGCGCCCGACGCGCTCGGCGTCCGGGCGGCGCGAGCGGCGCGCCCGGTGGGCGGGCGCACCGACGGCCAGCCACGATCGAGGAGACGAGGTGACGTCCCGGGTGTCCCAGACCCAGGCGGAAGCAGCGGTGATGCAGCAGACCGCCGCGAAGTTCGAGCAGGTCGACCAGTCCCTGCAGTCCATGCTGAGCAGTCTGATGGCCGAGTTGGAGGTGTTGCAGCAGGCCTGGCGCGGCGCCGGTGGGCGCTCGTTCGAGCAGGTCAAGCAGCAGTGGGCACAGGATCAGGCGGCGTTGCAGCGCGCGCTGCGGGAGACCGCCGGCGGCATCCGCACGGCCGGTCGGCAATACGACGTCTCGGACGCCGAGGCAGCCAGCCGGGTGTCCACCACCAACCGCGGCGGCATCCAGCTGCCGCTCTGACCCGGTCTCGGGGGAGGAGACATCCGATGGATCACGGTGTACTGGTCGTCAACTTCGCCGCACTCCAGCAGGCGAGCGCGGACATCCAGAAGGCGCTGAACGCGCTCGACTCGCAACTCGGGCAGCTCGAACGCGACGCCGCCCCGCTCGTGGCGAGCTGGTCGGGCGAGTCCCGCCAGGCCTACGAGCAGCGCCAGGCCCGCTGGCGCTCCGCCTCGCAGGACCTCCAGGCCATGCTGCGCGACATCAAGCTCGCGGTGGACGACTCCGCGGCCGACTACCTCGACACGGAGAAGAAGAACGTCGGCCTGTTCCAGTGACTCCCGCCGGTGGCGCCGACCGTGACCGGTCGACGCCACCCGGCCGGCGGGCTCCCGGCAACCGGGCCACCCGGCCGGCGGGATCCCGGCAGGACGGCGAGCCGGCCGGTCAGGCGGGGCCAGCCGGCTCCCAGCGACGGCGTGCCCCGCGCGGCACGACCAGCGCGAGCAACGCCGCCAGAGCCACCGCCGCCCCGCTGGCCCCCGCCACCAGCAGCGCCCGGTCACGGGCCGTCGCCCGCCGGGCCTGCTGCGCCACCAGCGCCGGATCGGCCCGGTCGTCGGCCAGCGCGGTCGCCGGGCGTGACCGTTCCAGGACCCCGCCGCCGGTCTCGGTGACCGCCCGGTACGGGTTCAGCACACCCGCGCCGTACCCGCCACCCTGGCCGTCGCCCGGGGCCGGATCGGCGGTCGCCACGATCCGCCGCGTCACCTGCGCCGCGGTCAGCTCCGGCCGGTACTGCCGCAGCAGCGCCGCCGTGGCCGCCACGAAGGGCGCCGCGTAGCTGGTCCCCTCCGCCCGGAGGTGACCCTGGCCGGGGGCGGCCATCAGCACGTCGCTGCCGGGGGCGACCAGGTCCACGTACGCGCCGGTCTGGGAGAACGGCGCACGGATCCCGTCCACCCCGATCGCGCCGACCCCGAGCACCCCGTCGTACGCGGCGGGGTAGGGCAGGGGGTCTCCCGCGTCGTGCAGGTTGCCGGCGGCAGCCACCACGACCACGTCCCGGTCGACCGCGTAGCCGATCGCGGCCCGCACCGCGGGGTTGTCCGCGTACAGCACGACGGAGAGGTTGAGCACGTCGGCGTCGTGGTCGACCGCCCAGCGGATCGCCCGGGCGAAGTCCTCGGCGCTGACCGTACGCCCCGACTCCCGCCCCTCGACCACCTGCTGCTCGCTGACGCGTACCGGCAGGATGCGGGCGCCCGGGGCCAGCCCGTGGAACGCGACCCCGGCACGGGGCGCGGCGGCGATGAGGCTCGCCACACCGGTGCCGTGGCCGGCGCAGTCCCGGCTGCCGTCGCCGCCCGCGTCGAGCAGGTCGGTGCCGTCGAGGACCCGGCCGGTCAACTGCGGGTGTCGCCGGTCCACGCCGGAGTCGACCACCGCGACCGTCACCCCGGCACCGGTGGCGAGCGGCGCCAGCCGCTCCGGCGCGTACCGCTGCTGCGGCCACGGGAGCGCGGACACCGGCCGGACCGGGGCGAGAGGCGCGGCGCAGCCGGGGGCCGCCCGGGCGGCGGTCGGGACGGGCGCGAACCGCCCGGCCGGAACCGGCCCGGGTGCGGCGCCGGCCGGGCTGCCGGCGGATGCCTGGGCGGCCGGAGCGACGGTCAGCAACGCGGTCGTCAGAGCGGCCAGGAGCGGGCGCGCGAGGGACGGGGACATCGACCGCCTCCGTATCGTGTCGGCTCCGGAACGGGATGTTAGCGCCTCCGGCGGAACCCGGCGCACCGCCGCCGGCCAGCGATTGTGATCTTGCTTCTACCTTGTAGGTTGTACGCGATACCTATGGCCTGTGCGCGGGAGGAGGGGTGGCCGTGACCGAGTGGGCGCCGGCCACCGAGGCCGAAGCGGCGATGCGGGACGCCCTGCGCGCCAACGACCAACAGCTCTACTTCCGGGTCCTGGCCCGCACGGAGCTGCTGCTGCCGGTCGCCGCCGAGGCGCACGGCGGGCGGGCGCCGGTGGGCTGGGGCACCTGGACCACCGGAGGCCGGACCCACGTGCTGGCGTTCACCTCCGGCGCGGCCCTGCGCGCCTGCCTCGGGGAGAACGGCGGCGGAGTCCGGCGCACCGCCTTCGCCGACCTGGCCGACGGCTGGCCCGATCACGAGTGGTGGCTGGCGGTGAACCCGGGCCTGCCCGTCGAGGGCTACCTGCCGGCCTGGTTCGTCGCCCAACTCGCCCGCGGCGACGTCCGGCTGCCCGGCCGCACCATGGGGGCACGGGCGCGGCTGGAACGGGTGGAGACGGCCGCGCGGGCACGGGCCAACGCGGCCGGCAACGAGGCACCGGGCGGGCCCGGCAACAGGCCGACCACCGGCGGCGCCCCGGCCACCGGCACGCCGACCACCGGCGGCGCCCCGGCCACCGGCACGCCGACCACCGGCGCCGCCCCGACCACCGGCACGCCCTGGCTCGACCGCACGGCCGCGTCGAGCGCCGGCCACGCTCCCGCCCGACCCGGCGGGCCGGCGGGCCACCCCGACCTGTGGCACGGCGACCCGGCGGCCGGCGGGCCCACCCGGCTCGACACCCCGGCGGCGGCCGACCGGGTTGCCCCGCCCCGCCCGGCGCCGCTCACCGAGCGGCCGAGGGGCCTGCCGCCGCCCGACACCCAGCCCACGCCGTCGACAAACGGCCGCCCCGCCGGAGAGGCCCCGGACCGGCAGAACCGGTCCTTCTTCGAGCCGGCGTCCGGCCGTGCGGCGGCCCACCGGCAGGAGGCGTTGCGCTCCGGCGAACGGGCGACACCGCCGCCCCGCATCGCGCCCGGCAGTCAGCCGTTTCCCCGCCGTCGGCCGCTCACGGAGCCGGTGCCGATGCCGGCTCCGGCACCGGAGGAGACGACCCGCCCCATCCGGATCGCCTCGACCGACGGGGAACCGACCCGGGCCTTCGCGGTGCCGGGCGCGGAGGCCACCCAGGTGCTGCCGCCGCACCGGCCCGCCACCGCCGCCGAGGACGTCACCCGGGACCTCCGGGCCCCTGCCCCGAGCCCCGGGCGGCCCCCGGGGCACGCCGGGCGCCCACCGGAACCGGCCGAGGAGGCCACCCAGCCCCTGCCGCGCCGACGGCCCGTCCCCGAACCCGGCGGGCCGGATCCGGTGGCGGAGCCGCCGTCGTCGGCCGCGGAGCCGGTGTCCGCGCCGCCCGCCCCCCGGCGTGGCTTCACGCCGATCGTCATCGAGGGCACCATCGTCGAATCGCGGGACGTCACCGGACCGAGCGCCGCCGAGCGCGAGGCCGCCGCCGAGGAGACCGTCTCGCTGTTCGAGCCGGTCCGACGGCGGCGGGAGTCGGTGACCCCCGGTCCGCCCGCCGCCGCGCCCGCGCCGCCCGCGCCGCACGGCCCGCCGCCGCAGGAGCCGGCGACCCTGCCGGTCGACGCGCCGGCCCCCTTCTCAGCCGACGCGCCGGCGACCCTTCCTGACGAGCCGGTCCTTCCCGTCGACGAGCCGGTGGCCCTGACCGAGCCCGCCGCCGAGGACGCGCCGCCGCTCGCCGGTCCCGCGCCGGCCGACTTCCGGCCGGCCAACGAGGTCGAGGAGAACCTGCTCGACGCCGCCGGTGCCGGCAGCACCGACACGTTCCTGTCCACCCTGCTGCTGGCCCGTGTGCTGCTGCCCGTGGCGGCCGGCTCGGGGCCGGGCAGCGGACCAGGCGATCCCGGCTTCGTCTGGCGTACGGAGGAGCTGGACGGCGAGACCTTCGTGGTGGTGTACACCTCGCCGGAGCGACTCGCCGACCACACCGACGTGGCGGTCGAGACGATCGAGGTCAGGTTCGTCCAGTTGATCCGCCGCTGGCCGGAGGAGTCCTGGTCGTTCGCGGTCAACCCGGGCACCCCCGTCGGGGCGAAGCTGCCCGGTGAGCAGATCGTCGGCCTGGCCAACTGGGCGGCCGAGGTGGGGCTCGGCGACGACGTCGGGGCCGAGACCGAGCCGCCCGCCGCCGAGGAACCGGTCAGCCGCCCCCGCTACGCCCCGCCCGCCCCCGATCCGGCGCGCCCGATCGTGATGCAGAAGGCGGTCGCCGCCAGCCAGCTCGCGTACTACCTGGAGCGGGGCTACGACCGGGTCTCCGGCTTCGTGCACCGGGCCGGCGAGCTGGCCCACCTGAACACCCCGGCGCAGCTGCACGAGGCGCTCGGCCTGGGCTACCCCGACTCGCCCTTCGCCCGCGACGCCGAGGAGATCTACGTGCTGCGCTGGCCGGCACACCGGCCCAGCCTCTACCGGATCCCGTACGGCGGGCAGAACGAGGCCGCCATGCGGGCCATGGAGGGCTGGGTCATCGAGCGTCCGCCCTTCCGGGGCAACGGCTTCGCCCCCGGCGAGAGCAGCGACGTGGTGGCGGAGTTCAAGGTGGACAGCGCCCGGCTGCCGCACGGCGCGCAGCTGTGGCGGATCGGCGCGGACGGCACCGAGCGGGTCGTCGCGATCCTCGACACGGACGCGCTGCGGTGGCGACAGGTCGGTGAGCAGTGACCCGCGACGGCTACATGGCCCGCTGGCGGGGCCGGGAATACCAGGCGAGCCCGGACGGCGACGACGTCCGGCTCTACCGGCCGGAGCCGGGCGAGGGCTTCGAGGAGGTCCGCCCCGGCCGGTACGTCCGCGTACTGCCGGCCAGCGAGATCGAGGACCTGGCGTACGTGCGGACCACCTGCACCTGGCAGGGGCAGCCGTTCATCGTGCTCGGCGAGCACGACGGCTGGCTGCGGGTGGAGTACACCGGCGGGCGCTGGCCGGTCGCCCGGGCGATGGGGCTGGAGGTCTTCGACTTCGGCGTCTACCAGGGCTGGGCGCCCGCCGCCGAGGTCGCCGACCTGCGCGAGCAGCGGGTCTGAGTCAGGACTTCGCCCAGCGCAGGATCTCGCCCAGCACCACGTCGCCGGCCTCCACGTGCGGGAAGTGCCCGACGCCGTCCAGGAGCCGCCACTCGTACGGCGCGACCACGTACCGGCCGGAGCCCTGGGCGGTACGTGGCAGGGAGGCCTCGTCGAGCGCGCCGTGCAGCTGGAGGGTCGGCGTGACCAGGGGCTTCTGCATCAGCCGGACGAACCGGTAGCCGTGCAGGCGGAGCACCGAACGGAACGCCCAGCGGTAGCCCTCCAGCGCGCAGAACGCCGCCTGCGGGATCCGCATGGCCTCCTGGCACCGCCTCGCGTACGCCTCGAAGCCGGGCCCGTCGACCCAGCGCGGCCCGCCCCAGCGGCGCAGCATCCCCGTCACCGCGTCGTCGCGGGTCAGCACGTGCTCGTAGCGGGGTAGCTGGAACTTCAGCGTGGGGGTGGCGGCGGCGAACTGCCCGCGCGGGTCGGCGAAGATGGCGGCCCGGAGCCGGAGCGGGTGGGGTGCGCCGAGCACCACCAGCCGGCGGACCAGCGACGGGTGGAACGACGCCGCCGTCCACGCGATCATGCCGCCGACGCCGGTGCCCACGACGGTCGCGGACCGCTCGCCGAGGGCCCGGATCAGCCCGGCGACGTCGGCGGCCAGCGTGTAGCCGTCGTACCCCCGGGGCGGCTTGTCGCTGGCGCCGTAGCCGCGCAGGTCGACCGCGACGGCGCGGAAGCCGGCGTCGGCGACCGCCGGCAGCATCTCGTGCCAGGCCCACCAGTGCTCGGGGAAGCCGTGCAGGAAGAGCACCATCGGCCCGGCGCCGGCCTCGACGACGTGGAAGCGGCTGCCGTTGGCGCCGACGAACCGGTGCGTCCACGGCCCCTCGGTGAGGACGCAGGACTCGTCGACGGCCTCGCCGCGCTGCTCGGTCATGGCAGACAGCCTAGGACCCCGGCGCCGGCCGGCTCCGCGGCCGATCCCACGGGTGGCCGGGACCGCCCGCGGAACGGGCGATGCCCGGGCAGGTGACCTGCCCGGGCATCGCGTGGTACGGGTGGTGCGGATCAGGTGATCAGGAGATGCGGATCTTGGTGTTGAGGCCGTTCTTCTCCAGAACCTTGATCTTGGTGCCGGTGGCCGGGAGCTTGACGCCGTGGTTCGGCAGCTCCGGGAACCAGTACTGCTGGGTGTCGTCGAACAGCGGCTGCGCGGCCTGGCCACGGATGTACTGCGGCTGGCTGTTGAGGTGCAGCGTGAACGAGTCGGCCTTCTTCAGGCTGAACGGCGCGTCGTAGACCTGGACGCGGGCCCGCCACGGCTGGCCGGTCAGGTTGTAGATCGGCCGCGGGTGCGCGTCGATGATCAGGTTGCGACCCTCACCCGGGTGCGCGAACGTGTCGTTGTCCGCCCAGCGGGTGTTCCAGTAGGAGATCAGCAGACCCTCCTGGTACGCGTAGTGGTCCACGTAGTCCGGGCGGGTGTTCGAGTAGCCGAAGAAGTACGGGCCGGTCTTCAGGTACTTGTCGTACGAGATGTACTGCCGGGTGCCCGCGATGTAGTAGTTGTCGTACGCCTTGGTGTAGCTCGCCTCGGCGATCTCGAAACCACCGGCGAGCGTCCAGCCGGCGGCGCCGGACTCGGCACCCTCGGAGACGACGGTCTGGCCGTCGGCGGTCACGGTGAGCGCGTCACCGTAGAAGCCGCCCTCGGAGACACCACCGTCGGTCTGGTAGCGCAGCCGGAACTGCGCGGCCTTGCCCGCCGCCACGTCCAGCGGGACGTTGATGTCGACCCACTGGCCGTTGCTGCTGCCGTCCAGCGCGTACCGGCCGGCCGAGATCTCCTTGAGCGGCTGGCCGTTGGCCGTGCCGGGCAGGGTGCTCCAGCTCTGGCCGCCGTCCAGCGACACCTCGAAGAACAGGTAGTCGTAGTCGGCCTCGATGCTGTAACGGCCCTTCAGCGACAGCGCCGCCGACGACTTCCCGGTGAGGTCCAGGGCCCGGGTCATCGAGCTGTTCAGGTCGTCCTGGTTGCCGGAGAAGAACTGCTTGCTGCCCTCGAACGGCGCGCCGTGGTCGAACGTGTAGTCGCGCTGCGGGAGCACCACGACGACGGCCTGCGCCTCGGCGGTGTTGTACTCCTGCGGGCCGAGGGTCATGGTGCGCTTCTGCCCCGCGACGACCACCTCGTAGTCGAGCCAGCCGAGCTGGAGCTTGTTCCACGCGCCGAGGTCACCACCGCGGTCGCCGATGCCGGCGTCCTCCTTGGCGCCGAGCCGGCTCTGGGCCATCAGGGTCCAGTGCTCGTTGTTGTTGTCCCCACCACTGGTGACGTTGTAGTCGTCCGGCAGACCGAGGTCGTGGCCGTACTCGTGGTAGAAGACGCTCCGGCCACCGTTCTCGGGCTGGATGGTGTAGTCACCGATCCAGAGGCCGGTGTTGCCGATCTGGGTGCCGCCGAGCGGGTTGCCCACCGGGCCGGTCGAGCCCTGGTCGGACGCGTAGGCGTACCAGCGGTGGCTCCAGATGGCGTCCTCGCCCTGGTACGGGTCACCGTCGGCCTCGTCGCCACCGGAGTGGACGATCTGGAAGTGGTCGATGTAGCCGTCGGGCTCGTTGAAGTTGCCGTCGCCGTCGTGGTCGTACCGGTCCCACTGGTCCATCGCCTGCAGGTCGGCGGCGATCTGGGCGTCGGTCTGGCCCTTGGCCTTCTGGCTGGCGACCCACTGGTTGGCGGCGTCGCGGACCAGCGCCCAGGTGTTGGTGCAGACGTTCGAGGCGCACGGGTAGCCGCCGGAGCGGCCGTAGCGGGCCTCGTTGTACTGGACCTTCACCCAGTCGGTGACGACGCCGTCGACGCTGTAGCGACCCGAGGACTGCGCCTCGTAGTACTGCTTCACCGACTCGTCACCGGGGTTGGTGCCGAAGTAGAGCTTGCGGTAGTAGTCGGCGTTGTAGTCCGCCTGCCACACCGTGGAGTTGTCCACCGCCCGGTTGGGCTGCGGGATCTCGTTGTGCAGCGGCCCGTCGAACCGGGTCGGGCCCGCGGTGTTCGGGTTGGTGTCCTGGTCCGGGTAGCTCGGGTGCCGATCGTTGCCGAACTCGGCCAGGATGACGAAGATCTGGTCGGTCTTCTCCCGGGAGAGCTCGACGTACTGGTCCTCGGTCTGCGTGGCGGCGTTGGCCCGGGTCGAGCGGGCGCTGGCCCCCTCGGCCTGGCTCTTGCCGACCTTGACGACCGTGCTGCCGTTGACCTTCTGCGGCTTGGACCGGCCGGAAAGGACGTCGCTCAGGCCCTTCTGGCGCAGGGCGCGGCGCTTCTCCTCCATCGGGTTCGGCAGGTCGTGGTCGACATGGGCTGGCTCGGCGGCCGACGGAGCGGCCGTCGGCAACTTCAGCTGGGGCGCGGCGCTGGCGGTCGTGCTGAACGCCAGTCCCGTCGCCGTCAGCGAAAGCCCGAGCAGACCCACTGCGACTTTGCGCACGTGGTACCTCCGGTTTTAGGGAACCGGCCCAACGGGGGTACGGGCCGGCGAGACGAGTCCCACTAGGGGGACCAATGGTGAACATAGACACTCGTGTGACCGGTGGGAAGACGCATGCGTCGATTTGTTGCAAAGTCTTGTTGGGAATGCTTGTCCGCGTCACATTCCGGCCGGACGTCAACCGTCGTGAGCAGCGCGGACGATGGCCGTTAAGTAGGGAAGAGACGGTTTTCGGCAGGACTGGTCGCGTACGCGAAAACCGGCCACCGCCCGGCGTTCCACGGTTGTCGATGGAGCGTGACCGGGACACCTCGAAGCGAGGCGGGGCCCGCCCGGAGCAGTGTGCTCCGGACGGGCCCCGCCGGGTGTCCCGCGTCAGCCGACCCTGGGGTCAGTTCCGTGCGGGGGTGACGTACACCGTGGCGTACGAGTTGTCCTTCGCGGTGCGCTTGATGGTGATCGTGACGCCGTAGGACACGCCCTGGTCGCCCGGGTTACCGGTGCCCAGCACGATGCCGCTGCCGAGGCTGACCCCGTAGTAGGACGGCGCCGGCGTACCGTCCGGGTTGGTGACCCGGGTCGTGTACGGCGCGTTGCCCTTAGACGGGATGACCACCGAGGCGTCGCTGTCCCGGGCGTACGCCGAGCCGTTGCGGATCTCGATGCCCGGGTACCAGCCCTTCGCGTCCGTGAAGGTCGGCACCGCCGGCTGGGCGGCGAAGTTGGTGCAGTACTCGCTGTACGGCTCGTCGGCCGCCTCCAGGCACTCCGTGAAGGGGTACGTGGGCTTGAGCGAGAAGGCCGCGTTCGCGGACTGCGGGCGGCTGGGCAGGTTGTCCAGCACCGACGGGTCCTTGACGGCCGCCTCGCCCTGGCGGCGGTACGGGTCGAAGTGCGAGTCGACGATCAGCAGACCGCCCTTGGCCCCGTAGCTGGGCAGGGAGGTGAGCTGCGCCGTGGTGTGGTTGACGTCGCCCAGCGCGGTGTCCCGGTACCAGACGAGCATGCCCGGGGCGTTGTAGGAGACCCGGTCGACCTTCCACGCGTCGCGCGAGTACACCGTGTCGTAGCCGTACTTCAGGCCCTTGTCGAAGCCGTCGAAGTTGCGCCACTCCGCCAGGTAGTAGTGCGCCTGGTTGGAGGTGCCGCTGTTGATGCCCCAGCCCGCGCCGGTGGTGTCGACGAAGGTGCCGCCGGTCGCCGTCCAGTCCTTGACGCCGCCCTCGACGTCGTCGCTCCACGTGGTGGCGCCGCCGCCGGTCACCGAGAAGTCGTCGGCGAACCAGCCGCGCTCCGCGAACGCCTCGTCCGTGGCGTAGCGGAGGCGGAGCTGCACGGTCTGCCCGGCGTACGCCGACAGGTCGACGTAGTCGTGCCGCCAGCCGTGCGTGTCACCGGTGAGGCCGTACTTCTTGTTGCCGAAGTCCACCATCCGGCCGTTCGGGTCGGCGTAGCCGTCGTTGGTGGTGACCAGGTTGCCGGCCTCGTCGTAGACCTTCTGCTCGGTCCACGTGGTGCCGCCGTTGGTGGAGACCTCGACGAAGCCGTAGTCCCAGTCGGCCTCGATGACGTAGTTGTTCCACATCCAGAACTTCGCGTCGGCCGCCGCCGGAACGGCCACCTGGCGGGCGAGCTTGACGTCCGCCCACTCCTGGTCGGCGCCGGAGTACCACATGTTCGCGCCGCTGTGCGGCGTGGCCAGGGTGATCACCTTGTTCGGCAGGTCGATCTTGATGCCGTCCTGGGTGCCACGCGGCGTCCGGGACGTCTGGCCGAGCTGCACGGAACGCGGGTCGGAGCCGGGCGCGAGGGTCAGCGGGTCGGCCCAGCCGAGCACCCACTTGTCCCACAGGCCCATGTGCGTCGGCAGCGCCTGGAAGATCTCACCGGAGTGCGAGCCCGAGGCCATCAGGTCCCAGAAGTCGACGTCCGAGTCGGCGTTGCCGGAGGTGTCGTAGAGGTCCGGCAGACCCAGGTCGTGGCCGAACTCGTGGGCGAAGACACCGACGCCCGCGTCCTCCGGCTGCACGATGTAGTTCGAGACCTGGAGGTCGGTGCCGGGGATGGTGTAGCCGCCGGCGATCGACGACGAGTGCGCCCAGATGGCGTACGTGCCCTCGGCGCCGCCGCCACGGGACTTGCCCTGGCCGGCGTGCACCAGCACCAGGTGGTCGATCACGCCGTCCGGCTCGAAGAGGTTGCCGTCACCGTCGCGGTCGGCCTGGTCCTCGATGTCGTAGTCGGCCCACGGGAAGTCCGGGTCCGACTGCGCGAGGGTGGCGATCGCGTCGGTGGCCAGCCGGCCCGCGCCCTGCGGGTTGTCCGGGTGACCGTTCATCGACTGCTGGCGGCCGGGGACCCAGGCGCCGGTCTCGTCCTGGAAGCAGCGCGAGGCGGCGTACCAGCCCTCGGAGTGCGGCACCTTGATCCACGGGCTGGCCTGGCCGTCGACCGTGTACGCGCCCTTCGACATCTCCAGGTACATGTTGTGCATCGTGCGGCCGGCCAGGCTGACGCCCGGCTTGCCGTCCGGCCCGGTCAGGTCCGGACGGACCCGCTCGGTGAGGCCCGTCTTGCTGTAGAGCATCTTGTCGAAGTGCGTGGGGGAGAAGTCCGGCACCCACATCGAGTTGTTGTCCTCGTGGGGCAGGTTCGCCGGGTTCGGGATGTTGTTGTGCAGCGGGCCGTTCTGGACGGTGCCGGGGACACAGCTCCGGTCCTCGAAAACCGTCTTGGGGACCATGACGCCGGTGAAGTCGTCGTTGGCCTGGTCGTTGAACTCCACCAGCAGGGTCAGCAGCTTGGCGGTCTGGGTGGCCGGGGCCTTCTTGATCTGCCGCGGGCTCTTGCCCGTCTTGATCGCCTTGGCCTCGTCCTTGGCGAGCCGCTCGGCCGTGACCGGGTTGCCGCGGGCGAACTTCCGGTCGTAGGCGCGGGCCTCCTCGACCGCCGGGGCGAAGACGCCGTTCTTGCCCTTGACCTCGCGGCCGGTGCTGTCCGGCTGGACGGCGGGCTCGGCGTAGTTGATGTAGTACTCGTCCGCCCCGATCTTGGCGCGGGCGGGGCCGGGCTCGGCCGCCACCGCGCCGCCGGGCACGGTCAGTGCCGCGGCGGCGAGGGCGATGGCGGGCAGCGCGACGAGTAGGCGTCGGCGCTTCCCGGACTGCGGATTTCTGTTCATTCCGCTCCGTTTCTCGGGCTTGGAGAGGCGGGGGCCGGGCGCGCACCATCGATGTCACATCCATCGAACCGGCCCGACCTGCGTGAATTTAAATCAGAAAGAAGGCGAACGACAGGGCCGAGGTGCCCCTGTGTCCGTTCAGCTTCACCCGGCTCACCCGACCGACCGATGTGACAGCACGTCGCCGGACCGCCGTACACCCGTAAGAAACAGCGAGGGTGGCGGCCCGTGCGGACCGCCACCCTCGCTGCGTACGCCTGCCGTCAGTCCTCGTCGGACTTGCCGCCGCTCATGCCGGACGAGATCAGGTCCATCACGGACGAGTCCTGGAGCGTGGTGACGTCGCCGAGCGAGCGGTTCTCCGCGACGTCCCGCAACAGCCGACGCATGATCTTGCCCGAGCGGGTCTTCGGCAGCTCCGGCACCAGCATGATCTGCCGCGGCTTGGCGATCGGGCCGAGGGTCTTCGCCACGTGGTTGCGCAACTCGGCGATGAGCTTCTCGCCGGCCTCACCGGCGGTGTCCGTGGTGCCCCGCGGGATGGCGAACGCGACGATGGCCTGCCCGGTGGTCGGGTCCGTCGCACCGACCACCGCCGCCTCGGCCACCGACGGGTGGGAGACCAGCGCCGACTCCACCTCGGTGGTGGAGATGTTGTGCCCGGACACCAGCATCACGTCGTCGACGCGGCCGAGCAGCCAGATGTGCCCGTCGTCGTCCTTCTTCGCGCCGTCCCCGGCGAAGTACATGCCCTCGAACCGCGACCAGTACGTCTCGATGAACCGGTTGTCGTCGCCCCAGATGGTGCGCAGCATCGACGGCCACGGCTCGCGCAGCACCAGGTAGCCACCGCCGCCGTTCGGCACCGACTGGCCCTGGTCGTCCACCACGTCGGCGACGATCCCGGGCAGCGGCGTCATCGCGGAGCCGGGCTTGGTCGCCGTCACGCCCGGCAGCGGCGAGATCATGATCGACCCGGTCTCGGTCTGCCACCAGGTGTCGACGATGGGCAGCTCACCCCGGCCGACGTGCTGCCGGTACCAGATCCACGCCTCGGGGTTGATCGGCTCGCCCACGCTGCCGAGCAGCCGCAGCGAGGACAGGTCGTAGCCGGCGGGGATGTCCTCGCCCCACTTCATCATGGTGCGGATGAGGGTCGGGGCGGTGTAGAGGATGGTGACCTTGTACTTGTCGACGACCTCCCAGAACCGGCCCTTGTGCGGGGTGTCCGGGGTGCCCTCGTACATCACCTGGGTGGCGCCGTTGGAGAGCGGGCCGTAGACGATGTAGGAGTGCCCGGTCACCCAGCCGATGTCGGCGGTGCACCAGTAGACGTCGGTCTCCGGCTTCAGGTCGAACACGGCGTGCGTCGTGTACGACGTCTGGGTCAGGTAGCCGCCGGTGGTGTGCAGGATGCCCTTCGGGCGGGCCGTGGTGCCGCTGGTGTAGAGGATGAACAACGGGTGCTCGGCGTCGAACGGCTGCGCGTCGTGCTCGGCCGCGGCGGTCTCCACCGTCTCGTGCCACCAGTGGTCCTTGGCCGACCAGGCGACCTCCTCGCCGGTGCGCCGGACCACCAGCACGTGCTCGACCGAGGGGCAGTTCGCCACCGCCTCGTCCACGGTGGGCTTCAGCGCCGACGGCTTGCCCCGGCGGTACCCGCCGTCGGCGGTGATCACCACCTTCGCGCTGGCGTCCTGGATCCGGTTGGTCAGCGCGTCTGCGGAGAAGCCACCGAAGACCACGCTGTGCGTGGCGCCGATCCGGGCGCAGGCCAGCATCGCGACCGCCGCCTCCGGGACCATCGGCAGGTAGATCGCCACCCGGTCGCCGGCGGTGACGCCCAGGTCGGTGAGCGCGTTCGCGGCCTGACAGGTCAGCCGGTGCAGGTCGGCGTAGGTGATGGTGCGGGTGTCGCCCGGCTCGCCCTCCCAGTGGATGGCGACCTTGTCACCGAGGCCGGCCTCGACGTGCCGGTCCAGGCAGTTGTAGGCCACGTTGAGCTGCCCGCCGACGAACCACTTCGCGAACGGCGGCTTCGACCAGTCGAGCACCTGGTCCCACTGCCTCGCCCAGGTCAGCCGGCCGGCCTGCCGCTCCCAGAACGCCAGCCGGTCGGCGCCGGCCTCCGCGTACGCGTCTGCGGTGACGTTGGCGTTCTCGGCGAGTTCTGCCGGCGGGGGGAACTGGCGCGTCTCGTTCAGCAGATTGGCCAATGCCTCGCTCATGCCGTGCTCCCTCGTCGTTCAGGTGAACTACGTCTCTCTTGGCCACGAGGTTAGTCGGGGTGCCGGGCCCGGGCGACAAGACCCGGTCGACGCGCGCCGAGCGGCCCCCGCGACGCGCCGGACGGCGTTCCTGAGGTAAGGAAGGGCACCCTGTTAACGGATTCTGTCGAGGAAGGGCCCCTTCCTAACCTGAACGCGGGTGGCAGCGGTCGCTTCCGGCCGGCTCGTCGGCGGGTCGCGCCGGGCAGTCGATAGCGTGACGGGGTGACCGCTGACCCGCTCGCCCCGCTGCTCGCGCTCGCCGACATCGCCCCCGCCGTCGAGCGGGCCCGCGAGCGGTTCGACCAGGCGCTGGGGCACCGCGCGCTGCGCCGGCACGGGGGGCAGGTCGCGGCCGAGGTCAGCCTCCGGTCCGCGGTGGCCAGCGCCGCACTGGAGGGGCATGCGTACGAGCGCGAGGCGGTCCGCGCCGGGACCGTGACCGAACCGGTGGTCCAGGGTGCGCTGCGGGTCGCCGGGGCGCTGCCGGGGCTGTCCGAGCTGTGGCCGAAGGCGCCCCGCCAGGCGCTGGCCAGGCTGCACGTGCTCGCCGCCCGCGACGTCGTCACGGAGGCCGAGCTGGGCCGGCCGGTGGCGGACCCGGTCGTCGCCGCCCGGCTGGACGGCCTGGCCGGGCTCGTCGCTGGCGGCACGCAGGTCTCCCCGCTGGTGCTGGCCGCCGTCGTACACGGCGAGCTGCTGAACCTGCGCCCCTTCGCCGGGCCCTCCGGGGTGGTGGCCCGGGGCGCCGCGCGGCTGGTGCTGCTCTCCAGCGGGCTCGACCCGCGCGGCCTGTTGGCCGTCGACGTCGGCCACCACGAGCGGGAGCCGGAGTACGTCGGCTCGGCCGGCGCGTTCGCCACCGGCACCCCGGACGGGCTGCGATCCTGGCTGCGGCACTACATGGCGGCGGTGGAGGTCGCCGCCGCCCAGCTGACCGCCATCGGCGACGAGATCCTCGCGGCCTCCTGAGCCCTCCCGGCCCGCGTCTCCGCCCGCCGGCGCTGGTCAGGCCGGGGTGGGGGCGGTGCGGGTACGGCGGTGACGGCCGTACCACGCGATGCCGATGGCCACGCCCACGCCGACACCGAGCGCGGCGGCGGCGACCGGGACGGCCGGGCGTTCGCGCAGCCGCCGGCCCAGCGGGATCGGGTGCCGGAACTCCAGCACCGGCCAGGAGTTCTCGACGGCGAGCCGGCGCAGCTGCCGGTCCGGGTTCACGACGGAGGGATGGCCGACGCACTCCAGCAACGGCCGATCGCTGTACGAGTCGGAGTAGGCATACGAGTCGGCCAGGTCGTAGCCGCGCTCGGTGGCCAGCTCGCCGACCGCGTCGACCTTGCTCGGGCCGGCCGCGTAGAACTCGACCTCGCCGCTGTAGCGGCCGTCCACCACGCCCATCCGCGTGGCGATCACGTCCGTCACCCCGAGCAGCGCGCCGATCGGTCGCACCATCTCCTCGCCGGAGGCGGAGACCAGGACCACGTCCCGGCCCGCGGACTGGTGTTCCTCGATCAGGGCGGCGGCCTCGGCGTACACGTACGGATTGATCAGCTCGTGCAGTGTCTCCGCCACGATCTGGCGGACCTGTTCCACCTGCCAGCCCTTGCAGAGCGTGGCGAGGTAGTCCCTGGTCCTGGCCATGGTCTGCTCGTCGGTGCCGCCCAGCCGGAACATCAGCTGCGCGTACGCCGACTTGACCACGTCACGCCGGGTGATCAGGCCGTCCCGGTAGAACGGCCGACCGAACGCCAGAGCGCTCGACTTGGCGATGACGGTCTTGTCCAGATCGAAAAAAGCGGCACTTCGGCCCACGGCGCGAAAGTCTAGCCGGATGGTCTATGGTCGGCGGGTGCCCGGGGCCCGATGACCCTCTCGGACCTGCGGGCCCACCCTCACCGCCTTCGCTCACCGTGACGGTGGTCACACTCTGCGGGTATTAATTCGCGGGGAGTGGAGTCGGCACCACTCGACGTATACAGGTCCGCTCAGGCAGACTTGTCAGTGCGACGAGTATTCACATCTCGTACGAGAGGCAGACCCTCGGCGGTTGCACCCCCCGTGACCGCTGAGTGGGTTCGGCTCGACCCCCCCGGAGCCGAACCTTCGACGACCCCCGTCTCCCCCCGACGGGGGTCGTCCCTTTCCGGCGGGAGCGCTCCGACGCAGGTCACAGGTCGTCTCCATCTCCGTCAGGGCCGCTCTCCGAGGGCGAGTTCTCGACCGGAGGCAGCAGGGAGGCAGCAGAGCCGTCGAAGGCATCCAGGACCCGGGCGGCGTAGTCGTCGGGGGTGTGCGTATAACGATTGAGCGTCGTGGACGCCTGCTCGTGGCCCATGACCCGCTGCACCAGGTTGATCGGGACGCCGTCGGTGACCAACCAGGTGGCGTAGGCGTGTCTCAGGTCGTGGAACCGCATGCCGCCGACAGCCTTGGCCGCGATGTGGGCCACCGCTTCCCGATCGGTGGTGAACTCGGTGGACCACTCGACGCCCTCTCGGTCCGGCCAGACAGCGCGGTACCGATGCGGGCCGCTGTTGACGACCTGGCCGAGCAGGCCGGCACGTACCAGCAGCCGACAGCCTGACGCCGGACCCCCTCGACAGGGGCCGTCCCTTTCCGCGAGCGTCTTCCGGCCCACGTGGAAGGCAGATCGCCGGGCTCGGCCGGGCGGGACGCCGGGCGGAATCTTCTCATGCCCACGACCCGCCGCACGATGCTGACCGGCACCCCGTCCGTCACCAGTCAGGTGAGGTGCAGTTGCCGCACGTCCGCAAGGGCGGCCCTGAACGGGCCGCACGCGCCGCCGCCTGGGCGTGCGTCCGATGCTCCGCTGTCGCTTTACGCCGGCCAGGCAACACGCCAGCAGTTGGCGGAGGGCGTGCCGGGTTCACCCGGCGAGTGACGGCGGGCGAACCCGGTGGGTGCGGGGATCTTTCTTGTCCTGGCTGTTTGGGTGCACCACTGTCGCAGTATGGGCAAGGGTGGGAAGCGGAAGCGCTTGGCGGCAGTTGGGCGGCGCTTCCAGGAGGAACGAGACGAGGACTGGGTGTCGCTGGGATGGTCCGAGGACCAGACCGCCGCAGTGGCCCAGGCGTGGAGGCGTCTGGCTGACCTCGGCGTTGATCTGCCAACGCGACCGACTCTCCGAGACCTCTGGGCTGCCGGCATCGCGGACACGGATATCAAGATCGATCACTGCTACCTCGGTCCAGAGCGGGGTGTCTGCGCGATCCAGATCAGTGTGCGTAGGGCAGCGCTGGATTTCGCACGGCGTAGACCGTGATCGAGCGCTCCGGTCGGTCCGGCGCCGCGGCTGGCGGTTGAGTCGCCGAAAGTCGGACGGTGCGGAGTACGTACAACGATCTTGGCGTGTCCCGGCCGCTGGCCGTCCTCTGGCCGCGCAGCGCTGACGGCCCGGACCACCAGTCACGCCAGCGATCGGGCCCGTTGCCAGGGCGACGCGGACGGATCACGACAGCCGAGAATGATCTTCCAGACTGGTGGTGCGGAGATCGCGGGCGAGAGAGCATCCTCTGATGCTGACCTGCATGGCGAACGACTGTGATCGTCTGGCGACGCGTGGACAGGCGTGGACGGACGAACCGCTGGAGGGGATAGCGCAGTACCAGAAGGGAATCAGGCTTGAACTGTCTGTGCAGGACATCGCGGTCCGGTTGGTGCTGTGCGATGAGCATGCCCGGGAGTTGACAGTCGCTGCGTGGGAGGCGGCGCTGGCCAAGCTCGACGGGTGGGGCTGGCAGCCGCTTCGCGGGCCGATCGGCTGACCACCGGCAGCGCGTCCTCGCGAGCCCGTGCCGCCGTGGCACCGCCGTCAGGCGAGGTCGGCGTCGTGGGCGAGGAGCGCTATCTGCGTACGGTTGTCGAGGTCGAGCTTGGTCAGGATGTGCGACACGTGGGTCTTCACGGTCGCCAGGGTCATGTTGAGCGCGGCGGCTATCTCGGCGTTGTTGCGGCCCTGGCCGATCGTCACCACGACGTCGCGCTCGCGTGGGCTGAGCGCCGCGAGGGTGGCCCTGGCCCGGGCGTACGCGCCGGCCTGGACGGCGACCCGATCCATGAGCCGGCGGGTGATCCGTGGGGACAGGATCGGCTCGCCGGCCGCGACCTGCCGTACCGCCTCGGCGATCCGGGCCGGTGGGGTGTCCTTGAGCAGGAAGCCGCTGGCCCCGGCGCGTAGCGCGTGCAGGATGTTCTCGTCGGTGTCGAACGTGGTCAGCACGATGATCTCGGGCGGCCGCGGGCGCGCCCGTAGGCGGCGGGTGGCGGTGATGCCGTCGACCCGGGGCATGCGCAGGTCCATCAGTACGACGTCGGGGGCGTGCGCGTCGGCTGCGGCCGGCACCTGGTCGCCGTCAGCGGCCTCGCCGACCACCGCGATGCCCGGGGCGCCGTCGAGCATCATGGTCAGCCCCGCGCGGACGAGCGCGTCGTCGTCGACGACGAGCACGCGCACCGGCGGGGTCATGCCGGCCATGGTATCGACGCGTGCAGCCGGAACTCCCCGCCGATCATCTGGTGGTCGAGCCGCCCGCCGGCCAGGTGCACCCGCTCGGTGAGCCCGACCAGCCCGGCGCCCCCGGACCAGCCGGGTGGCGTCGTACGCTCCGACGCCAGCGCGTTGCGGACGTCGATCTCAAGCCCCACGCCCGGCCCACCGCGCAGGGTGACCTGGGCCGGCTGGCCCGCGGCGTGTTTGCGGGCGTTGGTGAGGCCTTCCTGGATCACCCGGTACGCGGTGCGGGCCACCGACGGGGGCGCCTCGGCCGGCTTGTCCACCGCCTCGTGCAGCAGCACCTCGGTGCCGGCGTCGCGGGACTCGTCGACCAGGCGCGGGACGTCGGCCAGCACCGGCTGGGGGCGGCTGCCGTCGCTGTCCGGCGGGTCGTCGTCGCGCAGTAGCGAGATCACCTCGCGCAACTCGTCGAGCGCCTGGTGCACGCCGTTGCGGACGACGCCCGCGGCCTGGGACAACCGCTCGGGTGAGGAGTCCGGACGGTACTCCATCGCGCCGGCGAACGTGGCCAGCAGCGACAGGCGGTGGGCGAGGACGTCGTGCATCTCCCGGGCGATCTTGCGGCGTTCCAGCATGCGCGCCTCGGCCACCCGGCGGCCCTGCTCGGCCTCGGCGCGGCGGGCCCGCTCGTGCAGCGAACGGATCAGCGCTTCGCGGGCCTGCGCCCACGCGCCCCAGCCGAGCAACGCCCCGTAGCCGATGACGACCAGCGCCAGCCACCAGCCGTACGACATGCCGCTGTTGGACCGCCATACGCCCTGGACCGCGTGCGCGCCGATCCCGGCTACCGCCACCGCGACCGCAACCGGGGCGCGCCGGCGCCGCGCCACCTGCAGCGCGCCGATCGTGGCCGGCGGGGTGGCTGCCGGCGACACCGCAGCCAGCACGGTGAGCACGGCCGTGGTGGCGACCGGCCGCCACACCACCAGCGGCGTCAGCAGCCAGCTCAGCGCGCCGGCCGTGAGGTCGAGCGCGAGCAGTGGGCCGGGCGAGCGGTCGCTCCACCAGCCGAGGATCGTCGCCGCGACCAGCACGCCGGACACGACCAGCATCGCGGCGTGGGCGGCGATGGCGGGGCGGCGGTCGCAGTCTTCCGGCCCGACGGGGAAGCTGTTCACGCGGCGAGGCTAAACCGGCGGGCACCGGCGCCGACACCTTCCAAAGTTGGGGGTCGGGCTCTCCTAGGAGAGGACCGGCGCAGCTCGCGGCCCGATGTGCCCACCCGGCCCGGACCGCGACGCTCATCGGCATGACGAACGACATGCAACAGAGCGACACGACCCGGACCACCGTGCGGCGTACGCGGCGGGCGATCACCGTCGGCGCGGGAGCGGCCGGCGCTCTCCTCCTGTGGGTCGTCAACGACCCCTGGGCCGGTGTCGACCTCGCCGTCCGCCAGGGTGACACCACGCAGCACATCGGCCCGGCCGCCGTCGTGGTGGCCGCGCTGGTCGCCGGCCTGGCCGCCTGGGGCCTGCTCGCGCTGCTGGAGCGCACCGTCCGCCGTCCCGCCCGGGCGTTCCGGATCATCGCGCTGATCGTGCTGGTGCTCTCGCTGATCGGCCCGCTGGGCAGCGGCGGCGGCATCAGCAGCCGACTGGTGCTGCTCGGCATGCACCTGACCGTCGGCATCGCCCTGATCATCGGACTCCCCGGCCGACGGAACTGCTGAATGCTCGCGCGGCACTCATAGCAGATCGACTCGCGCTGCGGGCGTTGTCCACAGGGCGTGCGGTTGTCCACAGGCTGTGCGGACGGGGCGGCGATCAGGGGTGGTAGCGGAGCAGGGTCTCGGGCCAGGAACCCCGGAGCCCGACCGCTGGAGGCCGCGATGCCACCCCGTACCTCCGTCCCGCCGCACCGGCGCCTGCCGCTGCTCGTCACCTCGGACGGCGACCTGCTCGACGACCTGCTCCGGCTCGCCGCGGCCGGGGGTGTCGAGGTGGAACTCGCCGCCGATCCCGCCGCCGCCCGGACCCGGTGGCTGCCTGCCCCGCTGGTGCTGGTCGGTGCCGACCAGGCCCAGCCCTGCCTGCGGGCGCGGCTGCCGCAGCGGCCCCGGCTGGTGCTGGTCGGCCGGGCCGGGGAGCTCGATCCCGGCTGGCAGGTCGCCGAGCTGATCGGCGCGGAGCACGTGGCGACGCTGCCGGCCGCCGAGCCGTGGCTGGTCGACCGGTTCGCCGAGTGCGGGCCGGAGGGCGTGGGTCGGGGCGGCGCCCGGATCGTCGCCGTGCTGGGTGGCCGGGGCGGTGCCGGGGCGAGCATCCTGGCCGGCGGGCTCGCCGTCACGGCCGCCCGCGCCCGGCTGCGCACCCTGCTCGTCGACGCCGACCCGCTCGGCGGCGGGCTCGATCTGGTGCTCGGCTGGGAGCAGTTGGAGGGGCTGCGCTGGCCGGCACTGACCGGTGCGGACGGCCGGGTGGACGCCCCGGCGCTGGTGCGCGCCCTGCCGAGCCGAGGCGATCTGGTGGTGCTCTCCTGGGACCGGGGCGATCTGCTGGCCCTTCCCGCCCAGGCGATGGCGGCCACCGTCGACGCCGCCCGACGGGGCCGGGACTTCGTGGTGGTCGACCTCCCCCGGCAGTTGGACGACGCCGCCGTCACCGCGCTCCAGGCCGCCGACCAGGTGTACGTGGTGGTCCCCGCCGAGCTGCGGGCCACCGCCGCCGCGGCCCGGGTGGTGGCCGCCGCCGGCCCGCACTGCGCCGAGCTGTCGGTGATCGTGCGCGGTCCGGCACCGGGCCGGCTGGGCGCGGCGGAGGTGGCCCGGGCGCTCGGGCTGCCGCTTGCCGGCACGCTGCGTCCGGAGCCGGCGCTGGCCCGTGGGTTGGAGCGGGGCGAGGCCCCGGCCGCGCACGGCCGGGGACCACTGGCGGCACTCTGCCAGCGGATCGTCGCCGAGCTGACCGGCACCCCGGCGGCGGGTGCGGCGTGACCGGGCCGTCGGCCGAGGGCGACACCCTCGCCGCCCGGGTCCGGCAGCGCATCGCGGCCGCGTCGACCCCGGTCACACCCGCCGCGATCGTCTCCGCCGTACGGGCGGAGCCCACCGCAGCCGTCCTCGGCGACACCACCGTGCTGCGGATGGCCGACCAGGTGCACGACGACCTGATGGGGGCAGGCCCGCTCGCTCCGCTGCTGGCCGACCCGGAGGTGACCGACGTGCTGGTCAACGGCGTACGGGTCTGGGTGGACCGGGGGCAGGGCCTGCACCAGGTAGCGGTGCCGCTCGGCACGCTGGACGACGTACGCCGGCTCGCCCAGCGGCTCACCGCCAGCGCCGGCCGGCGGCTCGACGACGGCTCCCCGTACGCGGACGCCCGGCTGCCCGACGGCACCCGGCTGCACGCCGTGCTGCCGCCGGTGGCGACCGACGGGCCCTACCTGTCCCTGCGGACCTTCCGGCAACGGCCCTTCACCCTCGACGAGTTGGTGGGCCAGGGGACGGTCACCCGTCCGGTGGCGCCGGTGCTGGCCGCCGTGGTGGCGGCCCGGCTGGCGTACCTGGTTGTCGGCGGCACCGGCTCGGGCAAGACGACGCTGCTCAACACGCTGCTCGGGCTGGTCCCGGCCACCGAACGGATCGTGCTGGTGGAGGACGCGGCCGAGCTGCACCCCCAGCATCCGCACGTCGTCGGGTTACAGGCGAGGACGGCCAACGTGGAGGGCTCCGGCGCGGTCGGGCTCACCGACCTGGTGCGGCAGGCCCTGCGGATGCGGCCCGACCGGCTGGTCGTCGGCGAGTGCCGGGGCGGAGAGGTGGTCGATCTGCTCGCCGCGCTGAACACGGGCCACGACGGAGGCGCCGGCACCCTGCACGCCAACGCCCCGTCGGACGTGCCGGCGCGACTGGAGGCGCTCGGGATGCTTGGCGGCTTGCCCCGCCCCGCCCTCCACGCCCAGGTGGCCGCTGCGCTCCAGGTGGTGCTCCAGGTGCGCAGGAGCGCCGAGGGACGCGTGCTGGAGTCGGTCTGCCTGCTGCTGCCGGAGGGCCCGGATCGCCTGGTCACCGCGGTTCCCGCCTGGGTACGCGGGCGCGGCCCGGGTCTTGCCGCCCCCGCCCTCGCCGCACTGCTGCGGGAACGGGCCGTGCCGGTGCCACCGATCCTGCGCGAGCCGTGGCCCGGATCGGCGGGACCGCGGTGACCGCCACGTACGTGCTGGTGGCGATCGTCTCGGTCGTGGCGGCGGCGCTGGTGTCCCGGGCGATGCGCGACGGTCGGAGGCGGCGGGCGGTGCTGGTCGACGGCGCACGGGGGAGCGGACGGCCCGGCGGGCAGGATCCGCTCGTCGACTGGATCGTCGAGCTGCGCCAGACGTCCGGCCCGGGAGACGAGCTTGACCAGGCCAGCGGCGGTTGCGCGGATCGGCGCGCGTCGGACGGCGAGGCACGGTGGGGGTCGCGGGACGCGGCCGACAGGTCGCCCTGGCCCTGGCCTGACGGCGCGGACCGCAGCCCTGCTCGCCCCCCGACAGCACCGGTTCGCCCGACTGCACCGGTTCGCCCGACGGGAACCGCTCGGCCGACTGCGCCGGTTCGGCCGGCGGGGACCGCTCAGCCGACGGCGCCGGCTCGGCCTGGTGGCGGCGACCTCGGCCGAGACCGGCCGCCTGCACGTCGGGACACCCGGCGCCCGGGCGGTACGCCCGCCCCCGTGGTCGCCCCTGCCCGGCGAACTGGCGTCCTGGCCGACCCGGCCGGCGAGGGGCGGCGACCGTGGTGGCTCCGGCCGGGTCTGCTGACAGCGTCGCCCAGGCGCACCCTGCTGCTGGTCGCGTCGGCCGGCGCCGGGTCCGGCCTGCTGTTGGCCGGTCCGGTCGCGGCGGTGGCCGTCGGCGGTTACGGCACGTTGGCCGCCCGCGCACTGATCCGGCGGCAGGATGGCCGGTACGCCGTCCGGGCCCGGCGGCGCCGGCTGGACCAGCTGTGCGGCCTGGCCGCGGACCTTCGCGCCGGCCTGCCGGTGCCGGTGGCTGCCGAGCGGTTGACCGGCGATCAGTCGGTGGACGGTGGCGGATCCCCGCGCGACCGGCCGACGGTTGGCGACGGGCGGGGTGGGGCAGGGCGGCTGGATCGGCTGGCGCGCGCGGCCGTACGTCTCGCTGACCAGACGGGTGCGCCGCTGGCGGAGTTGCTGGAGCGCATCGAAGCGGACGCCCGCGCGAGCGATCGCGGACTCGCGGCGGCGGACGCCCAGGCAGCCGGTGCGCGGGCGACCGCCTGGCTGCTCGCCGCCCTGCCGCTCGGTGGTATCGGGCTCGGCTACGGCATCGGCGTCGATCCGGTGTCGGTGCTGCTGCACACCCCGGTCGGCGGTGTGTGCGCGGTCGTCGCCATCGCCCTTCAGGTCGCGGGACTGTTCTGGGCCGAGCGGCTCGGTGCGACGCCGGGACAGGTGACCTGATGCCCCGGTTCGCGCTGACCGTGGGCGCTGTGGTGACGGTGGCCCTGCTCGTGGCGTTGCTCGTCGCCGGCCGTCGGCCCCTGCGTCGACTGCGGGCGCTGCGCCGGGCACCGGTCGGCGTGCATCCGGCCGCCGCGCCTCGCCGAACGGCTGCCTCCGACGACGACACGAGAGCTGGCCTCCGACCTTGGCGACGGCCGGACGCCATCCGCCTCGCCGCGTGCCTGGGCGGTGTGGCCCTGGCAGTCGTCGTCGGCGGCTGGGCCGGGGCGGTGGGGGCCGGGCCGACAGCGCTCCTGCTCGATCGGCTGCTGCGGCGGATCGAGCCGCCGGCCGCGCGGAACCGACGGCTGAGGGAGGCCGCCGACCTCCCGCTCGCCGCCGACCTGCTCGCGGCGTCGATGCGCGCGGGAGCACCCGTGGACAGGTCGGTGCTGGCTGTGGCGGAGGCGCTCGACGGCCCGCTCGCCGACCGGCTCGCCCGGGTGGGCCGGTTGCTGCGACTCGGCGGTGGCCCCGACGAGGCGTGGGCGCCACTCGCGGCGGTGCCGGAGGCCGAGCGGCTGACGGCTGCCGTGCTCCGCAGCGCTGACAGCGGAGCCGCGCTGGCCGGTGCGCTGACCCGACTCGCCGACGACCTCCGCGCCGACCGGTCCACGGCTGCGGAGGCGGCCGCTCGTCGCGCCGGCGTGCTCATCGTCCTGCCGCTGGGGCTCTGCTTCCTGCCGGCCTTCATTCTCGCCGGCCTGGTGCCGGTGATCGTCGCCGTCCTCGGCGACGTGCTCTGACCGACCATCGAGAAAGGACAAGCACGTGCGCAAACTTCTCGCCCGCCTGCGCGGTGACGCCGGGATGAACACCGCCGAGTACGCCGTCGGCACCCTCGCCGCGGTCGCCTTCGCGGGGATCCTGCTGAAGGTGCTGACCTCGGGCAACGTTCAGTCCGCCCTGACCGCCGTCATCGACCGGGCACTCAAGTGACCCGGCGCCGGCCGGCTGGCCGCGACCGGGGTTCCTTCACCGCCGAGATGGCGGCCGGCCTGCCGGCGCTCCTTCTGCTCCTGCTCACCGGCCTGTCGGCGGTCGACGCCGTCGGTACGAGAGCGGCCTGTCTGCACGCGGCCCGGGAGGCTGCGCTGGCCGCCTCCCGGGGCGCCGACGGGGCGGTCGCTGCCAGCCGCGCGGCCCCGGCAGGTGCCGAGGTGACCGTCACGGTCGACGGCCAGCGCGTCGTCGCGACCGTGCGGGCACCCGTACGCGCGCTCGGCTCCCGGGTGCCCCGGATCGCCGTGACCGCGACGGCCGTCGCAGCCGTGGAGCCCGGAGTCGTGGCCCCCGGACCCGCTGGGCCTTCGGGTTCCGAGGTGCCGGAGGACAACCCGTGACGGGCGTCGCCTGGTGTCGCCGGGCGCCGTACCAGGAGTCCGGCGACGCCCGGCGGCCCGGAGCCCGGCGGCCCGGAGCCCGGCGGCCCGGAGCCCGGCGGCCCGGAGCCCGGCGATTCGGCACGTGCGGCCTTCGGGTGGCAGAGCAGGGCGCGGAGGAGCGTGGTGGGGCGACCGTCTGCCTGCTTGCGATCGGGTTGGTGTTCGTCATGGTCGGGCTCTTCGGTGCCGCCGTCGGTGCGGCGCGGACGGCGCGGCAGCAGGCGCAGGTGGCGGCGGACTTCGGCGCGCTGGCCGGCGCCGGTCAGGCTCTGCTGGGCGAGCCGGCGGCCTGTGCGCGGGCGGTCGAGATCACCACCGCCAACGGTGCGCGGCTCCTCGCCTGCCGGCTCGACGGCCTCGACGTCCTGGTGACCGCCGAGGTGGCGGTCGCCCCGCTGCCCGGCCTGGCCCGAGCTGCCCGCGCCAGCGCCCGCGCCGGCCCGGTCCGCAGCTGATCGCCGAGTGGCCCGTGACGGTCCATAACGCGGCGCCGGTCGTCACTCGGGGGCGAGGCGGTCACCCCCGAGCGTCGTGCCGGCCCGCCTTTGCTCAACGTGTGCCGGTCCGCGTTGGCGCACCACTCGAACGCGGGCCGGTGCGGGCCGGGGCGACGAGAGATCGGCACCCCGGCCCGAACGGGTCAGCGCCCCTGGAGGGCGTCGAGGGCGATGGCCATCGCGATCACGACACGGCGGTCGACCTGCGGCTGGTGGATCTGGACGACGTACCGGTCGCGCAGGCCCCACTTCTTGATGACGGAGAAGACCGGCTGGCCGCCGGCGACGAAGTCGAAGTGGTACGGCAGCCACGACAGGGAGTCGACGAACCGGCGCAGCAGCGCCACCGGCATGCTGCGTTCCTGGCCGGTGACCTGCGGCAGGCCGGCCTGCTCGACGTGCCAGGTGGACCGGAGCAGGGACTGGGCGAAGTCCTTGCGGAACAGCCCGATCGGGTTGCCGGCGTGGTCGGTGACGTCGTACGTGGCGCCGAGGTCGAGGCGCTGGCGGGCCTTGAACCCGAGCAGCGGCTGCTGCTTCGAGTCGTCGGTGTAGATCGTCACCTGCTCCTTGAAGGCGAGCCGCTTCTGCTGGGCGAACGCCAGCAGCCCACCTTCGGAGCCGTCCGGTGCGACGGCGTGGACCTCGTACTGGTTGACCATCATCCGGATTCGCTGCCGGATGTGGAACTGCTGCTGGGACTGCAGGTGTTCGAGCTGCATGGGATCTCCTTCAGGGGGTGGCCGGAGTCTCGCACAGCTCCCGCCGGTTCGCCCGCAGCAGGTCGCGCACCGCCCCCGCCCCGACCCTCAACGCCCCCCGTCGGCGGTGGCCTTGAGCGCCCAGGCGTTGAGGACCTGGTGGATGCTGCGCAGCCGCTCGTTGATCTGCTCCAGCCGTTCGGCCTGTGCCAGGGCGGCCAGCGCGGAGCCCAGGGCGATCTGCTGGTCGGGGCTGAGTTTCTCCTGGTCGATCGTGTAGAGCAGGTCGACGGTCTCGGCGATGGTGTCGGCCACGATTGCTCCTTCGGCGGGAGGGGCGGTCAGATGATCCGCGGCGTTCGATGGAAGCGCTCCCATCCGTCCTTGCCCCGCCTGGCGGCGTTCTAAGCCTGATCTCCCCCGGCCCGAACGGGGGCACCGCCGGGATCGGTGCGGCCGCCCGGGACGGCGGGACCGCGGCCCGGGACGTGCGCCGGTGCCCCGACCTCCGCCCCGTCGCCGGCCGTGCGGGGTGCCGGTACGCCGTCGGGGAGGTTGGCGAGCACCACGTCCAGCACCCTGACGGCGTCCGGCTTCGAGAGCGGGTTGTTGCCGTTGCCGCACTTCGGGGACTGCACGCAGGACGGGCAGCCGGTCTCGCAGCCGCACTCGGTGATCGCGTCCCGGGTGGCCCGCAGCCAGGTCGCCGCCGTCCCGTACGCGCGCTCGGCGAAGCCCGCCCCGCCCGGGTGCCCGTCGTAGACGAAGACCGTCGGGGCCTCCGTGTCCGGGTGGACGGCCGTCGAGAGCCCGCCGATGTCCCAGCGGTCGCAGGTGGCGGTGAGCGGCAGCAGCCCGATCGCGGCGTGCTCGGCGGCGTGCAGCGCGCCCGGCACGTCGGCGGGCTCCACTCCGGCGGCCGTCAGCGACTGCGGCGACAGGGTGAACCAGACCGCGACCGTGCGCAGCTCCCGGGCCGGCAGGTCCAGCGGGCGGGTGTCGATGACCTCGCCGGTGGCGATCCGCCGCCGCTGGTACGACACCACCTGGCTGGTCACGTCGACCTCGCCGAGGAAGAGCCCCACGGGTCCGGCGTCCACGTACGAGCGGACCGACACCACCGACAGCGAGGTGACGTCGCGGGCGTGGGTGGACCAGTCCGGCTCCTCGGGGTGCACCAGCGCGCACCCGTCGGCCAGGTCGAGCGAGTCGACCACGTACGAGACGCCCTGGTGCAGGTAGACCGCGCCGGGGTGGAGCAGGAAGTGCGACGAGCCGCCGTCGACGGTGCCGAGCAGCCGGCCGGTCGCCGCCTCGACCACGCAGACGGGCGCGCCGCCCTCGCCGCGCAGGTCCACCTCCGGCCGTTCCCGGTGCCGCCAGTACCAGCCGGTCGGCCGTTGCCGCAGCGCCCCCGCCGTCACCAGACGGTCCACCGCCTCCTTCGCGCCGTCGCCGAAGAGTGCCAGGTCGGCGGGGGTCAGCGGCGCCTCGACCGCCGCGCAGGCGAGCTGTGGGGCCAGCACGTACGGGTTGGCCGGGTCGAGCACGGTCGCCTCCACCGGTCGACCGAACAGCGCCTCGGGGTGGTGCACGAGATAGGTGTCGAGCGGGTCGTCCCGGGCGACCAGCACGGCGAGCGCCTCCTGCCCGGAGCGCCCCGCCCGGCCGGCCTGCTGCCAGAGCGAGGCCCGGGTGCCCGGGTAGCCGCAGATCAGCACCGCGTCGAGTCCGACCAGGTCGACGCCCAGCTCCAGCGCGTTGGTCGAGGCCAGGCCGAGCAGGTCGCCGTGCAGCAGCGCGCGTTCCAGCTCGCGCCGCTCCTCACGGAGGTAGCCGGCCCGGTAGGCGGCCACCCGGGCACCGAGGCCGGGCACCGCCTCGTCGAGGGACCGGCGGGCGTTCGCCGCGACCACCTCGGCGCCGCGCCGGGACCGCACGAAGGCCAGCGTGCGTACCCCCTCGGCGACCGTGTCGGCGAGCAGGTCGGCCGTCTCGCGCAGCGCCGACCGGCGGACCTGGGTGAGATCCGCCTGCTGGTCCGCGGCGGAGTCCGGCGGCAGCAGCGGCGGCTCCCAGAGTGCGAACGTCACCCCGCCGCGCGGCGAGGTGTCCTCGGTCACGGCGGCGACGGGCAGCCCGGTGAGCCGCCCGGCCGCCGCCGCCGGGTCGCCGGAGGTGGCCGAGGCCAGCACGAAGACGGGCGTACGCGGGCCGCCGGGCGCGAGGGAGGCGGACCGGCCCGGCGCCCCGCTCAGTCGGCGCAGCCGGCGCAGCACGTGCGCGACGTGTGAGCCGAAGACCCCGCGGTAGGTGTGGCACTCGTCGATCACCACGTACGTGAGCCGGCGCAGGAAGCCGGCCCACTGGGCGTGCCCGGGCAGGATGCCGTGGTGCAGCATGTCCGGGTTGGTCAGCACGAAGCGGGAGTGTCGCCGGATCCACTCCCGTTCGGCGCGCGGGGTGTCCCCGTCGTAGCAGGCGGGGCGTACCCCCTCCAGCTCCAGGGCGGCGACGGCGCGTAGCTGGTCGGCGGCGAGCGCCTTCGTCGGCGCCAGATAGAGCACGGTGGCCCGCGGGTCGGCGAGCAGGGTGGCCAGGGCGGGAAGCTGGTAGGCCAGGGACTTTCCGGACGCGGTGCCGGTCGCCACGACCACGTGCTGGCCGTCGTACGCCAGGTTGGCCGCCTCGGCCTGGTGCCGCCAGGGCGCGGCGACGCCCCGCCGGGCGAACGCCGCCCGGAGTTCCGCGGGCGCCCACCCGGGCCACGCGACGGCCTCGCCGGCCCGGGCCGGCACCTGCTCGACGTGGGTGACCGGGTCGGCGGCGCCGCGGGCGCGCAGCCTGCCCAGCAGGTCGGCCGGTGCGCGCCCGGGGCCGGTACCGGCGGATACGGTGGCCGCGGACGACGACTCCGGGTCGTGACGCGGCACCAGACGCGCCGCGCTGAAGCCGTCGTCCGTCACGTCCTGCACTCTCGCACTGGTGTTCGGCGGTGAAACGCCGAGGGCCGGGGTAATGGGGAGGCCTCGCCGGTGAGCTGGAGCCGTCGCCCGGCGGGGATGGTTAGATGCCCAGGAGAGTTTACGGCTCTTGCGAGGGAGGACCGATGGAGCTGTCGCTGGCGACCCGCACCGTGGGAGAGCACACGGTGCTCGAGGTCGGCGGTGAGGTGGACGTCTACACCGCCCCCCGACTGCGGGAGCGGCTCCTCGAGCTGATCGACGCGGGCGCCCGGCACGTCGTGGTCGACCTGGGCCGGGTGGACTTCCTCGACTCCACCGGGCTGGGCGTGCTGGTGGGTGCGCTCAAGCGGCTCCGCGCGGCCGGCGGCTCGTTCGCGCTGGTCTGCGACAAGGAGCCGCTGCTCAAGATCTTCCGGATCACCGCGCTCGACCAGGTGTTCCCGTTGCATCCCACGGTCGACGCGGCGGTCGGCGCCGATCCGGCCGGTGCTGGCGCCTGATGGCCACGGTCCGGCTCTCGTTCTCGCCGGCCCCGGTGCACGTGCGCACCGCGCGTCTGGTCGGCGTGGCGGTCGCCCGGCGGGCCGGGGTCCGGGAGGAACTGCTCGACGAGGTGCGGCTGGCCATCGGTGAGGCGTGCACCCGCGCGGTCGCCCTGCACCGCCAGTACGGCGTGCCCGACCCGGTGCTCGTCGAGATGTCCGACACGGGGGCGTACGCCGTGCGGGTCGTCGACCGCGCGCCGATCGAGGCGGGCCTCGGCCTGGCCGCGCTGGACGCCGACCAGCTCGCCAACGAGTCCCTCGACGAGGACGACCTCACCACCGGCGTGGGCTTCGCGCTGCTGGCCGGGTTCGTCGAGGATCTCCAGGTCCGTCCGGTCGAGGAGGGCATCGGCACCGAGGTGCGGATGGTCTGGCCCGTCGGCCGCTGACTCGATCCTTCCCCCACCGCCCTCGCCGAGGGCGTCGTACGGCATCCAGGCCGCGTCCGTGTGCAGGACGCGGCCTACTTGTCATGGACCGACTCCTATATCAGATTTTTCCTCATAACACAGCGACGAAGATCATCGCGGCGCGGTGCCCCCTCGGTGTGACCTCCGACACGCGGAGAGCTACAGTACGCGAGTTGTCAGCAAGTGATCCATCCCGCGGCCAGCGGGAACGGTGTTCGTCGCTGGTCCGTCGGGGTGGGGTGCGCGCGCTTGCGGCACCGCATCCAGGCGCCGGCCAGTGCGTCTCCACCGGCCGGCGCGAGCGTTCGGTACAGGAGGACACAGATGTCCGACACCTTGGCCGCCGACGGCGGCGGGATCTCCCTAAGCGGAAGCAATGTCACGTACGTCGTCATCGCCGCGGTGCTCGCGCTGGTGGCGCTCGCCTTCGCCGGCGCGCTGACGAAGACCGTACTGGCAGCCGGCAAGGGCACCACCAACATGCAGGAGATCTCCGGCGCGGTTCAGGAGGGGGCCTCGGCCTACCTGATCCGGCAGTTCCGGACCCTGGCGATCTTCGTGGTCGTCGCAGTGGTGCTGCTGTTCCTGCTGCCGGTGCACGACACCGACGGCAGCGAGATGGCGGTGAAGATCGGCCGGTCCGCGTTCTTCGTCGTGGGCGCGTTGTTCAGCGCGTTCATCGGCGGCGCCGGCATGTGGCTGGCCACCCGGGCCAACCTGCGGGTCGCCGCCGCCGCCCGCGAGCGGGAGGGCGGCCGCGAGGCCGCCATGAAGATCGCCTTCCGCACCGGTGGCGTGGTCGGCTTCCTCACCGTCGGCCTCGGCCTCTTCGGCGCCGCGCTCGTCGTGCTCTTCTACCGGGGCGACGCGCCGACCGTGCTGGAGGGCTTCGGCTTCGGCGCCGCGCTGCTCGCGATGTTCATGCGGGTCGGCGGCGGCATCTTCACCAAGGCCGCCGACGTCGGCGCCGACCTGGTCGGCAAGGTCGAGCAGGGCATCCCCGAGGACGACCCGCGCAACGCCGCCACCATCGCCGACAACGTGGGCGACAACGTGGGTGACTGCGCCGGCATGGCCGCCGACCTCTTCGAGTCGTACGCGGTCACCCTGGTCGCCGCGCTGATCCTCGGCCGCGCCGCCTTCGGCGAGCAGGGCCTGGTCTTCCCGCTGATCATCTCCACCATCGGCGTGCTCGTCGCGATCATCGGCGTCTTCATCACCCGGCTGCGCGCCTCCGACCGCAACGGCCTCACCGCGATCAACCGGGCCTTCTACATCTCGGCGCTGCTCTCGGCGGTGCTGGTGGCGATCGCCACGTACGCGTACCTGCCGGCCAGCTTCGCCGACCTGGAGGGTGGGCTGACCGACGTCAGCGAGAACCCGCGCACGGTCGCCATCGGCGCGGTCGTCATCGGCATCGTGCTGGCGGCGGCGATCCAGGCGCTGACCGGCTACTTCACCGAGACCAACCGGCGCCCGGTGCAGGACATCGGCAAGAGCTCGCAGACCGGCGCCGCCACTGTCGTGCTCGCCGGCATCAGCGTCGGCCTGGAGTCGGCGGTCTACTCGGCGCTGCTGATCGGCGCCGGCGTGTTCGGCGCGTTCCTGCTCGGCGGCAGCTCCATCACGCTCTCGCTGTTCGCCGTGGCGCTGGCCGGCACCGGCCTGCTCACCACGGTCGGCGTGATCGTCGCGATGGACACCTTCGGCCCGATCTCCGACAACGCCCAGGGCGTGGCGGAGATGTCCGGCGACATCGACGAGCACGGCGCCCGGACGCTCACCGAGCTGGACGCGGTCGGCAACACCACCAAGGCGATCACCAAGGGCATCGCGATCGCCACGGCGGTGCTCGCCGCGACCGCGCTGTTCGGCTCGTACACCGACACGCTGCGTACCGCGTACTCGGACGCCGGGGTGGGCGACGTCGGCACCGAGATCCTCAACTCGCTGAACGTGGCGAACCCCCGCAACCTGGTCGGCCTGATCATCGGCGCGGCGGTGGTCTTCCTCTTCTCCGGCCTGGCCATCAACGCGGTCTCCCGCTCGGCCGGCGCGGTCGTGATGGAGGTACGCCGGCAGTTCCGCGAGCTGCCCGGCATCATGGACCGCACCCAGCGCCCCGAGTACGGCAAGGTCGTCGACATCTGCACCCGGGACGCGCAGCGCGAGCTGATGACCCCGGGCCTGCTCGCCATCCTCGCGCCGATCGCGGTGGGCTTCGGCCTCGGGCCCGGCGCGCTGGCGGCGTACCTGGCCGGGGCGATCGGGGCCGGCACGCTGATGGCGGTCTTCCTGTCCAACTCGGGCGGCGCCTGGGACAACGCCAAGAAGCTCGTCGAGGACGGCGCGTACGGCGGCAAGGGCTCCGAGTCGCACTCCGCGACGGTCATCGGCGACACCGTCGGCGACCCGTTCAAGGACACCGCCGGCCCGGCGATCAACCCGCTGATCAAGGTGATGAACCTGGTCTCGCTGCTGATCGCGCCGGCCGTGGTCGCCTGGAGCGTGGGCGACGACCGGAACACCGCCCTGCGGGTGGGTATCGCCGTGGTGGCGACGCTGATCATCGTCGCGGCGGTGGTGTTCAGCAAGCGCAAGGGCGTGGCGGTCTCCGACGCCGACTCCGGCTCCGGCACCGGCAGCCAGAACCAGCGACCGGAGACGGTCAACGCCTGATCGGGCACGCATCCCGGTCCCCGGTCGGCCCACGTGGCCGGCCGGGGACCGCTCGTAGCCGGGCAAACCTGACCGGTGCCCCGGCTCGACAGAGGCCGTACGCTGCAACGCATGCGTACGTGCCGGGCGGCAGCCGTCGGAAAGCTCACGGTGGTCCTGGCCACGCTCGTACTTCTGGCCACCGGTTGCGGCAGTGGTCCCAGCCCGCAGGCGTGGGCGGCGTCGGTCTGCTCGGCGCTCACCCCGTGGCGGGCCGAGATCAGCAAGCTGACCAGCAGCACCGACCAGCAGATGACCGCCCAGACCACCCCGGCGCAGGCGAAGGAGAACCTGGTGCGGCTCTTCGACGGCGCGGAGCAGGCCAGCGAGGCCGCCCGGCGCAAGGTCGAGGAGGCCGGCATCCCGGAGGCCGAGCGCGGCGCGGAGGTGTCCGCCGGCTTCCGTGCCTCGCTGGGCAAAATCCGCGACGCGTACGGCAGGGCCCGCGACACGATCGACGGACTCGGCACCGGGCAGCCCACCGCCTTCTACGACGGCGTCCGGGCTGCGGTGGACATCCTGAACAAGGAGTACGACGCCAGTGCGCTCGACACCAGCCGGCTCAACTCGGAGGAGTTGAAACGCGCCTTCGACGAGGTGCCGGAGTGTCGCTGAGCGGGCCCGGTGACCCGTCCGGCAGCGAGGCGCTGCCGGTGATCTTCCCGGCTCCCACGGACCGGGCCGCGCCGGCCGCACGCCGCGCCGCCCGACCGACGCCGACCGACGCCGACGACTCCGCCAGGCAGCTCACCTTCTTCGGCGCGGAGACGGCGGACCCGTCCGTCGCCGACCTCGCCGGGCTGCTGGCCGGCCCGGGCGAGGTGGTCCGGATGGGCGGCACGGCCCGGCTCTCGGTGCTGGTCGACGCCGCCTGGCGGGTGCACGTGCTCGTCGCCGAGCTGGCGTTGCGCGGTGTGGCGGCCAACTGGGAGGCGACCACCGACGGGCGGCACGCGGTGCGCACCTCGTACGCCCGCACCCTGATGCCGCTCGCGACGGCCTGGCTGAACGGTGCGGGCAAGCGGCCACCCGCCGGTTTCCACCTCAACGGCCGGCGGCTGCGGCTCTGGCTCGCCGCGGCGGGGGCCGTCGAGCCGGCCGGCCTCCTGCTGCGGCTCGGCGTCGCCGACGAGGAGTGCTGGGCGCCGGTCGGCGGGGCACTCGACGCGGTCGGCCTGGCGGGGACGCTGCTCGGGCCCGTCGACGGCGGGCCGGCGTACCGGATCACCGGTCGCCGGCGGCTCGCCCGGCTGGCCGAGCTGGTCGGTGACCCACCCGCCACCGCCCCCGCGACAGCCTGGCCGGCCCGCTCCTGAACCGCCGCGCGGCTGTCCGATGGGGGACAGTCGGGGACGAAATCCCCCAGCAGAACGCCCGGGTGGCTCCTCGGCCGAGGGACCGCCATCGTCACAGTGTCCTGCCTGGCGGCACACGCACGGTGTACGGTGACGCCGTCCGGCTCGGCTGCCGGTACGTCGCTACCGACGTGCACGACCAGCCTGCGGCCGGACCGAAGGAGGGCCACCCCCGGCAGGGGCGGTTTGCCGCCCGCGAAACCCGAAACGCGGGCGGCGCGTTACGTTGGACATCCGGACCGCCGGGGGCCGGCGGGCCGAAACCGGCCCGAACCGGGCGCCGGTGGCTATGAGCAGGAGTGAGGTCGGGGAGAGACGTGCCGAGCAACGCTGGAACCACCCGTCTGGTCATCGTCGAGTCACCGGCGAAGGCCAAGACGATCTCGGGCTACCTCGGCCCGGGGTACGTCGTGGAGGCCAGCTTCGGCCACGTCCGGGACCTCCCGCGCAACGCCGCCGACGTGCCGGCCAAGTACAAGGGCGAGCCGTGGGCCAGGCTCGGGGTGGACGTCGACAACGGCTTCCACGCCCTCTACGTGGTCTCCGCCGACCGCCGGCAGCAGATCAGCAAGCTGGTGAAGCTGGCCAAGGAGGTCGACGAGATCTTCCTGGCCACGGATGAGGACCGCGAGGGCGAGGCGATCGCCTGGCACCTGGTGGAGACCCTCAAGCCCAAGGTGCCGGTCAAGCGGATGGTCTTCCACGAGATCACCAAGCCGGCCATCCAGGCCGCGGTGGCCAACCCCCGGGAGATCGACCGCGACCTGGTCGACGCCCAGGAGGCCCGGCGCATCCTCGACCGCCTCTACGGCTACGAGGTCTCGCCCGTGCTGTGGAAGAAGGTCATGCCGAAGCTCTCGGCGGGCCGGGTGCAGTCCGTCGCGACCCGGATCGTGGTCGAGCGCGAGCGGCAGCGGATGGCCTTCCGCACGGCCGAATACTGGGACATCCTGGCCACCCTGGCCGTGGCGAACGCCGGCGAGGGCCCGCGTAACTTCAACGCCACCCTGGTCGCGCTGAACGGCGACCGGATCGCCACCGGCAAGGACTTCGAGCCGACCACCGGCCGGGTGAAGCCCGGCGCGGGCGTGGTCCACCTCGACTCGGCCGGCGCCCACGGGCTCGCGGCCCGCCTTCAGGGGCGGCCGTTCACCGTCACCCGGGTGGAGGAGAAGCCCTACCGCCGCCGCCCGTACGCGCCGTTCATCACCTCCACCCTCCAGCAGGAGGCGGCCCGCAAGCTGCGGTTCTCGTCGCAGCAGACGATGCGCACCGCGCAGCGCCTCTACGAGAACGGCTACATCACCTATATGCGTACCGACTCGGTGAACCTGTCGGAGACCGCCATCGCGGCGGCCCGCCGGCAGATCGTCGAGCTGTACGGCGAGCGCAGCGTGCCGCCGGAGCCGCGCCGCTACACCGGCAAGGTGAAGAACGCGCAGGAGGCGCACGAGGCGATCCGCCCGGCGGGGGACAACTTCCGCACCCCGGGCGACGTGGCCAAGGAGCTCTCCGCCGAGGAGTTCAAGCTCTACGAGCTGATCTGGCGGCGCACCATCGCCTCGCAGATGACCGACGCCGTCGGCTCCAGCGTGTCGGTGCGCATCCGCGCCGTCTCCTCCGCGCAGGAGGAGGCCGACTTCGGCGCCACCGGCAAGACCATCACCGACCCGGGCTTCCTGCGGGCGTACGTCGAGTCCAGCGACGACGAGAACGCCGAGGCCGAGGACGCCGAGCGTCGGCTGCCCAACCTGGTCAAGGACCAGCCGCTCACCGCCGACGAGCTGGCCGCGCAGGGCCACCACACCCAGCCGCCGTCGCGCTATACGGAGGCGTCGCTGGTCAAGGCCCTGGAGGAGCTGGGCATCGGCCGCCCCTCGACGTACGCGTCGATCATGCAGACCATCCAGGACCGGGGGTACGTCGTCAAGCGGGGTCAGGCGATGATCCCGTCGTTCCTGGCGTTCGCGGTGATCGGCCTGCTGGAGCGGCACTACCCGCGCCTGATCGACTACGACTTCACGGCCAGCATGGAGAACGAGCTGGACGAGATCGCCGGTGGCGACCACGCGGCCGTCGACTTCCTCACCGCGTTCTACTTCGGCAGCGCCAACGGTGCCGGCGACCGGGACATCGCCCGCTCGGGCGGGCTGAAGAAACTGGTCACCGAGAACCTCAGCGACATCGACGCGCGCAGCGTCAACTCGATCCCGCTGTTCACCGACGACGAGGGCCGCGAGGTCGTCGTCCGGGTGGGTCGCTACGGGCCGTACCTCCAGCGGGCGGTGCCGGGCGAGCAGCCCGCGCCCGCCGCGGAGGGCGAGGAGGGCGGCGGCCAGGGCGACCGGGCGCCGATCCCCGAGGGGCTGGCGCCGGACGAGTTGACCCCGGAGAAGGTGCACGAGCTGTTCCTCGGCGGCGGGGGTGAGCGCAAGCTCGGCGACGACCCGGCCACCGGCGAGCCGATCCTGCTCAAGTCGGGCCGCTTCGGCCCCTACGTGGCCAGCGGCGAGCGCAAGTCGTCGCTGCTGCGCTCGCAGTCGCCCGACTCGCTGACCTTCGACGAGGCGCTGCGGCTGCTCAGCCTGCCCCGGCTGGTCGGGAAGGCCCCGGACGGCACCGAGGTCCTCGCCGCCAACGGCCGCTACGGCCCGTACGTCAAGCAGGGCGACGAGTTCCGCTCGCTGGACTCCGAAGACAAGATGTTCACCGTCACGCTGGACGAGGCGCTGGCCCTGCTGGCCGCTCCGAAGGCGCGCCAGCGCCGGGCCGCCGCCCCGCCGCTGCGGGAGATGGGCGTCGACCCGCTCACCGAGAAGCCGCTGGTCATCAAGGACGGTCGGTTCGGCCCGTACGTGACCGACGGCGAGACCAACGCGTCACTGCGGCGCGGCCAGACCCCCGAGGCGCTGAGCATCGAAGAGGCCTCGGAGATGCTCGCCGAGAAGCGGGCGAAGGGGCCGGCACCGAAGAAGAAGGCACCAGCGAAGAAGACCACGGCGGCGAAGACCACGGCGGCGAAGAAGACGGCTGCGGCGACCAGGTCCACGGCCGCGAAGAAGACCACCACGGCCAAGGCCACCACCGCCAAGAAGACCCCGGCAAAGAAGGCGACCCCGAAAAAGGCCACCACCCCCACCACCGACTGACCCGCGCCGGGGCTGGGCTGGACCCGGCTGACCGGTGCCAGGCTGGGCTGGGCTGGAGTTCTTGGTACGAACGCGCCCCTTGGAGGGCCTGTTCGTACCAAGATCCGGCGTAGCAGGGTGAAAAACAAGCTCAGTAGCCCGGTGAACAACGCAGCCCGGTCGCCCGGCGGTCGGTTGATGGAGTGCGTAAGGCGAGGGCCTGGGTCAGGGCGAGCCAGTCCAGCCGGCGGCCCGCAGTGCTGCTCGGAGTTGGGCGAGGACCGTGCGAGAGTCGTTGCGTACCGCCCAGGCGGGGAACCGCAGCACCCGGTCTCCGTCGATCCACAGGTCGTTCTGCCGGCGCATGTCCGCCCAGGCGGTGCCGGGGTCGAGGTGCTGCCCGCCGTCGATCTCCACGTGCACCCGCCACTGCCCGAACCACGCGTCGAGGTAACGCCGGCGGCCGGCAGAGTCGTGTCGGACAACCTGCCGGGAGGGGTCGGGCAGGCCCGCTCGCCGGACCAGGCCGAGGAAATCCAGCTCCGCCAGGGAGTGCGCGCCGCCGGCGGCGTCCGCAGCGGTCTGCCGGATCAGGCTCCGGCGACGGGCCCGGGGCATGCCGTCCAGTATCCGGTGCAGGTCGTCGCCGGCCACGAGACGTTGCTGGAAATCCGCGGCGATGACCGCCCGAGCCTGCTCGTCGGTGACCGCCCACTGCGCCGCGTCCACCAGCGACCGGGCCGGCATGGTGCGGGGCGGCTGCCCGACGTGCAGGACGTCCTCCGGGCCCAACAGGGTGGTCCGGTGCAGGCGTACGCCGGGCGGCAGGGTGCGGGTTTGGTGCACGGCGGGTAGGAGCACGTGCACGATCCGGCTGTCGTAGCCGCGCAGGCCCCAGGCCTGGGCTGCCGTCAGGCCACCGAGCACCGCAGCCGGCCCGGCGGCGAGCACGGCGATCCAACGGTGCTGAGCGGGGCCGACCGGACCGTTGTGGGCGACGAAGACGGCACGGTGCACCTGGCGCCAGCGTTGGGTGGCGACCCGGTGCCGGATCGCCTTCGACGACAGATGGCATCGGGCCTGGTCGAGGCTGATCACGTCGTCCTGACGGAACAACAACCAGGTCAGCTCGTCGGCATCGTCACCCGGCAACGCCCGGCGCAGCTCCGCTAATGACCTCGAAGACCTCGCCACACCCGCACTCTGCCCAACCGGTACCGCCCGCGTCCGCCCCTGTGGACAGCGGACAGATCTTGGTACGAGCACGCCCCCACAGGGGCCGGTTCGTACCAAGATCGCGGCGGGGAACGGCGGCGGGGGTTAGCCGAGGATGTGGGTCAGGTGGGGGGTGGTGAAGAGGTGGTTCGGGTCCAGGCGGGCGCGGAGGGCCTGGAAGTCGGCGAACCGGGGGTAGGCCGCAGCCAGTGACTCCGCGTCACGCCAGTGCAGCTTGCCCCAGTGGGGCCGGCCACCGAGGCTGGCGGCGACCTGCTCGAAGGCCCGGAAGTAGGGCTCGTAGGGCATGCCGACGTACTGGTGGATCGCCACGTACGCGGACTCCCGCCCGTAGCCGTGGGAGAGCCAGATGTCGTCGGCGGCGGTGAACCGCACCTCGACCGGGAAGAGCACCTTGAACGGCAGCCCGTCGACGATCCGCCGCAACGCGTCGAGCGCCTCGCGGAGGGCGTCGCGCGGTAGCGCGTACTCCATCTCCACGAAGCGGACCCGGCGCGAGGTGCAGAAGACCCGGTCGGAGCGGCCGGTGTAGCGGCGCTCGGTGAGCGCGCGGGCGGAGACGGCGCTGATGCCCGGGGCCAGGGCCGGCACGGCCCGGCCGAGCCGGCAGGCCCCGGCGAAGACGGTGTTGGAGAGGAACTCGTCGTCCAGCCAGCCCCGCCACCGGGGCAGCGGCTGGTCGTCGGCGGGCACCCGGTCGTTGGCCTTGACCTGCACCCGTTCGGTGTACGGGAACCAGTAGAACTCGACGTGGTCGTGCCGCCCGATCAGCGTGGGCAACTCGTCGAGCACGGCCCCCAGGGGTGCCGGCCGCTCGTGGGCGCGGAGCACGAAGGCGTCCACGCAGCGCAGGGTCACCTCGACGAGCACTCCGAGCGCGCCCAGCGAGACCCGGGCGGCGGCGAAGACGTCGGGGTGCTCGTCGGCGGAGCAGCGCAGCACCTCGCCCGTGCCGGTGACGAGGGTGAGTGCCTCGACGAACGTCGACAGGCAGCCGTACGCGGCGCCGGTGCCGTGGGTGCCGGTGGAGATCGCCCCGGCGATCGTCTGCGCGTCGATGTCGCCCAGATTGGGTAGGGCCAGGCCGTGCGCGGCGAGCAGTTCGTTGAGTGCGCGCAGGGTGATCCCGGCCGGTACGGTGACCAGTCGGCGATCGATGTCGACGCGTACGCCGGTGGCCAGTTCGGTCAGTTCCATCCGTCGTGCGTCGGTGACCGCGACGGCGGTGAAGGAGTGGCCGCTGCCCACCACCCTGATCCGGTCCCCGGTCGTCGCGGCGGCGCGTACGGCTTCGGTGACGTCGGCGAGGGAGGTGGGGCGCAGGATGGCGGTGGCGGTGGCGCGTTGGTTGCCGGCCCAGTTGGACCAGGCTGCCACGGTTGGCGGTGCGGTGCCGGCCATGTGCGCTCCTCGACATGAATATGAAGTGCCTTCATATCAGGAACGTTGTCGCAGGTAAATACCGCAATCGAGGTTAGCTCGTTGTACCGGTAGTCACGAACCAGTGACGTGCAGATATGTTCATCCGTCGAAGGGGGGTGGCGAGTGTCCACACCAGCCGCCACAGCCGGGCCGCTGCGTCGCGTACCGGTGCAGGGTCGAAGTGTCGCGCGGGTCCAGCGGATGCTGGACGCCTGCGCCGAACTCGTCGACGAGGTGGGGTACGAGGGCCTGACCACGACCCTCCTCGCCGAGCGGGCCGAGGTGGCGATCGGGTCGGTATACCAGTTCTTCCCGGACAAGCGGGCCATCGTCCAGGCGCTGACCCTGCGCACGATGGAGTCCTACCTCCAGCGGCTCGACGAGCGCTTCGCCTCCGACGACCTGACGCACTGGTGGGACGGGGTCGACGCGGGGATCGACGAGTACATCTCGATGCACCGCACCGTTCCGGGATTCCGTACCCTGCACTTCGGCGACGTGGTCGACCTGCACCTGCTCGACGAGCAGCGGGACAACAACGGCGTGATCGCGGACCAGCTCGCCCGGGTGCTCGCCGAGCGCTTCGGGCTGACCGACGTCCCCGACCTCCGGTTCCACCTGGAGATCGCCGTCGAGGCGGCCGACGCGCTGATCAAGTTGGCGTTCCGGCGGCAGCCCGAGGGTGACGACCGGGTGCTGGTCGAGGCGAAGGCGCTGATCCGGGAGTACCTGCACCGCCAGGTCGACGCCCCCGCCGACGCCAACCAGCCCGGCTGACCGGGCCGCGCCGGCCCCGGGTGTGCTGACCCCGGGGCGGGGGCCCGGGTGCACCACGACTCGGGTGCGCCGGGCCTCCGGGTGCGCCGGCCCGGCCGGTTCAGAGGAACGCGTGGCTCTCCCCCCGGTAGGTGGGCACGGTGGCCACGACGGCATCCCCCTCGACCAGGTGCAGCTCGTTGACCCGCTCGCACAGCTCGCCGGCCTTCGCGTGCCGGAACCAGACCCGGTCGCCGACCCGCAGCTTGTCGGCCGCCGCGCCGGCCAGCGGGGTCTGGACCTCGCCGGCACCCTCGGTGCCGATCAGCTTCAGGCCGTCCGGCAGCCACGGGCGGGGGAGCCGGCTGTCCTCGGCCGGGCCGGAGGCGATCCAGCCGCCGCCCAGCACGGTGGCGAGGCCGGGCCCCGGCCTGCGGACCACCGCGCAGGCGAAGAACGCCGCCGGGGTGGGACGCCAGGCGCGGTAGGCGTCGAACAGCGTCGGCCCGTACAGGCCCGATCCCGCGGTGATCTCGGTGACCGCGGGATCGGCGCTGGTCGCGGCCACGCTGCCGGTGCCGCCGCCGTTGACGAACTCCAGGTCGGCGTGTTCGCGTACGGCCGCCACCGCCGCGCCCCGGCGGGTCAGCAACTCGCGGTACGACCGCCGCTGGGCCAGCCGGATCGCGGAGCCGAGCGCCGCCCGCCCGGGCGGCGCGTCGCCGAGGCCGGCGATCTGCGCCTCGTACGCCATCAGCCCGACCAGCCGGAAGCCCGCCCGGCCCGCGACGGTGGCGGCGAGCGCGCCGGCCGCCTGGGCGCTGTGCACCGGTGACCGGCGCACCCCCACGTGCACCCGCCCGCCGAGCGGTCGCCAGGAGGCGTCGAGGTCGAGGCAGACCCGCAGCTCGGGCCGCCGCCCGGGCGGGCACACGGTGTCGACCAGGTCGAGCTGGTCGGTGCCGTCGATCATCAGCGTGACGGCGGCGGCGAGCGCCGGGTCGGCGGCGAGCGTGGCGAGCGCCCCCCGGTCGGCCGTGGGATACGCCACCAGCGCGTCGTCGGTCACGCCGGAGCGGACCAGCCAGATCGCCTCGGGCAGGGTGAAGGCCATCACGCCGTGCCAGCCGGGCCGCCCCAGCGCCCGGCCGATCAGGTCGCGGGCGCGTACCGACTTGCTGGCGAGCCGGACGGGTTTGCCGTCGGCCCGTCCGGCCAGCGCGGCGGTGTTGTCGTCGAAGGCCGCGAGGTCGACGACGGCGTACGGCGGGTCGAGGTGCGCGGTCGCCCGGTCGAGGCGGTCACGAAGTTTGTCGCTTTCGATGGCCACGTGTGCACGCTAACTGTCCGGCGGTCAATGCGAAATACCCTCGCGTCTGTCCGGGCTGCGGGCGGTGGTCGCGGCGGCCTAGGCTCGACGAACAGGAGAATGTCGCGGCGGGGCAGGTGACCCGCCGGGTCTAGAGTGTTCCACCGGGACTGCCCAGCGATGGGCCGGCACGTGGAGGTACGGCCATCGAAAGCCAGTTCAACGGCGAGTCGCCCGGCGTGTCGCCGTCCTCGAACAAGCCCGGCGGCACCGCCGAGCAGCAGCCCATCACGGACCACTCCGGCTACGCGGCCATCCGCTCGGTGCTGCGGATCACCCCGTTCCGCCGGCTCTGGATCGTGCTCGGTGCGGCCTCCTTCGGCGACTGGTTCGGCCTGCTCGCCACGTCGGTCTTCGCCGCCTCCCAGGTCGAGGGGAGCACCGCCCAGGGCGCCGCGTTCGGTGGCGTGATCGCCATCCGGCTGCTGCCGGCGCTGGTGCTCGGCCCGGTCGCCGGCGTACTGGCCGACCGGTTCGACCGGCGCTGGACCATGGTCATCTGCGACATCCTGCGGTTCCTGCTCTTCGCCTCGATCCCGCTGGTCGCGCTGCTCGGGGCGAGCGGGCCCGTCGTGGTCGGCTGGGCGGCGATCGCCACCTTCCTGATCGAGTCGATCACGCTGCTGTGGATCCCGGCCAAGGAGGCCGCGGTCCCCAACCTGATCCCGCGCGCCCGGCTGGAGGCCGCCAACCAGCTCACGCTGATCACCACGTACGGCCTCACCCCCATCCTCGCCGCGCTGATCCTCGCCGCGCTCGACGGCATCGTGCGGGGGGCAACGGGGGGCTCGACGCCCAACTGGGCCGAGCCGGCCGACCTGGCGCTCTGGTTCAACGCGTTCTCCCGGCTGGCCACCGCGCTGGTGGTCGCGTACGGCATCAGGGAGATCAGCCAGGGACAGGCCGCCGAGCGGGACCGCACCGAGCAGAGCATGACGCGCCAGTTCAAGGAGGGCTGGCGTTACATCGGCCAGACCCCGCTGGTCCGCGGCCTGGTGCTCGGCATCTTCGGCGCGTTCGCCGGCGGCGGCATCGTGATCGGCACCGCCAAGTTCTTCGCCACCTCGCTCGGCGCCGGTGACGCCGCCTTCTACCTGCTTTTCGGCGCCATTTTTGTCGGCCTCGCGCTCGGCATCGGGCTCGGCCCGATGATCGTCAAGGAGATGTCCCGGCGGCGCTGGTTCGGCATGAGCATCGTGCTGGCCAGCGCCTCGGTGATGGCCCTGGCCTTCGCCATCCACCTGTCGATGGCGATGGTCGGCGCGATCCTGGTCGGCGCCGGCGCCGGCATGGCGTTCCTCTCCGGCACCACCCTGCTCGGCGGCGAGATCGCCGACGAGGTCCGCGGCCGGGTCTTCGCGGTGGTGCAGATCGGCACCCGGCTCGTGCTGATCCTCGCGATCGGCCTCAGCAGCCTGCTCGCCGGCGTCGGCGGCTCGCGCCGGCTGGAGCTGGCCGACCTGGGCGTGTCGATCTCGTCCACCCGACTGCTGCTGCTCGCCGCCGGCGCCGCCGGCATCTTCGCCGGGATCAGCGCGTTCGGGCAGATGGACGACAAGAAGGGCGTTCCCGTCCTGGCCGACCTCTGGGGCTCGATCCGGGGTCGCCCGCTGATGCCGGCCGAGCCGTTCGTCTCCGCCGGCCTCTTCGTGGTCTTCGAGGGCGGCGAGGGCGCCGGCAAGTCCACCCAGCTCGCCGCGCTCGCCGAGCGGCTGCGCGGGCAGGGGCGCGACGTGGTGGTGACCCGGGAGCCGGGCGCCACCGCCGTCGGCGAGCGGATCCGGTCGCTGCTGCTCGGCGCGCCCGGGTCCGACGTGCCGTCGCCGCGCGCCGAGGCGCTGCTCTACGCCGCCGACCGGGCGCACCACGTGGCCACCGTCGTCCGGCCGGCGCTCGTCCGGGGCGCGGCGGTGATCAGCGACCGGTACGTCGACTCGTCCCTGGCGTACCAGGGGGCGGGGCGGACGCTCCCCGTCGACGAGGTCTCCTGGCTCTCCTCCTGGGCCACCGGTGGGCTCAAGCCCGACCTGGTGGTGCTGCTGGACGTCGACCCGCGTACCGGCCTGGCCCGGGTGGCGGCCCGCGCCGAGGCGGCGGACCACCTGGAGGCCGAGTCGGTGACCTTCCACGAGCGGGTCCGGTACGCCTTCCTCGACCTCGCCGCCGCCGACCCGAAGCGCTACCTGGTGCTCGACGCGTCCCGCCCGGTCGAGGAGATCGCCGGCCAGGTGGCCCGGCGGGTCGAGGAGATGTTCGGCAGGCCCGGCGGCATCGTGCACCCGCGTCCCGCCCAGGGCCCGGACACCTCGGTGCAGCCGGAGTTATCCGAATCGGAGCTGGTACCGATGGAGCGCCGGACCTGATGCCGGACGTCTTCGCCGACCTGGTCGGGCAGGACGAGGCGGTCGACACGCTGCGCCGGGCCGCCGCCGCGGCGGCAGCCGTGCTGCGCGCCGCCGCCGCGCCCACGACCGCCGTCGGGGACGAGCTCGACGCGCTGGCCGAGGAGGCAGGAGGCGCGGAGGCGGCGACGGTCGACCCCGGGGCGGGGATGACGCACGCCTGGATCTTCACCGGGCCGCCCGGGTCGGGGCGGTCGGTGGCGGCCCGGGCCTTCGCCGCCGCCCTCCAGTGCGCGTACGGCACCGGCTGCGGCGAATGCCCCGGCTGCCACACCACGATGGCCGGCACCCACGCCGACGTCCGGATGGTGGTACCGGACGGGCTCTCCATCGGCGTCAACGAGATGCGGGCGCTGGTGCTGCGCGCCGCCAGCACCCCGTCCGGCGGGCGCTGGCAGGTGGTGGTCATCTCCGACGCGGACCGGCTCACCGAGGCCGCCGGAAACGCGCTGCTCAAGGCCATCGAGGAGCCGCCGCCGCGGACCGTCTTCCTGCTCTGCGCCCCCTCCACCCACCCGGACGACGTCTCGGTGACCATCCGGTCGCGCTGCCGGCTCGTACCGCTGCGGCAGCCGGCACCGGACGCGGTGGCCGAGGTGCTGGTCCGTCGGGACGGTGTCCCGCCCGACGTGGCGCGGTGGGCGGCGGCGGCCGCGCAGGGGCACGTGGGGCGGGCCCGCCGGCTGGCCAATGACCCGGAGGCGCGCAAGCGCCGGGAGGCGGTGCTGGCGGTGCCGCGCCGGCTGACCGGCGTGGGTGCCGCGTTCGACGCGGCGTCGGCGCTGATCGAGGCGGCCGAGGCGGAGGCCGAGGCGTCGGTGGCGGAGACCGCCGCGGCCGAGCGCGCGGCGCTGGAGACCGCGCTCGGGGCGGGCGGCACCGGGCGGGGTGCGGCCGGCGCCATCCGGGGCGCCGCCGGGCAGTTGAAGGACCTGGAGCGGCGGCAGAAGTCCCGGGCCACCCGGGCGCAGCGGGACGCGCTGGACCGGGCGCTGGTCGACCTGGCGGGTTTCTACCGGGACGCGCTCACCATGGCGCTACGCGCCCCCGTGGCGCCGGTGCACACCGACACCGCCGCGCTGGCCGGGGCGGGCGCGCAGAAGTGGGACGCCGAGGGAGCGCTGCGCCGCCTGGAGGCGGTGCTGGAGTGCCGGGCGGCGATCGAGGCGAACGTCAAACCCCGGATCGCCGTCGAGGCGATGATGCTCTCGCTCTGGAAGGGCTGAGCCGGCCGCAGCGCGACGGCGAGGTCCCGGCGGTCGGACCGGCCGTCCACAGGCATCGACAGGCGCAATTGCTGTGCGGTACGGTCCGGTGTGCCGTGGTGACGACGGCGGTACGCACAGTGATTCCCTGTCCCGGGAGGAGTCCGCCGATGCCGCGGGGGGAGATCGACGAGGCCTGGATCGAGGAGGCGGTGCGGCGCTACCGCCGGATCGAGTCCCTCCAGGCCGAGTTCGACCAGGCGGTGTCGACCGTCGAGGTCACCGTGCGGTCGCCCGACGGGCTCGTCGAAGTGGTGGTCACAGCCGGCGGGCGGATCACCGACGTGCGGTTCCTCGGCCCGTTGCACACCCGCAGCCCGCGCGACGTCGCCCGCGCGGTGCAGGCGGCGGTCACCGCGGCGGCCGACGCCGCCGAGTGGGCCCGGGAGAAGCTGCACAACGAGACCTTCGCCGCCTACCGCCCGCTGGCGGGAGCCTGAGATGGAGAGCCTGCGGGCCCTCGCCGCCCGGCTCGACGAGGCGAGCGAGACCATGACCGCCGTGTCCCGCCGGGTCACCGCCAGCGACCCTGCGCAGGCCGCGTTCGGTGCCGACGCCCCCGGCAGGCCCGGCGAGATCGGGCGGGCCCTGCACCGGCAGTGGGCCGCCGCCACCGGCGACCGGGCCCGGGAGGCGCACGCCGCGGCCCAGCGGCTGGCCGCCGCCGCGACAGCGGTGCGGGCCGCCGCCGATTACTACGCCGAGGCCGACCGCGCCGCGCGCCACCGGCTCACCGGAGGGGCGTGATGGACGCGCTGGACCGGCTCGCCGAGCCCGGCCTCGACCTGCTGCGCCGGGTCGACACGCTGCTCGCCGCCGGTGCGCCCGAGGGGCACCGCGTCTGGCCGCTGCTGCGCCGGATGCAGGTGCTGCCCGGCGAGGCCGTCCGGCACTTCCTCGACCTGCACCCGGTGCCGCTGGCCACCGCCGGCCACGCCGTGCGCCGGCTGGTGCGGGGCTACGACGACGCCTGCGCCGCGCTGACCGATCCGGTCCTCTGGTCCGGCCCGGCCTCGTCCGCGTACGGGCAGGAGCGGGCGGCCCTGCTGCGGCACCTCGACGAGGGACCGGACAGCCTGGTGGGCCGGCTGGAGTCGACCGCCGGTTACGCCGATGCGCTCGCCGACTGGGTGGAGGGCAGCCGGCTCGCCCTGGCCCGGGCGCTGGCCGACGTCCTCCGGTCGACCGAGGCGGTGGCCGTGGTCGCGGCGACGTCGGTGCCGGCCGGTGCGGCGAGGCGTCAGGAGCCGGCCGGGCCGGGCGCGATCGAGGCCGCCGAGATCGCCACGCGGGTGCTGGCCGTGCTCGGCGTCGCCTACGACGGGGCCGAGACGCTGCTGCGCGAGTGGGCGCCGAGCATGGCCGAGTCCCGCTGGCGGGCGCCGGTGACGGAGCGCCCCCGCTACGACACCCCCACCCGGATCGGCTGGTAGCCCGCCGGACGATTCGACCACCGCGGAATGGCTGCACTGAGTAGTCGGGTCGCGACGGCCGGCCGGGCCGCCCCGGCCCGCGCGTCGTAGGGTGTGAGGCATGGGCATGCTCTGCGCGGTCAGCTTCCACCGGTACGGGCGCCTCTACTACCTGGATCCGGGGGAGCTGCGCCCCCAGGTCGGCGACAAGGTGCTGGTGCCGACGGACGACGGGCCCGAGGTGGCCGAGTGCGTCTGGGCGGCGCAGTGGGTCTCCGAGGAGACCTCGGGCTTTCCCCGCCTGGCCGGGCTGGCGGGGGAGAAGGACCTGCACCGCGACGAGGCGGTACGCCGGCGCAAGGCGGAGGCCAAGGTCGCGGCGAAGCGGCTGATCCGGGAGCACGGCCTGCCGATGAAGGTGGTGGCCATCGACCACGTGCTCGGGACGGCCGAGGGCGGCGGCGAGCGCAGCACCATCTACTTCACCGCGCCGCACCGGGTGGACTTCCGGTCGCTGGTCCGGGACCTCGGCGCCACCCTGCACTGCCGGGTGGAGTTGCGCCAACTCTCCGCCCGGGACTCGGCACGGGTGCAGGGCGGCATCGGCTCCTGCGGCCGGGACCTCTGCTGCGCCACCTTCCTCACCGACTTCGAGCCGGTCACCATCCGAATGGCGAAGGACCAGGACCTGCCGCTCAACCCGCTGCGCATCTCCGGGGCGTGCGGCCGGCTGATGTGCTGCCTGAAGTACGAGCACCCGCTCTACCAGCGGTTCCAGGAGTCCGCCCCGGCAGTGGGCAGTCGTGTGACGACCCCCGAGGGCACCGGCCGGGTGGTGGGGCACAGCGTGCCACGCGACGCGGTCACCGTACGGATGGACGCGGACGGTTCCCGATGTTCCTGCTCGCGTGCTTCGGTCTGCGGGCCCCGGCAGGCCTACGAAAGCCGTGACCAGTCGATCGCGGAAGCCGAGGAAAGCTGACCGGCGCAGAAAGAGGTCGCCCTCCGCGTCGGGGACGCGGAGGGCGACCGAGGTGCAGTGGAGAGGCCTACCGGGCTTCGGTGAGGCCGTAGGCGCGGTCGATGGTCTGCACGACGCGATTGCCCGAGCGGTCCCAGGCCTCGGTGCGTACGGAGACCGCCCCGGTGGTCTTCGCCAGCTTCGGGTGTACGACCAGCGCGTGGTAGCTGCCGCCGAGGCCCGGCACGACCACCGCCTGCTTCCAGGTGGCCCCGTCGTCGTACGACACCCAGGTGCGCAGCCCGGCGATCCGGGGCGCGTTCGGCGCCGCGTGCGGCGTGACCTCGAACCGGTACGCCCGCCCCGCCTGCGCGGTGTCGGTGAGCGACAGGTCGAAGTCGTGTTCGAGCTGGATCAACGGCTGCCAGTCGCACGTGCCCGTGCCGATGTTGATCAGCGCGGTGTAGCACTGCGCCGGCTCCCGTACCGTGCCGGTCGCGCCGGCCGAGCGGAACGTCCAGTCGGTGGCGATCCGCTTCGCCAGCGTCTGCCCGGAGAACCGGTCCTCGCGGACGGTCCGCAGGGTGTACTCGCCCGGCTCCGGAGACACCGTCCAGTGCAGGAAGTTCCCCCCGCGGCCCGGCGGCGGGTTCGGGACGATCCGGACGCCGTCCCGTTCGAGCGTCGCCTGCACCCGCCGAGTCCCGGAGACGGAGCTGGTCAGATCCGCCGCCGACGACGAGCGTTCGAGCAGGTAGATGGTGTCCCCGTCCCGGCACGACATGCAGGTGTGGGTCAGGGGCGGGTGGCTCGGCAGGGCGCCCAGCACGACCGGCGGCTGGTGGATCTTCTCCGTCCGGGACAGCGGCCGGGTGAACGTCCCGATGTGGTCGGTGCCGCGGCTGGCGCCGTCGGCCCGGTTGATCACCGTGAAGTACCGCGCCCAGAGGACGTCCGGGCCGGTGACGTTGTAGTACTCGGTGCGGGCGACCGGCACGTCGTAGTCGTGCGCGGCGTTGGCGCTGAACGTCTGGCCGGGGACGAACGTGTGGCTGACCTCGTGCGCGTTCGTCTGGTACTGCGGCGACGGCACCTGGGCGTGCTGCTCGCTGCGCACCTGGACGAGGTCCCGGTGCCGGACGCTGTCGACCGGCTTCGCCGGCATCCGGTCGGCGGTGTGGTGCCGCAGCTTGTACTGGTACGGGCTGACGAGCTGCGCGTCGATGTCGACGTACGGCCGCTTCGCCCCGGCGATCACCTTCGCCACCTTCGCCCCCTGCGCGCCGTCGAGCCAGAGCAGCGGCAGCCGGGGCTTGACGATGTCGTACGGGGGGATCTGGGCGGGCAGGCCGATGTCGTCGCGGCCGACGAAGTACTGGAGCACACCGGCCGCGCCGGCCTTCGCGGCCTGCTCGATCTCGTCGACGAACCAGCTGTTGGCCGGGCTGTCGAGCAGGACCAGCTTGCCCTTGACGTCGCGACCGGCCAGCAGGTCCGCCCGGCTGGCGAGCTGGAGCCGCTGGTCGGTGGCGAACTTCGGCGCGAACTCGCTGTCGGTGAGGTAGGTCGGGTTCACCCGGAGCCGGCCGTTGCCGTGCACGGTGGTGGTGGCCTCCGGCGCGGCGCGGAGCTGCTCGAACCAGGTCCCGTACTGGCCGATCGTTGGCTTGGCCCGGGTCGGTACGACGTGCGTCCGCCAGCTGTAGGCGTGGCCGGGTCCGGTGTACCACATGTTGGAGTAGGTCAGACCGGACGCCGTGGAGAAGGTGCTGCCCATGCCGAGGTGCACCGCCTCGCTCGGCAGCGGCGTGTCGATCTTCTCCAGCTCCACCAGGTCGCGGGCGAGGTCGTACTCCAGGGTGGCGTCACCGCTGATCGTGTACTGCGGGTTCTCCAGCCACGCCTGGTGGCGGAACGCCTCGGTGTCGCCCCAGTAGGCGCCCCAACAGCTCACGTGGTATTCGCCGTCCGGGACGTACCCGACGCCCTGGATGGCGTTCTGGCCCGGCACACCACCCATCATGACCAGGTAGGACGTGTCGTCCCGGAGGTTGCGGAAGTCGCAGGGGGCGTTGCCCATCGCGATGGGGTCACCGGGCACGCCGACGATGCGGGTGGTGATCGTGCGCATCGGCGGCTGCCGGATCAGCCCGACCGCGAGGGTCAGCCGGGTCCCGGTGGCCTCGTCGGTGGCCACGAGCGAACCGGTGTAGCTGCCGATCTCCAGCCCGGCGGCGTCGAGCGAGACGGTGACCTCCCCGGTGCCGCCGGCCGGCACGGTGACCGAGGCGGGGGTGTTCAGGGCGCCGGTGGCGTCACCACCGGAGATCCGGCGCAGGGTCGGGGTCAGGGTCAGGGTGACCGGCTGCGCGGTGGGGTTGTGGTAGCTGACCTGCCGGTCGAGCCGGGGGTCGGTGTTCGGGGAGACGGTGCCGAAGTCGACGTTGACGGTGCCGGTGGTGACCTGCTGACGCACCGCGCGGGCCAGGTCGAGCCGGCCGGCGCCCTGCTCGTAGGCGGTGTGGCCGGCGTCCTTGCTGGTGCCGATCAGCGTCGGCTTGAGCTGGGCGGCGGTCCAGTCCGGGTGCTGCTGGGCCAGCACCGCCGCCGCGCCCGCCACGTGCGGGGTGGCCATCGAGGTGCCGTTCGCCGAGGTGTACCGGTCGTCGACCGGGGTGCCCATCGAGGTGCCGGCGGCGCGGGCCGCGACGATTCCCACGCCGGGCGCGGAGATGTCCGGCTTGATGGCCCGGTCACCGACCCGGGGGCCCCGGCTGGAGAAGTCGGCGAGTTCGTCGGTCTTGGAGGTCGCGCCCACGGTCAGCGCCGCGTCGGCGGCGCCCGGGGCGCCGACGGTGTTCTCCCGGCCGGAGTTGCCCGCGGCGATGACGAACAGGGTGCCCGTCTCGGCGGTCAGCCGGTTCACCGCCTGGCTCGCCGGGTCGGTGCCGTCGGTGGGATCGCCACCGAGGCTCATGCTGACGATCTTCGCGCCGCTGGTGGCAGCCCACTCCATCGCGTCGATGATCCACGACATGTCACCGTTGCCGCCGTCGTTGAGCACCTTCGCGACGAGCAGGTCCGCGCCGGGGGCGACGCCCTTGCGCGCGCCGCCCGAGCCGGCGCCCGAGCCGGCGATGGTGGCCGCGACGTGGGTGCCGTGGCCGTGCCCGTCCGTCACCGACTCGACGCCCGGCACGAAGCTCTTCGAGCCCACGACCTTGCCCCGCACATCCGGGTGGTCGGCGTCGATGCCGGTGTCGAGCACCGCCACCTTCACCCCGCTGCCGTCGAGCCCGGCGGCCCAGGCCTGCGGCGCGCCGATCAGGGGCACGCTCTCGGCGAGGTCGACCTTGACCTTCTGGTCGAGCCACACCTTGCCGACTCCCGAGGCCAGCGACGGTCCGGTGGTCTTCGCCGCCGGTCCACGGGCAGCGGCGACCCGGTCGGCGCCACCGGTCAGCGCGGCCCAGAAGTCACCGACCCTGGCCTTCTCCACGGACAGCCCCGCGCCGGCCACGCTGGGCAGGTCGCGCCGCACGGTGGTGCCGGGCAGCGCTGCCGGGGAAGCCGCCCGCGCCTTCGTACCCGCGCCGTAGCTCACAATCACCGGCATCGTCTGAGCAACGTCGTCGCCGTAACCGTTGCGCGCCAGGTACCGCACGTCGAACAGTTCCTGGTCCAGCAGGCCCCTGGCCACCAGATCCTGCGCCGACTGAGGAATGACGTAGACCCCGGTCGGGTCCGAGTAGGAACGGAACGCGTCCGTCGCGGCGGGGCCGTCGGGCGAGCTGGTCACCGTGGCGCTGCTCCGGCCGTCCGCTCCTTCCACGTACCGCACCCGGTGGCCGGTGATCAGAGTGACGGTCGCCTCAAGGCCCTCGCCGGTTCCGGTGGTCACGGTGGTCGTCGCGGTCGGGTTCGGCACCGGTTCGCCCGCCGTCGGCGCGGCGGTCACCGGTGACGGAACCCCGACGGTGGCGACGGTCACCACGACGGCGAGGCCGCCGGCGACCCCGCCACGCCGTGATCGCCGTGGGATCAGGCTCGACATGAATATTCCTCTCCGAGGGGTGTACGCAGGGGGAACGGATGCGTCCCGTGGAGCTTCGCAGCGGCTTCGACGTCACGGAAGCTGTCCGCCTGCCTGGTTCACGCCACTGGCGTGAATGGGGCACCCCTCCGGAAGGGATCCGCGTCTTCGCAGGTGACGGTGGGTACGGATCGGATCACCCGGCCAGACGAAGAGCCACAGGACCCTTGTCGCCACCGCCGGCCGGGGGCAGCATGACCGGATGCGGGATGATCGACGGTCGTTCCCCGACCTCGGCCTGTCTCCCGGGCAGCAGGCCCTCTACGAGTCACTGGTCGCCAGCGCGGACCCGGTGTCGCCCGACGTCGCCGGAACCGCCGACTTCGCGCGCCTGGCCGAGTTGGGCCTGGCCACCCGGTTGCCCGGCCAGCCTCCCCGGTGGACGGCGGTGGCACCCGACGTCGCGCTGGGCTCCCTGCTGACCGAGCGCCGGGAGTCCCTGCGGGAACTGCGCCAGCGGGTGACCCGGATGGCCGACCGGTTCCAGCGGGCCGCGACCGCCGAACACTCGGAACTGGTCGAGGTGCTGCACGGGCGCGACGCCATCCACGCCGCCTTCCAGAACCTCAGATGCAGCGCCGAGCGGGAGTTGCTGATCTTCGACGCGCCGCCGTACCTGAACGCGTTCGCCCTGCCCGCCGAGGAGGCGGAGCGTCAGGAGGTACGGATGCGCACCATCTACGACCGGGAGGGCGTGGCCATCCCGGGGCGGCTCGCCCGGCTCGCCCGCTTCGTCTCGGCGGGTGAGCAGGCCCGGGTCGCGGACGTGCCGATGAAGTTGATGCTCTGCGACCGGCGGGTGGGCCTCGTGCCGCTGCGACCGGACCTCGCGCTGGAGACCTGCCTGCTGGTCCGCGACTCCGTCCTGCTGTCGGCGCTGCTGGCCCTCTTCGAGAGCTTCTGGGAACGGGCCGTGCCGCTCGACGTGGGGGTGCGGCAGCGGGTCGAGTCGGACCCGGATGCGCCGTCGGACCTCGAACGTGACCTGCTCGCCCTGCTGGTCGCGGGACTGACCGAACAGGACGTCGCCGAGCACCTCGGCTGCCACCCGCGTACCGTCCGCCGGCACATGAACCGGTTGTTCGCCCGGCTCGACGCGGTGACCCGGTTCCAGGCCGGTTACCAGGCCGTCCAGCGCGGCTGGCTGACCGCCGAGGACCGGGAGGAGCTGTGTACGAACTGATCGGTGACGCCGAGGAGACGGCTTACGATCTGCTGCTCGAACGTCCCGGCACCACCCTCGCCGAACTCGCCGCGATGTGGTCGGGGCCGGGCCGTCTGTCCGACGCGCTCGCCCGGCTCGAGGCCGCTGGCCTGGTCGGCGTCCAGCCCGGAAGCCCGCCCCGCTACACCGCGTCCGCCACCGACGTCGTCGCGGGGCTCCTCCAGGAGCGCGAGGCGTCCCTGGACCGGACGCACGACCACGTCCTGCGGCTCACGGAGGCGTACCGGGAGGCCCGCGCCGACGTCGACCCGCACGTCGTCGAGGTGGTGCGTGGCCGCCGCGCGATGGAACAGGCGGTGAACCAGGTCCAGCGCAGTGCCCGGCGAGAGCTGTGCTGCTTCGACAAGCCGCCGTACGTCTATCTGGAGAGCACCGCCGCGACCGACCGGGAACTGCTCGCCGCCGGAGTGCAGAGCCGCTGCATCTACGACCGGGCGGCCGTGGAGGAGAGCGGTGGACTGCCCACGATCGAGGAGCTGATCCGCGCCGGGCAGCAGGCTCGTGTCCTGCCCGACCTGCCGATGAAGATGTACATCGCCGACGGTCAGCGGGCGATCCTGCCGATGCAGCCCGGCCCGATCGGGCAGGAGAGCGCCATCATCGTCCACCCGTCGGCGCTGCTCGACGCGCTGCGTACGCTGTTCGACAGCCTCTGGCACCGGGCGGTGCCCCTGCACCTGCCCGCCCACCGCGCTGGAGGCGAAGGCCGGAACCGGACCACGGAGATCGACGACGGGCGGTTGGTGGTGCTGCTGCTGTCCGGGCTGACCGACGAGGCGATCGCCCGCCAGATCGGCGTCGGGTACCGGACCGTGCAACGGCGTATCGCCACCCTGATGAGCGACCTCGGGGCGCGCACCCGGTTCCAGGCCGGCGTCCAGGCGGCTTTCCGCCAGCTGTCCTCCCGCTCCGGAGGTGGTGGCAGGCCACCGCTGCTCGATTAGCCGCGGTACCCGGGCCCGCCGCCGGCCGTGGTGGAACTGGCACGTCTCAGACGATGGTGACGGGGGGCTCGGCCAGGCGGGGGCGCAGCGGCTGCCTCGGGACCAGCCAGGAGGACTCGGGGGACTGGTCGGGGTTGACCTGCCAGTCGCGGGACACCCGGTCGACGGCGATCGGGTAGATCGTCAGAGCCCCGTCGGGATCGATGCGCAGCCGCAGGAACGCCTTGGCGTCCTCGATGCCCTGGCCGGCGAACAGCTCGTTGATGTTCACCCCGAACGCGCCCGCCACCAGCAGGTACGCCGCCACCAGTTGGCTCGCCGCCAGCCCCGCCACCGGGCCGTAGACCACCGCCGCGGCGACGGCCGGCAGCGGCCACGGCCAGTCGTAGAAGGGCAGGGCCAGCCAGGCCCAGGTGCCGGCGGCGGCCAGCCCGATCTGCGCCAGGCCGTGGCCCACCCCGAGGATCCAGTGCCGGGCGTGCCGTTTCCCGCTGGAACTGGGCGGCTTGGCGAAGAACGCCGCGCTGAGCATCGTGACGATCAGCATCGCCATCAGCGGCACGCTGAACAGCCGCTGCTCCGTACCGCTCGGGTTCGTCACGACACCGGCCATCGCCAGCATCAGCAGCGTGTGCAGGGCGCCCAGCAGTGTGGTGAAGCCCGGGTTGCGCAGCGGCAGCCGGGGGAAGATGCCCCAGCCGTACCGCCGGGAGCGGGCGGCCTCCGGGTAGCGGCCGGCCAGCTCGTACGGGTGGGAGACGCTGGCCCGCCGGGCGAGGGTGTCGCGCGGCGGCACCTCGATACGCTCCGGGAGCCGGTGCGTCGGGTAGAGGTACGCGCCGCCGCTGCCGCAGGTGACGAGCTGCCGGTCCGGGCCGGCGTACCGGGCGTAGTGGTGCAGGTCGCCGGAGACCAGCAGCCGCACCTGGGCCCCGGTGGGCGCCACGATGGTGCGGATGAAGTAGTCGATCGAGTCGTACGCCGTGGGATGGTCGACGGCCTTGACCCACGTCGGCGCCGGCACGGCCACGATCACCCGGCTGCGCGGGCCCAGCCGCTCGGCGACCCTGTCGAAGTAGGTGAGCTGGGGGTCGTCCAGGTACGAGCCGGACTGGTCGTCGAGGCCGAGCAGCCACCAGTCGGCGGGCAGTTCCACCGCGAAGTACGAGCGGGACTGCCCGGTCTCCCAGCCGCCGAAGTGCCGGTCCCGAGACCGGACGAAGAGCCGCAGGAAGGCGGTCAGTCCGTCGTACCAGTCGTGGTTGCCGGGGACCGCGAACAGCGTGGGCCGCTCGGGCGGGGTGACCGGCAGCGCGGCCTGGTAGGGCCCCTTGCACCGGTCCTCGTACGCCTCGAAGGCCGCCGACGGGTAGACCTGGTCGCCGCCCATGACCAGGGTCTGCGCGCGGGGCAACCGGTGCCCGTCGACCTCCAGCTCGGGCTGGGCGAGCAGGTAGGCCACCGAGTAGGTGGCGTTGAAGCCGTCGCCCAGGTCGGCCACGTAGTCCAGCCAGAGCCCGCCGTCCGGCCCGACCTGCCGCGCGATGCCGGCGTCGAGCGAGTTCTGTAGCTCCCGCTTGTCCAGGTACGCCCCGAAGAGCATCGCGAGCAGCGTACGGATGCCGGTGCTGATCAGCAGGAACGGCGCGAGCCACGGCACCGGCTTGCGCGGGGTGAAGCCCAACTCCCGGGGATCGGTGCTGCCTGGCCGGCGCGCGGCCCGCCCACCGGCCGCCTCGCTCGCGTGCGCGCTCCGCTCCGGGTCGTCCTGCGGAGCCACGTCGGGGGCGCGATCGTCGGTCACCCGCCGCAGCGTAGTCCGGGCCCACGGGACCCGCTGTCCGGCGGGCGACGGATCCGGGTCGGATGTCCGGGTCGGCGGACTGAGGGGAACCCGTTCGGCCGGTGGCCGGGTTGTGCCGTACACTTGGCGATCGTTGCCGCCTTAGCTCAGTCGGCTAGAGCGACGCACTCGTAATGCGTAGGTCGACGGTTCGATTCCGTCAGGCGGCTCGGGACGATGCCCTGACCAGCGGAGACGCAGGTCAGGGCATCGCTTGTATCGATGAGGATTTGAGCCCCCCCCCCCGAAAACTCCGCCACGCGACCAGGTGTCGCCGATGGTCTGACCAGGACCCTGGTGCGGCGGGAAAGTTCGAGGGCCTGCCGCGCCGTGCTGGCTGGCGGGTTCTGCTGGCGGGGATGGGCCGCCCGGTTCCGCCGGGGCCTGCGCGGTTGGACGCGCCTTCTCGCCGAGCCTGGCTTGGGCTACCGCTTCCGCTTTGACCGGCAGAAATCTCCAGTACTCAGTACTACCGGCTAGCGGTACTCAGTGATACCGTGTACCGGTACCCGGCGCTACTAGATACCGGATTTGGGGGGCTGGGGTGGAGGATCTGACCGAGATGCTGAAGGGCACGCTTGAGGGCTGCGTGCTCGAAATCATCGGCCGTGAGGAGACCTACGGCTACGCCATCACGCGCCGCCTGAACGAGCTCGGCTTCGCCGACGTCGTCGACGGCACGGTGTACACCATTCTGCTGCGCCTGGAGCGCAACAAGCTCGTCCAGGTGTCGAAGCGGCCGTCCGAGGTGGGTCCGCCGCGCAAGTTCTACACACTCAACGACGCCGGGCGCAGGGAGCTCGCGACGTTCTGGACGAAATGGCAGTACGTCTCCTCGCGGATCGACAAACTCAAGGAGGGCGGGGCATGAACTTCTGGGAGACCATCACGGGCAGCGATCTGACCCGGGAGTGGAAGGCGTTCGAAGCCCGGGCGCAGGCGTTGCCGGCCGACTATCAGGCCGCATGGGGACAGATCGTGACTCACCTCTTCCCGTACGGGAGCTTCACGGGCCGCAACCTGACCCCTATCGCCGACGCCGCTCTCGGGCTGCTCGAGGAAGCCGCAGCCGACGGGCAGCGCATTGACGAGGTGCTCGGCGACGACATTGCCGGCTTCTCGACGGCACTGGCCGGCGGAGCGGGGGCTCGCACCTACCGCGACCGGTGGCGGAGGCAGTTGAACCAGAACGTGGCACGCAAACTGGCCCGGCTAGGAGACTGACGTGAGCATCCGGAACATCATCGAGGGCAAGAAGCAGTGGCGGGCGCACGTCGCCCGGGTCAAGGCTCTCCCGCCCGACTATCGGATCGTCTACCAGGAGATGCAGCGCTACCTGTTCAAGGTCGGGCCGACCGACCTGCTCGACGGGGGCCTGCTCCCTGGCATCGTCGACTTCTTCGAGGAGGGCGTCGCAGCCGGCAAGGGAGTTCTGGAAGTCACCGGCACCGACGTCGCCGCCTTCTGCGATGAGCTGATCAAGGACTCACGCACCTACGCCGACGTCTATCAGGAGTCCCTCCCCAGATAGCTCCAGCATTGTCTATGCGTATAGGTGTGCGTATAGTCAGGTCATGCCCAACAAGACCATCTACGTGTCCGACGACGACCTGCCGCTGTTCCAGCGCGCCCAGGAGCTCGCCGGCGGCACCCTGTCGGCGACCATCGCCGCCGCGCTGCGCCGTTACGTCGAGGTAGAGGAGGGCCGGCAGCAGGGATACGACGATGTCGTCGTGCGCGTCGGACCCGGGCTCGGCCGCAAGCAGCGGTTCTCCGGCGTGCTGCTGGCCGAGATGGAGCGGACCGGCAACGAGCGCGACGAGACCTACCGGGTCTACCGCACCCGCAGCGAGAAGTACGTCGTGCACCTCGAGCGGTCCGAGGCGCATGTGAACACCGGACCGAACGCCGAGAAGTACCGCACCGGCTGGCGCGCCTGGGTCGGCGACTGGAGCGCCAACCAATCCTGGACGCGCATTCCCGCAGACTCCAGCCTGCGCATCGCCGACGACCTCGCCGCGCTGCGCGAGATCATCCCGACCGAGCTTCACGAGCTGGTTCTCGACGCCGTCCACGAACCGACGATCGAGGACCTCGACATCTGATCCACGCCTGACCAGCCACGGACGAGCCGCCGGCTCGCCCGTCGATCACACACGTCCCCACTTCACGGACGAGCCGACAGCGGCCGTCCGGCGATGACCCCTGCCCACGCACAGGAGGCGGCACATGGCAACAGCCAGCCCGGCGATCCGGGTCACCGGATTGCGGAAGTCCTACAAGGAACTACCCGTCCTCAAGGGCGTCGACTTCGAGGTGGCGCGCGGCAGCATCTTCGCGCTGCTCGGCTCGAACGGCGCCGGCAAGACCACGGTCGTGCGCATCCTGTCCACCCTGCTCAAGCCGGACGGCGGCACGGCAAGCGTCCACGGGTTCGATGTCGGGTCCGAGCCGCTGCGGGTGCGCGAATCGATCAGCCTCACCGGGCAGTTCGCCGCCGTCGACGAGATCCTCACCGGCCGGGAGAACCTGGTCATGGTTGCCCGGCTCCGCGGGGTCGGCAACCCCCGCGAGACCGCGGACGAACTGCTCGACCGGTTCGGACTGGCCGACGCCGGCGGGCGCCGCGTCGGGACGTACTCGGGAGGCATGCGCCGCCGGCTCGACATCGCGATGAGTCTCATCGGTGACCCCCCGATCATCTTCCTCGACGAGCCGACCACCGGCCTCGACCCGGAGGGCCGCATCGAGGTGTGGAACGAGATCCAGAAGCTCGCCGGCGATGGGACGACGGTGCTGTTGACCACGCAGTACCTGGAGGAGGCCGAGAAGCTCGCCGACCGGATCGCGATCCTGCACGAGGGCACGATCATCGTCTCCGGCACCCTGGCCGACCTGCGGAAACTGCTGCCACCAGCCCAGGTCGAGTACGTGGAACGGCAGCCCACCCTCGAGGAAGTGTTCCTCTCCGTCGTCGGAAAGCAGGCCTGACCATGACCACTCACGTTCTCCGTGACACCGGCGTGATGCTCGACCGCTCGATCAAGCACGTGACCCGCAGCCTCGACACCATCATCACCGTTACGATCATGCCCATCGCGTTCCTGCTGTTGTTCCGATACGTGTTCGGCGGCGCGATCCAGGCCAACACCGACAACTACGTCAACTACTTGATGCCCGGCATCCTGCTGATCGCGATCGCCAGCGGCATCTCGTACACGGGATTCCGGCTGTTCATGGACATGAAGAGCGGCATCTTCGAACGGTTCCACTCAATGCCGATCGCCCGATCGTCAGTGCTGTGGGGCCATGTGCTGACCTCTCTGGTGTCCAACGGCATCTCCGTGGCGGTCATCCTCGGAGTCGGGCTGGCAATCGGCTTCCGCTCCTCCGCCGGGCTGCTGGCCTGGCTCGCCGTGGCGGCCATACTCACGCTGTTCACCCTCGCCCTGACCTGGCTCGCAGTGATCCCCGGCCTGACCGCGTCCACCCCGGACGGAGCATCCGCCTTCTCGTACCCGCTCATCTTTCTGCCGTTCATCAGCTCAGCGTTCGTCCCCACCGAGACGATGCCCGGCCCAGTGCGGGCCTTCGCCGAGAACCAGCCGGTCACCGCGATCGTCAACGCCATCCGAGCGCTGTTCGAACAACAGCCGGTCGGCAACGACATCTGGATCGCGCTCGCCTGGTGCGCCGGAATCCTGGTCATCGCCTACGCGTTCGCGATGGCCGTCTACCGCCGCAAGATCGCCTGAACCGACCGGGGTCGTGCATGTCCTGCAAGGGGTCGACGGTGCCCCCGCTTACCCCCGAGAACCTCTGCCGATGAACAACTATCGGTGACTAGGGTTGATGAGCTGGCGATAGCGTCTGCGCAGGTCAGCGATGGATGTTGGCGATCGATAACAAGCCGTGGCTCGTGACGTACGGTTGGCGTAGGTCGACGGTTCGGTTCCGTCAGGCGGCTCGGTGAGAAGCCCAGGTCAACGGCCTGGGCTTCGCCTTTTCCGAGGTCGACCACGCCGCCGCCGAGGTGCCGGGCGGCCGATGGTCCGCACTTCGGGCCGTGACCGCCTCATCCAGCCGGTTGGCGACCGCGGCCGGGCCGTCGCCGGACAGCCCCGCGTACCCGTCCAGCGTCTTCGACGCCGAGGCGTGCTGCCGCGGGCAATCATCGCCGGGAAGAGGGCGGTGATATCGCCGGGAGTGCGGTGATCGGGAACAGCAGCCCCACCTACGGTGCAGGGAGCTCTCGGTGCATCGCGAGGTCCTCCACACGGTGCAGTGTTTCCGAGTTACGCGGGCGCAGCATCAGCGACAGTACGGCCTCCGGGACGAAGCGGGCGAACCCGGCGGCCGCCCTCCAGCCCATCCGTACGCGGGTGGTCGTGTCCGAGACGGGCTCCAATGCGAGGCGGACACGAGCGATCCCGAGCGGCCCGGCGTGCGCGTCGAGTTCGAGTAACCGGTTCGGCTCCATCTCGCGTACCACTGTGCGGTCGTCGACCTGCAGCGGCCACGGGCCCACCCGGTGATGGACCCGGGTACCCACTGCGGGCCAGCCCTCGTCGACGGCCCGTATGTGGGCGGCACCGACGACCCAGCTGGCGTAGCTCCAGCCATCCGCGAGCACAGCGAAGATCCGGTCGGGTGGGGTGCGGATGGTTCGACAGACCTCGATCATCACGTCTCCTCGCCTCCGGCCCTGCCGTGCGCCTTCCCGGTCTGGGCGGAGGCAAACGTTGGCTCTCGCGGGGCCGTTGACGGTCCTCATCCAGTCCGCAGGAGGCCGACCCTTGATCACTGACAGCGTCTGGCGCGGCTTCCACCGTCCACGATGGCCGGTTACCCTGATTCAACCCGAAGCGGCGAGTGTGCAGGTGTGCGCAGATGCGTGCACATGGCTCAGTCCCGACGCTCGGATGGGGAGGCTATGTCTGCGGCGGTGTCTGTCAGTGTGCTGGCCGACGGCGTACCCATCGACTGTGGCGGCATGGCCGACGGCCTCGCCGGCTGTTACGGAGCGGTCCCCGCCGTCGGCATCGCCGCTGTAGCGGTGCTGGGTGGTGCCGCTCTCGCCGGTTACACGGCGTTCGCCGTGCTCTTTCCACAGGTGCTCAATGCCCTGCTGGGAGTACCGGTGACGACGGACCTGATGGGCAGCAGGCGGGACTGGAAGGATCCCAGCACACATCCGCACCAGCCGACCCGGCCACCGGACTCGCAACTCGCCGGCGGCGACCCGGTCTACCACCGCCCCGGCGCCACGGCGATCGGCTACGACGAGTCGACCATGCAGAACTTCGACCTCGTCGCACCCGAGCCGGGCTACCACGACGTCGTGGTCCACGGTAAGCGCAACGGGATGTTCCGGCCGGGCCTGATCGGGGCAGACGGTGCTGACCATCCGTCGAACTACACCCACCCGGCCCAGATCGCCGAGGCGATCCGCGGCAACCCGCACTACGACGGCGGGCCGGTGCGTCTGGTGTCCTGCCACTCGGCCACGGTGGCGCCCGACGCGGGTGTCGCACCGCCGGCCCAGCAGGTCGCGGACGCGCTGGGGGTCACGGTCATGGCGCCTACCAATGCGGTCGGTGTGAACCGGTATGGTCCGGTGAGGCAGGTTCCTCGGATCAGGAACGGCGGCCAGTGGGTGACCTTCTATCCCGGCGGGGGGACCGATGGGTGAGCCGGCGTTGCGGTTCGTCGGGATGTTCCGCGAGCTGGGACCGGTCGGCCTGGGCCTGGTCCAGGAGAGCATCTTCGACAACGTCTCCGCCGTGGAGCTGCCGGATGTCGACGAGGTCGTCCGTTACCTGCGAGCGGGGTACGTCCTCATCGACATGATGGACCTGGCCGACGACCCGTTCGACCCGGCGCGACAGGTCATGAACGGGTCGACGATCCGCACCGACGGTGACTGGTTGTGGCGCGACGATCTGGCGTACTACGTCCACCGGCACCGGGTGACCCTTCCCGAGGACTTCCTGGCGCTGATCCGCGAACGCCGCTACGTCATGCCGCACCGGGACGAGGAGCTGCTCCGCGAATGTTCACTGGTGGCCGAGGAACTGATGTTCTGACCCTGGTCAGTCGAATCCGACGCTGGCGAGGCGCCGGCATCACCAGTGCTGGTGATGCCGGCGCCATCGCTGCGGGTTCGTCCCTCAGGCCCGCGGTGTCACCAGCGGGCATCGGGGGACGGGTCGGTCAGGGCGTCACCACCCGGCCGCCGAAGGTCACGACGAGGCGGCCATCCGATGCGAAGGACCAGCCCAGGGCGCCGGTGTACTGGGAGCACCGGGATCCGTTGGAGCCGGACCAGAACTGGTTCGAGCTGTCGGAGTTGCCGATGATCTTGTCGTTCGAACCGCCGTTGCACGAGGTGTTGTTACGGAACACCGAGCTGCCGCCGTCGAAGGTGAAGTTGCGTTCGGCGTTGCCGATGCTGGCGTTGTTCGACACCTGCATCGTGCCCAGGTTGCGGTTGTAGGTGAACCCGTGCTTGCCGTTGTCGTAGGCGATGTTGCCCCGGACGACGTGGTTGACGCCGATGTCCTCGCCGCCGAGCTTGTAGCCGTTGCGGTCGCCGGCCCCGGCCTGGCCGCCGTTGCTGAGGGTGCCGTTGTCGTAGGCGAGGGAGTACTCGATGGTCACCGCCCCGATGGCCCCGGTGTCGGACTTGGTGTAGAGGTCGTACCCGTCGTCGATGTTGTTGTGTGCCACGGTGTAACGGAAGACGTTGCCCGAGCCGACGGTGAGCTTCGGGGCGAAGCCGTCCGCGTCCTCGCCGTCGGAGTCGACGTTGTCGTGTGACACGGTGCTGACCACGAGGTTGTTGGACGGCCACTGGTCCCTGGGCGCGTTGGCCACCAGGCGGGAGAGCTGCAGCCCGGAGTCGCGGTTGTGGCGGGTGACCACCCGCTCGATGATGTTGTAGTTGCCGGCGAGGAGGATGCCGTTGTCGCCGGCGCGCTCCACGATGATGCCCGAGATGTGCCAGTACGACCCGCCCACGGCGAGGCCGCGGTTCGCCGGATCCTCACTCTGGGCCGAGAAATTCAGCACCGGGGTCTCGCCCGCGTACGCGAACAGCTTCTTCCGCGCGCTCGACGTGCCGTTGTTGCCCTGGGCGATGGTGATGGTCTGCGAGTAGCGGTAGGTGCCGCCCCGCATGTAGATCGTCCCACCTGCGGGAATACGGGTGATCGCGGAGGCGAGCGTCGTCGGGTTCGACTCCGTCCCGGAAGCGCTGTCGCTGCCTGTTGGCGCCACGTACAGGACGTTGCCCGACGGCGGCGGAGTCGTCGGCGGCGGCGTGGTCGGCGGCGGCGTGGTGGGTGGCGGAGTCGTGGGGGGCGGGGTGGTGGGGGGCGTGGTCGTCGGCGGAGTGGTCGTCGAGGCGTAGGTCTCGAACTCGGCGACTCGCGGCGTGCCACTCGAACTGGTGATCTCAAAATTGATCTTGCTAAGCGAGATCGGGGCGAAGCTGATTTCGCCCGCCCCGCTGCCGGTGGCCAGGGTGGCGCCGGTGTCGTTGTTGACGACCCGCCACGAGCCGATGACCCCGACAGCGCCGGATGCCTCGCGGATGCTGATCGCGGCGACCGTGGTGGCCGTGCCCCACTTGACCGAGATGCGACCGGTCGAGCCGGTGGGCGACCAGTAGGTGCTCATGTTGCCGTCGATCGCGTTGCCGAAGCTGGTCCCGCTGGCCTTGCTGGAGCCGTCGGCGCCAGCCCCGAGGCTGAGGTTGGGGCCGCTGACGGCGGCCGATACCTGCACCATCGGCAGGGCCACGACGGCGGTGGCGACCGCGGCCAAGGCGACGCTGCCCGCGAGTAGCTTCGGTCTCACTCTGGCTTTCACTGTCGACCTCCTGAGGAGTGGATGCGGCAGTACGCCGTCCTGCGGGCGCGCGCGCCACACGTCCTGTGCCTGCGTCCCTGGCCCCGGCCGGTGACCCGAAACATTGCTGAAACACCAGGCTAGGAAAGCGTTTGCCTGAAGCGCAAGGATCGACATATGCAGGTTTGTTGCAGCTGGGCGCGGTCGCCATCCGCGCCCGGCTCATGCGGCGCCTACCGCCGTCACTTCCCGGGCCGGTGAAAAGGGCGAATCTGCGCGTGCAGGGCGACGCTCCGGCGACCATGGGTGGATGGGGCGATCGTCCGAGCCGGCGCGGGGCGGGAGCATCCTGCGCGGCGAGGAGGACGCCCGGCAGGCGAGCTTCCTGGAGCTGTTCTTCGACCTGGTGCTGGTCTTCGCCCTGACCGGTGTGGTCAGCCGGATGGTGCCGGACCTCCTCTCCGGCGACGTGCGCCTGCAGTGGTTGGCGCTCGTGTACACGCTCGTGCTGGCCCTCCCGCTGCTCTGGCTCTGGACGACGACGGCGTACATCACGAGCCGGTTCGACTGCCGCAACGGATGGATCCAGCTGCTGGTCCTGATCAGCGCGTTCGGCCTGCTGATCATGTCGGCGTCCCTGCCGTACGAGTTCGAGGCGCGCGGTGCCGCCTTCGCCGTCGTGTACGTGCTGCTGCACGTCGGACGCCCTCTGCTGCTGCGGCCGTTGTTGCGGCAGCAGGAGGAGCTGAGAGCGCTCTACGCCCAGGTGGCCATCTGGTCCGGCGTGTCCGGCATGATCTGGCTCACCGGGGCGGTGACGAGCGGCGATCACCGGGTCGCCCTGTGGGTGGTCGCCATCGCGGTGGACCTGGTCGTGGCGCGGTTCAGGTGGCCGGTTCCCGGCGTGCGCCGGCCGCCGGTCAGCGCGTGGGCGATGGCCAGCAGCCGCCACCTCCCCGAGCGCTACCAGCAACTGTTGCTGATCGCGCTCGGCGAGTCGGTGCTCTCCATCGGCCTCACCTACGCCAACCACCCCGCCACGCTCGCCACCACGACGGCCCTGGTGACCACGTTCCTGTCGTCCGTGCTGATGTGGCGGATCTACTTCTACCGCGCCGGCCAGGTGCTGGTCGAGACCGTCGAGATGTCGTCGGACCCGGCGGCTGCCGGCCGGCTGGTGGGCGCGGCGCATGTGCTCATGGTGCTGGGCATCACCGCCGTCGCGACGGGCTCGGACATCGTGCTGGCGCATCCCGGCGGGTCCGCCGAGCCGGCCTGGCTCGTGGTCATCCTCGGCGGGCCGGTGGTCTTCCTGCTCGGCCGCAGCCGGCTGGAACGGGTCGTCTTCAACCGGCTCGCCGTGCGCCGGCTCGTCGGCATCGCCGCTCTGGCCCTGCTGGCGCTGCCGCTGGCGTCGGGCCCGCCGCTGCTCGCCGCCATCGCCGCCGCCGTCGTGCTGCTCGGGGTCGCCGTCGCGGACGCGCGACGCGCCGCCGGCCGCCCATTGGAGGCCCCGTCCCCGTCCGTCTAGCGGAGACTGTCAGGGCCGGCGGCGGGCGAAGATCATTCCGCCGAGCCGGCTCTCGGCCGAGGTGAGCGTCATCTGCGCCTCGACCGTGAACCCGCTCTCGTGCAGCCGGGCCGCCACGCGGTCGGGCTGGCGGCGGTGGACGTGGACCTTCATCGGATGGCCGCCGTAGCCCTGTGTCTTGAGCGTGGCTTCGTCGCCGACGTGGAAGCTGAGCATCAGCGGGCCGCCGGGACGCAACACCCGCCGGAAGTGCGCGAGGACCGCGCCGATCTGGGCGTCGGGGACGTGGATGAGCGAATACCAGGCGACCAGGCCGGCGACCGAGCCCTCCGCCAGATCGAGGTCGGTCATGGAACCGACCTCGAACCTCAGCCCGGGGTGGTCACGCCGCGCCACCTCGACCATCCCGGGCGAGAGGTCGATGCCGAAGGCGTCGACGCCAAGCTCGTGCAGGTAGGCGGTGATGCGCCCCGGGCCGCAGCCCACGTCCGCGACCGGCCCGCCACCGGCGGCCTGCACGAACTCGGCGAACAGCGTCAGCGCCGCCCGTTCGTAGGGCGTTTCGGCCAGGAGGTCGCGCAACTGGTCCGCGTAGCTGGCAGCCACCGTGTCGTAGGAGGTGCGCGTGTCCGCCAACCAGCTCTCGACATCCATGGCGGCGACCCTAGGCCAGGGACCGGTCGGGCCGTCGGACCGCGTCGCGGGTCGCTAGTCGCCCGTCAGGTCGCGGCGCACGGCGACCAGGGCCACCCCGCTGGCGAGGAGCGCCCAGGCCGCGGTGATCACGAGATTGCGGCTGTCGCCGGTGCCGGCCTCCAGGAAGGCGGAGAACGGCAGCGGCGCCTTCAGCCTGCCGATCAGGCCCTCGACGAAGACGAACCATCCGGCGTAACCCAGGAAGACCCAGGTGGAGCGGCGTACGATCGCTGCGTTGGCGGCGCCGAACACGGCCATGACCGGCACGACGGCCAGGGTGTCCGTGTAGTGGGTCGGGTCGCCCTTGACGAGCACCGGGACACCGCTCACCGCGGCGACTGCCACGGCCACGATCACGCTGGTCAGCACCTGGCCGATCAGCACCGTCATCCGGTTCGGCCGGGCCAGGTAGAGCAGGACGGCCGTGCGGTGCTGGTGGTGCTGGGCCACGATCATGACGGCGAGCCCGAACGCTCCCATCCCGGCCAGCAGCCCCCAGGCGTCGACGTTGAACCAGCCGAAGAGCATGCCGAGGGCGCTGAACACGACGATCGAGATCTGGCTGGACCGGATCGTCGCCACCCGGTACAGCTCGCTGCGTAACAGCGCGTACATCAGCCCGCCGCCAGGTCGAGGAAGATCTGTTCGAGGTTCGGGGTGTCGACGGTCATCTCGTAGATCGGCACCCGCGCGTCGAAGGCGATGTCACCGGCCTGCTCCGGGGAGAGCCCCACCACCTCCAGCGCGTGCCCGTCGGTGGTGACCTGTCCGCCGAAGCTTTCGAATGCCTGCCACAGCCGCCGCGGGTCGCGACCGCGGACCCGCAGGCGGCGTCGCGAGGCGTCGTACAGGTGGGTGAGGGGTGCCTCGCATCTGAGCCTGCCCTTGGCGATGACGACGACGTCGTCGATGAGCTGGGCCAGCTCGGACAGCAGGTGGCTGGAGATCAGCACGGTCCCGCCCTTGCCGGCATGGTCGCGCAACAGCTGGCGGAGCCACGCGATGCCTTCCGGGTCCAGGCCGTTCGCCGGTTCGTCGAGGACGAGGACCGGCGGGTCGCCCAACAGCGCGGTCGCCACCGCCAGCCGCTGGCGCATCCCCAGCGAGTAGTCGCCGCTGCGCTTGTCGGCGGCATGCGCCAGCCCCACGTGTTCGAGCAGCGAATCCACCCGGGAACGGCTCGCGCCCGCGACGATGGCCTGGGCGACGAGGTGGGCGCGGCCGGTCTGCCCGGGATGGCTGATGCCCTGGTCGAGGACCGCGCCGACCTGCCGCAGCGGGTGTGGGAGGTCGCGGTACCTGGTGTTGTTGATCAACGCCTGCCCGGAGGTCGGCCGCGTCAGACCGAGCAGCATCCGCAAGGTCGTGGTCTTGCCCGCGCCGTTGAGCCCGAGGAATCCGGTGACCCTGCCGGGCCTGGCGGAGAAGTTGAGACCGTCCACGGCTGTGACACGGCCGTACGCCTTGGTGAGGTCGAGGGCCTGGATCACCCGGGCATTATCCCCGGGCGTCCCATCGGTGCCAGCCCGCCGGGGTGCCTGGCCAGGAACCCCGTGCCGGCCCGCCGGCAGCCTCGGGGCATCGCGCCATCGCTTGTCTTCGACCTACAATCGCGGCCCGGACAGCGCTGCCCGCTGCTGACGACGGCCCCTGCGAGGCGGGTGTGGGCACTTGACGATCGACCGTACGACGACGATCCCGACCGACGAGCAGATCCGGGCGCTGCACGAACGGTACGCGCCGAGCGAGGAAGCCTTCACGCTCGTCTACACCCACTGCCAGATCGTCTGCGCCGTGGCGGAGCAACTGCTCGACAGGTACGACTCGCCCCTCGACGTCGCACTGGTGCGTGCGGGAAGCCTGCTGCACGACATCGGCGTCTACCGCCTGTACGGCGTGACGGGGCAACTCGATCACGAGAACTACGTCCGGCACGGGGTGCTGGGGCAGGCGTTGCTCCGTGATCTCGGATATCCCGAGCTGGTCAGCAGGTTCTGTGCCCACCACACCGGCGTGGGGCTCACCCGTACGGACGTGCTGCGGCAGCGCCTGCCGCTCCCGGTGGACGACTACACGGCCGACACCGTGGAGGAACAACTGGTGATGTACGCGGACAAGTTCCACAGCAAGACGACGCCGCCCACGTTCGTGACAGCGGCGTCGTACGCTGCCGGCGTGCGGCGGTTCGGTGCGGACAAGGTGGTCCGGTTCGCGGCGCTGGTGGAGAAGTTCGGTGAGCCGGACCTCCCACCACTGTCCCGCCGGTACCAGCAGCCGCTGATCTGAGGCACCTGTCGGTGGAGGCCGCTACCCTCCCGGCGTGACTGATCTTTCCGAGGGTGTGCGGTTGCCGACCAGCGAGGAGGAGGCCCGGTTCTGGGCCCTCGTCGAGTCGGCCTGGGAGCGGCTCGGCGACGAGCCCGCGGCGCACCGACGGGCGCTGCTCACCCGAGAGCCCGGCGTCGACGACGAGGGTGCCTACGCCATCGGCGCGTGGCTCGACCGGTTCCTCGACAACCTCCGCGAGCTCAGCGCGGGCCTGTCCGGCCGGGAGCTCACCGACCTCGACCGGGTGCTGGAGCGCAAGCTGCACGACATCGACCGGGCCGACGTGCACGAGGTGACCGACGGCTCCGACGACGGTTTCCTCTACTGTCGCGGGTTCATCGTCGCGCTCGGGCGCGACTTCTACGAGGCAGTGAGCGTCGACCCCACCATGGCCGTCCCCGACGCCGACTGCGAGGCGATGTGCTACTTCTTCGGCCGCCTGCACCGGGAGCGGTTCGGCGACTGGCCGGTCACCGGCTCGGGCATCTCCCGGGAGTCCTGCACCAATCCGGCGGGCTGGCGCGAATGACCACCCGGGCGCGGGCCAGCGACGCCGGCCGTCGGGCGCCCGGGGGTGCATCCTGATATCGGCCCATCCATCAGCCTGTGGAGGCATTTCATGCAGTACGCACCCGTCGTCGTCAGCCTGCCGATAGCCGACCGCCCCACCTCCTACCGCTTCTACTCGGAAGGGCTCGGCCTGGACGCCGTCGGTGAGCCGGCGGACGACGGCATCCCCGAGCCGTTGCAGTACGCGCTCAACGACGGCCTCCGCATCATGCTGGTGCCGACCGGCGGCTTCGGCTGGGCCATCGGCCACCACGAGGTGGCCCGGCGCGGGCAGAGCGAGTGCGTCGTCAGCCTCCCGGTCGCGACGCCGGCCGAGGCCGACCAGCTCGTCGAGCGGGCCCGGGCCGCCGGCGCGGAGATCGTCGTCGAGCCGGGGCAGCAGCCCTGGGGCTACACGGGTTCCTTCACCGACCCCGACGGCCACCTGTGGATGGTGCTCGCGGAACCACACTGACGCCGACCGCCGCCCCCGCCGCTCCCGGGAGAGCTGGGGCAGCCGATCTGACGACCGGCTGCGACCTGGGCCGCCACGGTGCGTGCGGCTGCGACCTGGGCCGCCACGGAGCGCCCGGCTCCGACCCGGGCCGACACGAAGCGGACGGCCCGGGTCGGGAAGGACCTGGGCCGTCCGCTGACGGGGCTGGCGTGTGGAACGCGGATCAGAGGGGCCGCTGCGGGTATCCGGCGGTGCCGACTCCCGGGGCACCCTCGACGTCGCCCGGCACGTACGCCTGGCCGTTCGTGGTGTGCGGCCGGTTGTCGAAGTCGGTGTCGTGGCGGTGCCCCGCCGTGCCGGCGTAGCCGACGTCCGGCGTGCCGACACCGAGGCCGTTGTCGATCGTGCCGTTGTCGATCGTGCCGCGCCAGGCGCCGCTCTCCACGCCTCGCTCCTCGATGTACGACTTGAACCTCCGCAGGTCGGACTCGGCCTGCCGCTCGATGATGTTGAGCTTGTCGCCGGCCTTCTCGACCAGGCCCTCCGGCTCGAACTCCAGGTGCAGGCGGACCATGGTGCGGTCGGCGCCGACGGGCTGGAAGTAGACGGCCCCGGCGTTGGTCACACCCTCGGTGGCCGCCCAGGCCACCTTCTGGTCGGGCAGCTGCTCCAGCACACGGGCGTCCCACTCGCGCTGGACCCCGGCGATCTCGGCGACCCAGTGCATCCGCCTGTCGTCGAGCTGGCGCACCTCGCGGACGCCGCCCATGAAGCGGGGGAACTCCTCGAACTGGGTCCACTGGTTGTAGGCGGTGCTGACCGGGACGTGCACCTCGATGGACTTCTCGACCGTGGTGGTCACGGGCAATCCTCCTTCTCAGGTCTACCGCTCTCGTCGCTGCGGAGAATCGCTGCGGAGAGCCGTCGTCGTCACCTGAACTCCTACCCCCGGTTCGGGCGTTCAATCACGGGACCCGCCAAGACGCCACAAGGGACGGTCGGTCAGCCGGCCGCCTGCTCGGGCAGTTCGCGCAGGTGGCGGACCGGCGAGAAGACCACCCACAGCACCCCGGCGACCGCCCCGGCCGTCGCGATCCACAGTGCCGGGCGTACGCCGAGGGCGCTGCCGAGCGCGCCGCCGAGCAGCGCGCCGATCGGCCGGACGCCGTAGTTGATGGTGCGCCGGGCGCCGGTGATCCGGGCCAGCAGCGTCTCCGGGGTGAGCGCGGTCTGCACGGACCCGACCGTGATGTCGAGCATCATCACCCCGACGGCGGAGAGGAACTCGGCGGCGAAGAGCATCCCGACCACCAGCGGCGTCGGCCCCCCGGCGAGCGGGATGAGCACCAGGGGCGCGGGAAAGAGGAAGAACCCGGCCAGCAGCGTCGGGCCGATGCCGAAGCGGCGTACCAGCCGGCCGGTGAGTGCCGCGCCGATCAGGCCGCCCACCGCGCCCGCGCCCAGTACGGCGCCCAGCAGGCCCGGTGTGAGGCCCAGCTCCTGCGTGGCGTAGAGCACGAACAGCGCGATGAACATGAAGTTGAACAGGTTGATCGTGGTGGTGCCGAGCACGGTCGCGCGCATCATCGGCGTCCGCGCGATGAACCCCAGCCCGGCGCCGAGGGCCAGGCCGCCGCCGCGGGCGGGCGCCGGCTCCGTCGGCCGGATCCGCACCAGGAAGTACGCGGACACGAGGTAGGACAGTGCGTCGGCGACCAGGGCGATCGGCGCGGTGAGCACCTGCACCAGGACACCGCCGATGCTCGGCCCGGCCACCAGGGACATCGCCCGGCTGCCGTTGATCAGGGTGTTCGCCTCGACGTAGTCGGACCGGCGCACGACGGAGACGAAGAGTGGCCCCCGGGCGACCTCGAAGATCAGGGCGAGGGTGCCGACCGTGAAGGCCACCACGTAGAGCTGGGCCAGCGTGAGCACGTCCAGCAGGTAGGCGACCGGCACGGCGGTGAGCAGCAGCGCCCGGCCGAGGTCGGTGAGGATCATGAGCCGGCGCTTGTGCGGGTAGCGGTCCACCCAGGCGCCGGCGAGCAGCGAGAAGAGCAGGTTCGGGATGAGCGCGGCGGCGGTCAGGTAACCCATCTCGGCGGGCGTGGCCTGGAACACCAGCACGGCCAGCAGCGGCAGGGCGAGGGTGGAGATCTCGTCGCCGAAGTACGACACGGTCTGCGCCGACCAGTACCGGCGGAACACCCGCTCGCGCAGCAGCCGGGGCAGCGGACCGCGTGGCGGCCCGCCGCGCGCGGCGGTGACCGGGGTGGCCGTCGCCTCGGCGCTCATCGGGCGCCGCCCCGCCCGCCGGAGGTGCCCGCCTGCTCGCCGCCGGTGGTGCCGTCCGGCTCGCCGCCGGTGGTGCCGTCCGGCTCGCCGCCGGTGGTGCCCTCCGGCTCGCCGCCGGTGGTGCCATCCTGTCCGGCGGCGGAGGCGCCGGACGGCGGTGGGTCGGTGAGGACGGCCAGGTGCATGAGGCTGACCTTCCGGCTGCCGGCCGGGCGTTTCGCCGGGTCGGTGATCCGGTCGTCGTACTCGGCGAGCAGGGCGTCGATCCGGGCGTTCAGCTCGGCCATCTCCTCGGCGGTGACGTGCACCGGCCGGTCGCTGAACCCGGTGACCGCCCGCCACCGGGCCGGCTCCTCGGCCCGCCTGGTCAGGAACTCCTCGGCGCGGCGGGTGTAGAGGGCGAGCTGGACGGCGTTCAACTCGTCGACGGCTGCCCGCGTCTGCGGGTCGTCGGAGGCGTCGTCCCAGGAGGTGTTGAGGGCGGTCGCCCGCCAGGGCCGCTCCCGGGCGTCGGCGGCGGGCGCCCGCTCGGCCAGCCCGTACTTGGCGAGCTGGCGGAGGTGGAACGAGCAGTTCGGCACGGTCTCGCCGAGCCGTTCGGCGGCCTGGGTGGCGGTCATCGGGCCCTGCTGCCGCAGCAGCCCGATCAGGGCCATCCGCAGCGGGTGCGCGTAGCCGCGCAGGGCCTTGGGGTCGGTGAGTTTCACCTCGGGCAGCGACATACCCTAAAGCTATCTTTATAAAGATGTCTTTAGCAACCGCCCGACCCTGCTGACCCCCCACCCCCCCCGCCACCCCCCGGCCAACCCCCGCCCCCGCGATCTTGCAGTTTCTGCCCCGACGAATTACGCATATTGCTCATAACGTGGGCCTCAAGTGCAAGATCGGCGAGGTGCCGCGGGGGTGGGAAGCTCAGCGGTAGATCGAGGCGACGTAGTCCGGGCCGTAGTGGCGTTCCAGGTCCGCCAGGTCCGCCGCCGGGTACTCGACCTCCTTGACCAGCCGGGCCCGGGTCGGCAACGCGCCCGGCTGCCAGGTCTCCGGCTGCCACAACCGGCCGCGCAGGAACGCCTTCGCGCAGTGGTAGAAGATCTGCTCGATCTCCACCATCACGGCGAGGACCGGGCGGTGCCCCTCGACCACCATGTCGTCGAACCATGGGGCGTCGCGGACCAGCCGGGCCCGGCCGTTGATCCGCAGCGTGTCCGTGCGCCCGGGAATCAGGAAGATCAGCCCGACGTGCGGGTTGTCCAGGATGTTGCGGTAACCGTCGGCACGCCGGTTGCCCGGCCGCTCGGGGACGGCGATGGTCCGGTCGTCCAGCACCTTCGCGAAGCCGGGCGGGTCGCCCTTCGGCGAGACGTCGCAACTGCCGTCCGCGCCGGCCGTCGCCACCAGGCAGAACGGCGACGCGGCGAGCCACTCCCGGTCCCGTGGGTGCAGGACGGGCCGCTCCTTGCCCAGCGCCCGCGGCGTCGGCGCCCCCAGCAGCTCGCGCAGCTCCTCGTGCGAGGTGATCTCCACCGTCACGTGAACCTCCCCCGTGCGTTGTCCCAGGTGGCGGTGTGCCACGTTCCGCCAGCCTAGGAGAGCGCGGCCAGCGCGAGGTTTGCCCCTCGTCGGCAGGGGTACCGCCTCACCCGAACCGCCCGCGGAGACGGAGCAGTGGAGGCCCGATGGAGAGCCGACTCAAGGTGCTGGGCCACCCCGTCCACCCGATGCTTGTCATGTTCCCGGTCGGCCTGCTGGTCACCGCGGTCCTGTTCGACCTGGTGGACACCGTGGGCGGGCCGGACTTCCTCGGCGAGGTCGCGTACTGGAACATCACCGTCGGCCTCGTCGGTGGACTGCTGGCCGCGGTGGCCGGGACGTTCGACCTGCTGGCCATCCCGCAGGGCACCCGCGCCAAGCGGGTGGCGTTGACCCACGCCGCCGCCAACCTGGCGGTGCTCCTGCTCTTCGCCGCGATCTGGGTGGTCCGGCTCAACGCCGACTCCCGGGCCGCCGGCGGCGCGCTGATCGCCATCGAGGTGGTCGCGCTGGCCATCCTCGGCGTCAGCGCGTGGCTGGGCGGGGAACTGGTGGACCGGCTCGGTGTCGGCGTGGACCGGGAGGCCGACCTGGACGCGCCCAGCTCACTGCGACCCGCGGCGGCCACCCAACGGATCGGAGGGGCGCAATGAGCGAGCGCAGCGAGCGAATCATTCGGCTCAGTGCGGTGTTGCCTCGTGGCGGCCCGGAGCGGAGCGGAGGGCCGGCATGAGCGAGCGTGACGGAGGGCCGGCACAGGGCGGCGGGCCCGGCCGGGGCTGGCGCGGCCGGCAGCAGGGCTGGGACCCGATGGGTGAGCTCCAGTCCCTGCGTACCGAACTGCGCCGGCTGGTCGGTGGCCGGGCCGGGCCGCCGGACGTCGAGCTGGCCGAGACCGCCGACGGCTGGGAGGTCGTGGTGCGGCTGCCCGGGGTGGCGCCGGAGGAGGTGGCGGTCGAGCTGGACGACCGCGAGCTCTGCGTCCGGGCCCGCTCCGAGGCCGAGGTCAACGCCGACCACGGCATCCCCGGCGGCTTCGAGACGCGGGGCTTCGAGTACCGGGTCGACCTGCCGTCCCGGGTGGACCCCGACGCCATCGACGCGGTCATGGACCACGGCCTGCTCCGGGTGCGGCTGCCCCGGGCCGCCCGGCCCGCGCCCCGCACCATCACCGTCGGCCGCACCGGCCCCCGCCCAGGCGGCATCACCGGGGGTACGCCGACAGTCGTCGACCCGGCAGCGGACCGGGAGATGCACCACCCCGACATCGCCCTCGGCGAGACCGACCGACCGTAGCCACGCGTGGTCGCCCCCGAACTGCTCGGCCCCGCCGCCGGGCGCGTGCCCGACGTCGGCCGGATCGCCGTGCTGCGCGCCAACGCGCTGGGCGACTTCATCTTCGTCCTGCCCGCGCTTGACGCCTTGCGGGCCGCGTACCCGGAGGCGGAGATCGTGCTGCTCGGCGCGCCGTGGCACGCGAAGCTCTGGCGCGACCGTCCCGGCCCGGTGGACCGGGTGCTTGTGGTGCCGCCGGCGCCGGGGATCCGCCACCCGGAGCCCGGCGAGCCGGAGTCGACGATGGACGGCTTCCTCGCCACGGCCCGCGAGGAACGCTTCGACCTGGCGCTGCAACTGCACGGCGGCGGCGCCAACTCCAACCCGTTCATGGCAGCCCTCGGCGCGCGGGTCACCGCCGGGCTGCGGGCCGAGGACGCGCCAGCGCTGGACCGCTGGATCCGCTACGTCTACTACCAGTACGAGGTGATCCGCTACCTGGAGGTGGCCGCGCTCGTCGGCGCGCCCGCCACCACCATCGTCCCGGCCCTGGCGGTGACCGGCGCCGACCACGCCGAGGCCGCCGAGGTGCTCGGCCCGGCGCGGCGGCCGAGGGTGGCGCTGCACCCCGGCGCCACGGACACCCGCCGGCGGTGGCCCGCCGAACGCTTCGCCGAGGTGGCCCGCGAGCTGGTCGGCGACGGGTACGAGGTGCTGGTCACCGGCACCCCCGCCGAGCGGGAGGTGGTGGACCGGGTGGTCGCGGCGGCGGGGGTGCCGGTCCGGCCACAGGTGGGCACGCTCAGCCTCGGCGGGCTGGCCGGCTGCTACGCCGGCTGCGAGCTGGTGGTCTCCAACGACACCGGGCCGCTGCACCTGGCCGCCGCCGTGGGCACCGCCACCGTCGGCATCTACTGGGTCGGCAACCTGATCACGGTGGCGAACCCCCTGCGCGGGCGGCACCGGCCGATCAGCTCGTGGACGGTGCGCTGCCCGGTCTGCGGGGTGGACTGCACCCCGGGCATCTACCCGCACCGCCCCGGCGACGGCGAGTGCCCGCACCGGGACTCGTTCGTCGGGGACGTGCCGGTGATCGAGGTCGTGGAGGCGGCCCGCGAACTACTCCACCGGGAGCCCGGCGCCCCCTGAGCGGCCCGCCTCCGCCCGCGCCGCAGGTCAGCCGTGGAAGTCGGCGCTCACCGAGACCTCCGCGAAGCGGCCGGCAGCCAGACTGTCGCGGTTGATCGTGTAGAAGACGGTGGCGTAGTCGGTCCCGAAGTCATCGCCGACCATCTCCTCGGTCAGGAAGAACTCGGCCAGCAACACATGCTTCGCACTGACGGGAACGCCAAGACCACCGGTGTTCGACAGCCCGTAACCACCGAGGACGACCACTTCGCCGGCGTCGTGCTCGCCGCCGAGATCCCACACGATGTTCCTGTAGTCGCGCTCGTCGTCGCGGTCGCCCGGGGTATAGCCGGGACTGAAGGAAGCGCTCTCGGGCAGGCTCCAGTTCGGCGTGGCGTGCAGGGGGAAACGGTCGTACGGGTCCCAGCCGGACGGTGACTCAGCCTCGGCGACCACCGCGCCGGCCGGCACGTGGATCACCTGACCGGTGTCGGCGGGCATGTCCGGCTCCACGAAGAACACCAGGGTGCCGTCGCTGGGCAGGTCGAGGTCGAGCGTGCCGTCGGGGAGCGCGGCGAGGTCGATCGAGGCCAGGTGGACGGTGTCGTCCGGCCAGGCCACCGAGGCGGGCAGCGCCGGCGTGCCGCCGAAGTGCCCGACCACCGGGCCGCTGCCGGCCTTCTCCAGATAGAGGCAGGGGCGCGCGAGGCGCAGCCACCAGTCGATGGCGTCGTCGGGCATTCCCTTTTTCTGGGCAGCAGCGCGGAACGCTTCCAGTTCATTCACGGATCGGCATTGTCGCAGTGGGGTGAGACAACCGGAGGACTGGGTGTTCAGGCCGGCTGGGTCGCGTCCTCGTCGGCGAGCACGACCTCCCAGGCCTCCACGTCCCGCTCGGTGACCGTGGTCGGCGACTCCAGGTGGTACGCGCCGCTGGGCAGGACACCGGCGCCACCGTGCCGCGCCAGCACGGCGAGCTGGGCGGCGACGTCCTCGCCCTGGTGCTTCTCCTGCACCCGCCGCCAGAAGTCGAACCCGCCGGAGTCGAGCAGCTTCGCCCGGTCGTACAGCACGCAGCCGCCGATCCAGGACACCTTGTACGCCCGCCACGACCCCGGCGACAGGTTCAGCTTCCGCGTCACGTGCAGCAGGTTCGCCGCCGAGTGGATCGACGCCCGCTCCCACTCCGGCGTGCCGGGGCGGATCCGTTCAGGGGTGGGCGGGCCAGGCCACTCCTCGTAGTGCCGGTGCGTCTCCGGCCGCACGTCGTCGGCGTACGACAGCCCGTGCACCGCGTTGCCGACGAAGCCGCAGCCCAGCTCCTCGATGGCGGTGACCAGCCGGCGCAGCGTGCCGGGCTCCAGCCAGACGTCGTCGTCGAGGCAGAGCACGTACCGCGCGGCGGAGGCGGCCAGCAGGTAGGCCCGGTGCTCGGCCAGCCCGCGCCGGGGCAGCCGGCGGGTCAGCAGCACCGGGTGCCCCCGGTGGCGCAGCGCCCGGACCATGGTGGCCGCCGCCGGGTGCCGGTACGCGGCGTCGCCGTCGGACTGGTCGCTGACCACCACGCCGAACCCGGGCACGCCCTCCTGCGCGGCCAGCCCGGAGAGGGTCACCGCCAGCTCGGCGGGGCGGTTGCGGGTCGGGACCAGCACGTCGAGCAGCCGATCCGCGCGGAACCCGCCGGCCGTGCCGGGGTCGAGCGGGCGGTTCACGTCGGCTCGGGTGTCAGGGAGGTGTCCTCCTGGGGCTCCTGGCCGTGGGCCCGGATCCGGTCGATGATCGCCGAGGTGGACCGGTCCGGCACGTACCCGAGGGTGCGGACCTGCCCGCCGAGCCGGCGCACCAGCGGCGCCTCCGGCACCATCTCCGGCGGGTAGTCGCCGCCCTTGACGTACACGTCGGGTCGGATGGTCTCGATGAGCCCGGCCGGGGAGTCCTCCTCGAAGACCACCACGTGGTCCACGCAGGCCAGCGCGGCGAGCAGGGCGATCCGGTCCTCGACCGGGTTCACCGGCCGGTCCGGGCCCTTCAGCCGGCGTACGCTGCCGTCGGAGTTGACGGCCACCACCAGCAGGTCACCGAGCGCCCGGGCCTGCTCCAGGTAGCGCACGTGGCCCCGGTGCAGCACGTCGAAGCAGCCGTTGGTGAAGACGACGGCGCGGCCCGCCCGGCGGTGCTCCGCGACGATCGCGGCCAGCTCGCCGGCACCGACCAGCGCCCGCTGCCCGGCCCTGTCGACCGGCACGTCCAGCGCGGTGAGCAGGTCCTCCCGGCGGCACACGCAGGTGCCGGTGTCAGACACGGTGATCGTCGCGGCGAGCTGGGCCAGCTGGGCGGCGGTGGGCAGCGGCGCGTCGGCCGCCAGCGCCAGCGTCATCGCCGCCAGGTAGGCGTCGCCCGCCCCGACCGCGTGGCTGGCCGGCACCGGGGTGCTGTGGCTGCGCCGGGGTTCGCCGTCCGCCCCGCCGACCACCGCGCCGTCGGTGTCCAGGGTCACCGCCACCACGTCCGCGCCGGTGTGCGCGCGCAGCTCGGCGAGGCGGGCCTCGGCCAGTACGGCCCGGTCGACGCCCTCACCGGCGGTGGCGTTGACGGTGACGCCGGTGCCGGTCACGGTGAGCCCGTCCCCGGTCATCGCCACCCGGTCCTCGCCGGGGGTCGGCTCGCCGGTCGCCCCGAGGCCGCCGGCCGGCCCCGCCGGGTGCGGGGTGTCCAGGTGCGGCCCGGTGCGGCCGGGCGAGACGCCCACCGTGAGTTCGGAGGGGCCGTCGGAGGCGTCGCCGCCCGGGTGGTCCAGGTGCAGCTCGCCGCCCGCTGCCGGGCGGGTGCCGGTCGTCCGGGCGAGCAGCCGGGTCGCCTCGGCGAAGCTGGGGGTCACCACGGTCGGGGCCAGGCCGTGCCAGTCGGCCAGGTCGTGGGCGTCCAGCGCGACCGTCGCGTACCGCTGCCGGTGGGCGACCAGCCAGGCGCGGACGGGCGCGGGCAGCGCCCCCAGGCCGTAGTCGCAGACCACCAGCGTGGGCGCCTCGCGGCCGGCGGCGCGCAGCTCCTCGGTCGCGCAGTCCAGCGCGGTGAGCAGCCGGGCCACCCCGTCGTCGTCGAGCGCGTCGTCGGGGTCGCCGGAATCCTCCCGCAGCAGGATCTGGTTGCCCGCCAGCATTCGCCGCTTCACCGGTGTCGGGCGACCGGGCTGGTTGACCGTGCGGTCCCAGACGCCGGCCCGGTCCAGACAGTCGTGCAGCTCGTCGCCGGCGACGTCCGCGCCGACCGGCGCCACCAGCACCGCCCGGCCCCCGAGCGCGGCGACGTTCACGGCGGTGTTCGCCGCCCCGCCGGCCGCCGAGATCCGCCGGCGCAGGGTGAGGACCGGTGCGGGCGCCTCCCGGCACAGTCGGTCGGACTCGGCGAACCGCCAGTCGTCCAGCATCGCGTCGCCGACGACCAGGACGGGACGCCCCAGCCAGCCCTCCACCACGGTGGCGAGCCGGCGCTGTTCCGCTGCTCCTCCTGCCATGCCGTGCCGGGTCCCCCGGGGCACCCGGGTCAAACCTGGTGCTCCGGCGACGGGTTTCGGGCATCTGCCGCCGGGAAGGGACGGACGGTACCCCCGGAAAGGAGAGACACGACGATGGCAGCGACGACACTTCAGGGCAAGCGGATCGCGTTCCTGGCCGCCGACGGCGTCGAGGAGGTCGAGTACGTCCAGCCCCGCGAGGCGGTGGAGCAGGCCGGCGCGACGGTGGAGCTGGTCTCGCCCAAGCCCGGCACGATCCAGTCCTTCAACCACCTGGACCAGTCCAGAACGTACGACGTGGACGTGACCGCGGCCGACGCGGACGCCGGCGGCTACGACGCGCTGGTGCTGCCCGGCGGGGTGGCGAACCCGGACTTCCTGCGGACCGACCCGGAGACGGTGCGTTTCGTCCGGGCGTTCTTCGACGCCGGCAAGCCGGTCGGGGTGATCTGTCACGGCCCGTGGACACTGATCGAGGCGGACGTGGTGCGGGGCCGCCGGATCACCTCCTGGCCCAGCCTGCGCACCGACCTGACCAACGCGGGCGCCACCTGGGTCGACGAGCAGGTGGTCACGGACAACGGCCTGGTCAGCAGCCGCAAGCCGGACGACCTGCCGGCCTTCTGCGCGAAGATCGTGGAAGAGTTCGCCGAGGGCCCGCACTCGTCCCGCTGACGGATCGTTTAGCGTGCGGCCGGTGGTCCGCAGCGCCGCCGGCCGCACGACCGACGAGTGGACCGGCCGCGGGCATGTTTCGGGTCAGCGGGGAAATGAGGCGGGATGACCACGCAAGCCCCGGCGTTCGACAGACGGCAGATCCGGCTGCTGATGTTCGGCCTGATGACCGGCATGCTGCTGGCCGCGCTCGACCAGACGATCGTCGGCACCGCCCTGCCGACCATCGTCGGGGAGCTGGGCGGGATCAACCACTACTCGTGGGTGGTGACGGCGTACCTGCTCGCCTCCACGGCCTCGACGCCGCTCTACGGCAAGATGGCCGACCTGTACGGGCGGCGCCCCGTCTTCCTCTTCTCCATCGGCACGTTCCTGCTCGGCTCGCTGCTGGCCGGGCTGTCGCAGGACATGACCCAGCTCATCGTCACCCGGGGCGTCCAGGGACTCGGCGCCGGTGGCCTGATGACGCTCGCGTTCACCATCATCTCGGACGTGGTGTCGCCCCGGGAGCGCGGCCGCTACCAGGGGCTGTTCGGGGCGGTCTTCGGCCTCTCCTCGGTCGCCGGCCCGCTGGTCGGTGGCTACTTCGCCGAGACCGACTGGCGGTGGATCTTCTACATCAACGTGCCGCTGGGCATCCTGGCGATCCTGGTCTGCTCCCGGGTGCTGCGGCTGATCCCGTTCACCCGCCGGGACCACGCGATCGACTGGCTCGGCGCGGGGCTGCTGGTCGCCGGGGTGAGCTGCCTGCTGCTCGCGCTGAGCTGGGGCGGCAACGAGTACGCCTGGGGCTCCGGCGTGATCGTCGGCCTCTTCGTCGCGGGCGCGGTGCTCGGCGTGCTCTTCGTGCTCCAGGAGGCCCGGGTGGCCGAGCCGATCCTGCCGCTGCGACTGTTCCGCAGCGCCACGTTCGCGCTGGCCAACTCGGCGGGCTTTGTGCTCGGCCTGGTGATGTTCGGGTCGATCATCTTCATCCCGCTCTACCTCCAGATCGTCAAGGGCGCCTCGCCGACCCGCAGCGGCCTGCTGATGCTGCCGATGATGGCCGGCATCATCGTCACCTCGGTGCTGACCGGCCGGGCGATGAGCCGGATCGGGCGGTACAAGTGGTTCCCGGTGGCCGGTGCGGCGGTGCTGCTGGTCGGCATGCTGCTGTTCACCCGGCTGGAGGTGGCGACCTCGCTCTGGGTGGCCTTCGGCTTCATGGTCGTGATCGGCGTCGGGCTGGGGCTCTGCATGCAGTCGCTGATCCTGGCGGTGCAGAACTCGGTCTCGATGCGGGACCTGGGCGCCGGCACCTCGTCGGCGACGTTCTTCCGGTCGCTGGGCGGCTCGTTCGGCGTCGCCATCCTCGGCGCGGTGCTGTCGTCGCGCCTCACCTCGGAGCTGGCCGACCGGCTGCCGGGCGCGATCGCCCAACTGCCGCCGCCCCAGCAGGCCGCGGTTGCGGCGAGCGGCGGGGCGGACGTCTCGGTGAACGATCCGGCCACCATCCTGGCGCTGCCCGCGCCGGTGCGCGCGGCCGTCCAGGCGGCGTTCGTCGAGTCGCTGCACCTGGTCTTCCTGACCACCGGCCTGATCGCGATCGTGGCGGTGCTGGTCACCCTCGCGCTGCCGAACGAGAAGCTGCGCGGCGCGGGGCCGGGCGGTGCCTCCGGCGGCACGGACGGCCTCGGCGGCGAGGGCCCGGCGCCCGGCGGCAAGCCGTTGTCCCGGGAGTCGAAGGAGGAAGCCGCCGCCGAGATGGAGGCGAAGAGTCAGACGATGCTCTGACGAGGTCGGGCGGGCCGGCCCTACTTGAGGATCAGCCGGTTCGTCTGCTCGAAGACGTCCAGGTCGGCGAGGGTCTCGGGGACGCTCGCGGAGAGCGGGGCCGGTAGCTGCGCCCGGTGGAAGAAGCCGGCGTCGGTCGTCTCGTCGGTGACCCGGGCCAGCTCGCCGTCCCACTCCTCGACCCGGAACGCCGTCGTGAAGACCTGGTACGTGTGGCCGTACACGTTGGTGTGGGTGCGGTCCGGGCCGGTGTAGAGGGCGAAGGCGTTGACGCGCAAGGCGCGCAGGCCGGTCTCCTCGCGTACCTCGCGGACGGCACAGTCGGCGATCGACTCGCCCAGCTCCATCGCCCCGGCGGGCAGGGCCCACTGGCCGTTGTCGGAGCGCTGGATCAGCAGGAGGCGCCCCGCGCCGTCGCGGATCACGGCCCGGGCGCCGACGAACATCAGCGTCCGGTCACCGGCGAGCGCGCGGAGCTGTCCCACGTACGAATCAGCCCAGGAGATGCTCATCCGGACAATTTACGGGGTGGGGCCGGCGGCGATCGGGTTTCCAGGGTTCCCAACTTGTGATCGCCGACACTACTTTGTTACCCATGCGTAGCACGATGATGGACGCGCCCCTCCAGATCTCCCGGATCCTCGGCCACGGTTCGATCGTGCACGGAGCCGCCGAGGTGGTCACGTGGACGGGCGGCGAGCCCCGCCGGATGACGTACGCCGAGGTCGGGCGCATGTCCGCCCGGCTCGCCCACGCCCTGCGCGACGAGTGCGGTGTCACCGGCGACGAGCGGGTCGCCACCTTCATGTGGAACAACGCCGAGCACCTGGTGGCGTACTTCGCGGTGCCGAGCATGGGTGCCGTGCTGCACACGCTCAACATCCGGCTCTTCCCGGACCAGGTCGCCTACATCGCCAACCACGCCGAGGACCGGGTGGTGCTTGTCGACTCGACGCTCGTCCCGCTGCTGGCCCGGGTGATCGGCGAGATGACCACGGTGCGGCACGTGGTGGTGGTCGGCGGCGGTGACGCGGGCCCGCTGACGGCGGCGGCCGGTGACCGGATCGCCGTGCACCACTGGGACGCCCTGCTGGCCGACCGCCCCGACGCCTTCGACTGGCCGGAGGTGGACGAGCGCGACGCCGCGGCCCTCTGCTACACCTCGGGGACCACGGGCAACCCGAAGGGCGTGGCCTACTCGCACCGCTCGATCTACCTGCACTCGCTCCAGGTCTGCATGCCGGAGGGGTTCGGCCTCGGGCCGACCGACCGGGAGCTGGCCATCGTGCCGATGTTCCACGCGATGTCGTGGGGGCTGCCGTACGCGGCCTTCCTCTCCGGGGCGTCGCTGATCATGCCGGACCGGTTCCTCCAGGCCGGGCCGATCGCAGAGATGATCGCCGCCGAGCGGCCCACCCTGGCCGGCGCGGTGCCGACCATCTGGACCGACCTGCTGGCCCACCTGGACGCCCACGACGTGGACAGCTCCTCGCTCCGGGAGGTGATCGTCGGCGGGTCGGCCTGCCCGCCGGCGCTGATGCACGCGTTCGCCGACCGGCACGGCATCGACGTCATCCACGCCTGGGGGATGACCGAGATGTCCCCGCTGGGCTCGGTCTCCCGGCCGCCGGCCGGCGCGACCGGCGAGGAGGCCTGGCGCTACCGCTACACGCAGGGTCGGGTGCCGGCGGGCGTCGAGGCCCGGATCGTCGGCCCGCTGGGCGAGCCGCTGCCCGCCGACGGCACGGCGGTCGGCGAGCTGGAGGTCCGTGGGCCGTGGGTGACCGCCCGGTACGTCGGCGACGAGGTGCCCGACGAGGAGAAGTTCCGCGACGGCTGGCTGCGTACCGGTGACGTCGGCACCCTCTCGCCGGACGGCTACATCGCCCTGACGGACCGCGCCAAGGACGTCATCAAGTCCGGCGGCGAGTGGATCTCCTCGGTCGAGCTGGAGAACGCCCTGATGGCCCACCCGGCGGTGCTGGAGGCGTGCGTGGTCGGGGTGCCCGACGAGCGCTGGGGCGAGCGGCCACTGGCCACCGTGGTGCTCCGCGAGGGGGCGTCGGCGACCGTCGAGGAGCTGCGGGAGTTCCTGGCCGGGTCGGTGGCCCGCTGGCAGCTGCCGGAACGCTGGGCCGTCATCGACGCGGTGCCGAAGACCAGCGTCGGCAAGTTCGACAAGAAGGTGGTGCGTTCCCGGTACGCCGGGGGCGAGCTGACTGTCCGGGAGCTGACGGCCCCGTAACGGTTTCAGGCGCACCGTCGCCTGTCGGGGTGGGGGCCAACTCCTGAGGTGTCCCTCCCCAGGGGCGGCCCCGGCGTTCGCACCGCGCCGGGGCCGCCCGTTCCATGCGGGTTGACCCGCACTGTCATTCTTGCGAAAGTTGTTCGCCTCTGTCCCGGTGACGGGGAAACTCGCCCAGCTCAACCGGGGTTCCGGGCGACCGTGGCCCGGCCCGCCGGGCGCGTCACCGACCCCCGCTGGTGGCGATCAGCACCTTTCCGACCACCGAGTTCTCCACCGCCCGGTGCGCCGCCACGGCCGCCGAGAGCGGGTGGTGGTGCAGCGGCAGGCCCGCGTCCTCGCCGACCCGGATCCCGCCCTGCGCCGCGGCGGCGGCCACGTCCACCACCGCCTGGGCCTTGGCCGCCTTCGGCTCGGTGTAGACGAGCACGAACTGCCAGCGCGCGTTCGGTGCCATCAACGGCCGGATCGGCAGGGTCACCTCGTCCCCGCCGTCGTCGGCGTACACGCAGACCGCGCCGCCGCGCCGGAGCAGCTGCACGTCGACGGCGGCGTTTCGGGCCGCGGAGACCTCGACGATGGTGTGCACCCCGTCGGGCGCGATCTTGCGGACCTCCTCGACCACGTCCTGCTCCCGGTAGTTGACCACGAAGGACGCGCCGGCCGCCGCCGCCAACTGCGCCTTCTCCGGGCTGCTGACCGTCGCGACCACGCATGCGTCCGCCCACCGGGCGAGCTGGACGGCCGCGTTGCCCACCGCGCCCGCCCCGCCCTGCACGAGCACCGTGTGGTCGCTGAGTGCGCCCGGGTGCAGCCGGTCCGGCGTGTACTCGCCGGCCGTCAGGCAGCGGTGCGCGGTGAGGAACGGGATGCCCAGGCAGGCCCCCAGCTCGAAGGAGGCGTCGCCGAGCGGCACCGCCTGCCGGACCGGCACCACCGTGTACTCGGCGGCGGTGCCCCAGGGCCGCTGCCACGCGGCCTCCCACAACCAGACCCGCTCGCCGATCAACTCCTGGTCGACGCCCTCGCCGACCGCCTCGATCACCCCCGCGCCGTCCTGCCCCGGGATCTGCCAGCCCGCCGGCAGCTTCCCCTGCGAGCGGGACTTCCAGTCCGTCGGGTTCACCCCGGAGAACGCCACCCGCACCAGGACCTCGCCGGGGCCGGGCTCCGGCACCGGCCGGTCGACCAGTTGCAGCACCGAGGCGTCACCGGTGCGCTCGTACACGATCGCCTTCATCCCCGTCTCCTCACCCGGCGGCCCCCGGCCGGGGCTTCGTCGGCTGCGGTACCCGGCGAACCCCCACCCATGCCGCCCGGAGCAGCCCGAGCGAGTGAGCACCCCCGGTGATCAGGACGTGATGGGCGCTACCGGGCGGTCTTGTGGTCCATGACGTCCTGATCGCCGCCTAGTCGAGCGCGGAGACCGTTTCCGGGGTCAGGCCGCCGATCGAGGCCAGCACCACGGCGGCGAGCCGCTCCGCGTCCGGATCCAGCGGGTACGCGCCGTGCGGCACCGCCACCACCGTCATCCCGGCGGCGGCCGCGGACCGTACGCCGTTGGACGAGTCCTCCACGGCGACGCAGCGGGCCGGGTCGACGCCCAGCCGCTCGGCGACCGCCAGGTAGACGTCCGGCGCCGGCTTGCCGCGCTTGGTCTCCTCGGTCGAGAGAGTGGCGCCGAACGCGTCGGTCAGCCCCGTCGCGGCCAAGGCCGCCGCGATCAGCCGCGTCGGCGACGAACTGGCCAGCCCCAGCGGCCACCGCCCGGCCAGCCGGCGCACCACCCCGTCGGCCCCGTCGATCAGCGGTACGCGGGCCGCGTACCGCCGGGTCATCTCCTCGACGACGTCGGCGGCGACCTGCTCGGCACTCCGGTCGACGCCCAGCTCCCCGCTCAGGTAGCGGGCCCACTCCGCGGTGCTCATGCCCATCAGCCGGCGCTGCGTGTCGGCCTGCCAGGTCCCGCCGTGCGCCGCCACGTACGCCCGCCGGACCTCCTCCCAGACCGGCTCGGAGTCCACGATCACGCCGTCCAGGTCGAAGACCACCGCATCCGCCACGTGCCCATCCTGCCCGAAGGGCCGTACGCGGATCCGGCCGGCGGTCAGGTCCGTAGCGCGGGCAGGCCGATCGGGTTGCTCGACGGGATGACGGTGTGCGCGGCGCGGGCGATCGGTTCGAGCAGCTCCCGCAGCCGGTCGGTGCGTTCCGGGCCCAGCGCCCGCCACGGGCGGGCGGCGGCGGCATCGGTGGCGTCCTCGATCGCCTGGAACCGGGCCCGGCCGTCCCCGGTGGGTTCGCCGTCGGGGGTCAGCCAGCCCCGCCCGACCAGGCGTGCGCGGGCGTCGGCCCACTGCTCCTCGGTCCATCCCCGCCCGAGCAGCTGCGCCGGGGAGATGTCGACCGCGATCCGCCAGGCCAGCGTCTCCACCGGGTCGAGATCGGCCGCGACCAGCGCCGCGATGTGCCCGTCACCGCGCTGCTCCCGCAGCGTCGTGGCGGCCTGCCAGAGCCGGGCCAGCGGGTATTCGCCGCGCGGCAGGGCGGCGTTGGCGGCGCCGAGCACCCGGCCGGCGGGCTCCGCCTCGGTGGCGGCGGCCTCCAGCAACTCGGCGGCCTCGACCAGGTGCGACTCGGGCAGCTCGTAGGTCAGCTCGGCCAGCGCCTGCACCGCGCCGGTGAGCCGCGCCCGCAGCGCCTCCTGCGGGGTGGCCAGCCGCCAGACGGCCGGCAGCGCCCGGGCCACCGTGTGTGGGGCGAAGTTGAAGAACGCCGCGACCACGGGCGCGGGCTCGGTGGGCCCGAGCGGCGCGGCCCGGCCGGCGAAGTAGCCGCGCCAGAAGCCCCGCAGCCCGGCCGCCTCGAAGGCGGCCCGGGCGCGGGGATGGAAGTAGGTGACCGCGTGGACCGGCTCGTAGTGCGTCCACATCACCCGGGCCGCCCGCCCCGCGTCGTCCAGCGCTGTCACGTGCACCTCCCCGTCCGGTATGGCACCCGGACGGCCGGGCCGTCCGGGTGACGCTGAACCTACTGCGGGTGGGTGACAGGCCGGAACCCCCGTGTGGGCTACCCCATCAACGGCGGACGACATCCCGGGCGAATCGCCCGGTAAACCGAGGTCACTGGGCCGCGAGCACGTCCACCACGAAGCGCAGCGGACCGGCCGGGCGACCGCCGGCGGCGTCGTTGCCGTACGCCAGCTCGGCCGGGAGGTCGAGCTGCACACGGCTGCCGACGGTCACCCCGACGAGGCCCTGGTCCCAACCCGGGATGACCTGGCCGACGCCGATCGCGAAGGACGCCGGCTGGCCGCTGTTCCACGACGAGTCGAACTCCTTGCCGTCCTTGTAGAACACGCCGACGTAGTTCGTGGTGATCGTCTGGCCCTTCTTCACCGCCGGGCCGGTGCCCTTGATCAGCGGGGTCACGACGAGCTTCTTCAGCTCGCCCTCGCCGGCGGCGACGGTCGGCTTGCTGCCCAGCGCCGGGTCCGCACCGGCCGGGAGCTGCGGAGCGGGCGGCGTCTGGGCGCCCGGGGCGCTGGCGGACGGGCCGGCCGAGGAGGCGGTGCTCGTCTGGTCCTCGTCGCCGTCGCTGTTGCGCCCGATCGTCACGAAGACGGTGATCAGCACCGCGACCACGGCGACACCGGCGAGCCCACCGGCCCAGGCCTGCCGGCGACGCTTCGCCTCGGCCGCCTTCTGGGCCGCCAACTGGGCGGCCAGCCGCCGCTCCGACTTCTGGGCTCGGTTCTGCGTACGCTCGCTCACGGCGTCGACTCCCTGCTGCGAAGGTGTGGCCGGCATCGGAGTGCCGGGGGGAAAGCCGACGCACACGGTACCCGCCCGGCCGCCCACCGCGCCCCCTCGACCACCGCCCCTGCGGTAAGGAAGGGCACCTTACTAACGTTTTCGGTAGCGGAAGGGCCCCCTGCCAACGCGGTAACGGAGTCGGAGAACACAGCCCGTGCGGGAGACGGGTACGCGTACGAATGGGGTTCAGGCGGTCTTGCGGGCCGTCTTCTTCGGGGCGGCCTTCCCGGCGGCCGGCTTCTTCTCACCCTCGGCGGCCTTCTTCGGCGCCGCCTTCTTCGCAGCCGTCTTCTTGGCCGGGGCCTTCTTCTCGGCGGCCTTCTTGGCCGGCGCCTTCGCCGGCTTCTTCTCGGCGGCCTTCTTCTGCGCCGAACGGGCCGAAGAGATAGGGGTGGGCTCCCCGCCCCCGCCGGCCGGCGCCTCACCACGGGCGGCCCGGGCCCGGTCCACGGACGCCCGCAGCGCCGCCATCAGGTCCACCGCCGCGGGCGGGGCCTCCTCGACCTCCTCCGGCTGGACCACCTCGCGGCCCTCCACCTTGGCGTCGATGACCTCCTGGAGCGCCGTCCGGTAGTCGTCGGTGAACGCGTCCGGCTCGAACTCGCCGGCCATCGAGTCGATCAGCGAACTGGCCATCGCCAGCTCCGGCGCGCGGACCTTCAGGTCCTCGTCGAGGAAACCGAAGTCGGGGGTACGGATCTCGTCCGGCCAGAGCATCGTGTTGAGCAGCAGCACGCCCTCACGGACCCGCAGCGTGGCGAGCTGTTCCCGCTGGCGCAGTGCCACCTTGACGATCGCCACCCGCTCCGAGTCGGCGAGCGCGTCGCGCAGCAGCACGTACGGCTTGGTGGCAGTGCCCTCGGGCTCCAGGAAGTACGCCTTGTTGTAGAGGATCGGGTCGACCTGCTCGGCCGGGACGAACTCCAGCACGTCGATCGCGCGCGAGCTGGACAGCGGCAGCTCGGCGAAGTCCTCGTCGGTGAGGATCACCATCTCGCCGCCGCCGATGTCGTAGCCCTTGGCGATGTCGTCGTAGCTGACCTCCTCGCCGCAGACCTGGCAGGTGCGCTTGTAGCGGATGCGGCCGCCGTCCTCCCGGTGCACCTGGTGGAAGCGGATGTCCTTCTCCTCGGTGGCCGAGTAGAGCTTGACCCCGATCGAGACGAGGCCGAACGAGACGGCTCCCTTCCAGATGGCCCGCATCCCCGTGCTCCTCTCGCCGGTGAAACCAGGATCGCAAATGATCGAAGGCCACGCGAGCGCTTCCGTGCGCAAGTACAGTCGGAAGGTGCCCGGCGCGCCGCTCAAGCCGATGCTCGCGATGACCGGGCCGCTCCCGGCGGGTGCCGGCTGGGCCTACGAGTTCAAGTGGGACGGTGTCCGCGCGCTCGCCGACATCTCCGGCGGCCGGCAGCACATGTACGCCCGCAGCGGCGTGGAGATCACCGTCGCGTACCCGGAACTGGCCCCCCTGTCCGGGCAGGTGGGCGACGCGCTGCTCGACGGCGAGGTGGTGCTGCTCGGCGAGACCGGGCAGCCCTCGTTCACCGCGCTGGCCGAGCGGATGCACGTCCGCGACCGGAACAAGGCGGCCCGGCTGGCCGCGGCCATGCCTGTGACGTACATGATCTTCGATCTGCTCCGGCTCGACGGCGAGGACCTGACCGGCTGGCCGTACGCCCGCCGACGGGAGACCCTCGACGGCCTGGCGCTCGGCGGCGCGCGGTGGGCGGTGCCGCCGGTCTTCGGCGACGGCCCGGCCACCTACGAGGCCGCCGGCGAGCACGGCCTGGAGGGGGTGATGGCCAAGCGGGTCGGGTCGGTCTACCGGCCGGGCGTGCGCTCGCCGGACTGGGTGAAGGTCAAGCTGGAGGTCACCGGCGACTTCGTGGTCGGCGGCTGGCGGCCCGGGGCGCGCAGGATCGGCGGCCTGCTGGTCGGGGTGCCGCGCCCGGACGGGCGGCTCACCTACCGGGGGCGGGTCGGCGGCGGCATCGGCGCGGCCATCGAGCGGGAACTGCTCCGCGAGCTGGAGCCGCTGCGGACCGGCGCGGCGCCGTTCGCCGGTGACGTGCCGCGCGAAGATGCCCGCGGTGCGATCTGGGTAACCCCCATGGTCGTGGTGGAGGTGAAGTACGGCCAGCGCACGCCGGACGGCCGGCTGCGGTTTCCCCGGGTGCTCCGGCTGCGCCCGGACAAGCCTGCCGAGGAGGTCGACGATGCCGGCTGAGCGTTTCCGGGTGGACGTCGAGGGACGCGCGCTGGACCTGTCCAACCTGGACAAGGTGCTCTATCCCGAGGCCGGCTTCACCAAGGGCGAGGTGATCGACTACTACACCCGGATCGCCCCGGTGCTCCTGCCGCACCTGGCCGACCGCCCGCTGACCCGGATCCGCTTCCCCAACGGGGTCACCGGCGGCTCCTTCTTCGAGAAGAACGCCCCCGCCGCCACCCCCGGCTGGGTACGCACCGAGACGCTGCCCGCGCCCGGGTCGAGCAAGGGCCGCGAGACCATCGACTACGTGGTGGCCGACGACCTGCCCACCCTCGTCTGGCTGGCCAACCTCGCCGCCCTGGAGTTGCACACGCCGCAGTGGAAGGTCGGCGGGCACCCGGACATGATGGTCGTCGACCTCGACCCCGGGTCACCGGCGACCCTGCGCCAGTGCTGCCAGGTGGCGCTGCTGCTGCGCGACCGGCTGGCCGACGACGGCATCTCCTCTTATCCCAAGACCTCGGGGAAGAAGGGCATGCAGCTCTGCTGCCCGGTCGCCGGCACCCAGTCCGCCGATCTCGTCTCCGACTACGCCAAGCGGATCGCGCAGGAACTGGAGCAGGCACACCCGAAGCTGGTCGTGTCGAAGATGGCGAAGAACCTGCGGCCGGGCAAGATCTTCATCGACTGGAGCCAGAACAACGCGGCCAAGACGACGGTGTCCCCGTACTCGCTGCGGGCCCAGTCCGTGCCGTCCGTCTCCACCCCGCTGACCTGGGACGAGGTCGAGGCGGGCGCGGCGGGGAAGCGGCCGGCGTCGAAGCCGTACACGGCCGGCGAGGTGCTGAAGCGGGTGGAGAAGCAGGGGGACCTGCTCGCCCCGCTGCTCGACGGCGGCCCTGAACTGCCAACCGGCTGAGACTGATTCTTGGACAGGTTCCGTTCGTACCTGACGAGACTTGTCCAAGATCTGCGCGGCAGCAGGCACAGGGCGGCGGTGGACAGCCGGCTTGTCGGCCGTTGAGTAGGGTGGCCGCAGCCTGCCGAGGAGTACGACATGAACCCGACCGAAGCCCTCGTCCGGGATCCACTGGCCGCAGAGGTGGACCGACCCCTGCTCACCTACCTCGACGACGCGACCGGCGAGCGGGTCGACCTGACCGCGACGGAGCTGGGTGGCTGGGCGGCGCGGGCCGCCGGGCTGCTGCGCGAGGGCTGCGGGCTCGGCGTCGGCGACCGGGCGGCGGTGCTGCTCCCGGCGCACTGGCAGACCGCCGCCGTGCTGCTGGGCGCCTGGTCGGCCGGGGTGGCCGTGTCCTTCCGCCCCCGGGCGACCGCCGGCCTGCCGTCGCTCGAACCGGGCGCCGACCGGCCGTACGACGCGCTCTTCGTCAGCGCGCAGCGGCTGGACGACTGGCTGGAGGACGTGCCCGAGGCGCGGCACCGCTACGTGCTCTCCCTCGGCGCCGCGCCGCGCGGGGAGCGGCCCCTGGGCTACCTGGACTGGCTCGCCGAGGTCGGCCGGCACGCCGACGCGCTGCCCGCGGCCACCCCGCTGACCAGCGCCGACGCGGCCAGCCCGGACGGCACGAGCTACCGCGAGTGGGGCAGCGTCGCGCTGGCCGTGGCGGAGCGGCTCGACCTGAAGGCCGGCGACCGGCTGCTGGTCGACGTCGCCGAGCACGAGCAGCCCGTGTACTGGCTGCTGGCGCCGCTGGCCGTCGGCGCGTCCGTGGTGCTCTGCGCCAACCTCGACCCGGCGACCCTGGACGCCCGGGTCGCCGCCGAGCAGGTCACCCGGGTGCTCTGACACCCTCGCCGGTGGCTGGGACGGCCCGACGCGGCCCCTGAACGGCCCGAGCGTCTTCCAACAGCGCTTCCCGGCCCCCTGCCGTTACACCGATGCCGGCCCCTTTACCCAGGTCTTTTGCCGGTGCGGCCGGCGTGGTCTCATACCGGGAAGACGACGCCATTGACCTTGTTCGTGGCAACCCCGCGTCGACTCCGCACCGTCTCCATTCCTCGAAAGGTGCACCGATGCACAGGAGACCGATCTTCCAACTGGCAGTCCTCACCGTCACCGCCGCGACCTTCCTGGCGTCCGGTGGCGCCCACGGCGCGGTGGCATCGCCCGCGACCGTCTCCCCGGGCGCCGCCGAGTGTGAGCCGGACGCCCACGAGCACAGCGTGGCCCGGGTCGCCGAGGGCGCCACCGCGCACGAGCCGGAGCTGTACTCCAAGAACGAGGCGAACGCCTACGGCGTCATCAAGGACGCCCCGCGCCTGCCCAACGGCAGCGTCACCGTGCCCACCGTGTTCCACATGATCTCCGACCACCCGCTCAGCGCGGCGGAGACGGCCCGGTGGAACACCATGATCGCGGCGCAGGTCGAGGTGCTCAACGACTCGTTCTCCGGCCGTACGGCCGCGGCCGCCTCCGACACGCCGTTCCGGTTCGACCACGTCGACACCACGTGGACGGTGAACAGCGACTGGTACACGGTCGTGCCCGGCAAGAACGAGCGGGACATGAAGAAGGCGCTGCACACCGGCGACTCGCGCACCCTCAACGTGTACGCGGCGAACATCGGCGACGGCCTGCTCGGCTGGGCGTACTTCCCGAAGGGCTACAACAACGGCCGGGACTACATCGACGGCGTGGTGCTGCTCGACGAGTCGATGCCGGGCGGCACGGCGGGCAAGTACGCCCTCGGTGACACGCTGACGCACGAGGTCGGGCACTGGCTGATGCTGGAGCACACCTTCGCGCACGGCTGCTCCGCGGCCGGCGACTTCGTCGCGGACACCCCGCGCGAGGCGGCGCCGCAGTTCAACTGCCCCGTGGGCGCGGACACCTGCACCGCACCCGGGCTGGACCCGATCCACAACTTCATGGACTACACGCAGGACTCCTGCATGAACATGTTCACCCCCGGGCAGGCCGACCGGATGAGTGACGCCTGGGTCGCGTTCCGGGCCGGCGGCGCCGGCTGAGAGTCAGATTTCCGGAGGGTCGACGGGCTGCTGCTGGCGGTCCGTCGACCCTTCCGTATCCGGGGCGGCCGGGACCCGGTCGAAGGTGACCGTCACCTGTCGGCGTAGTGGTAGCGGCAGGCGATGATCTCGACATCACCTTCCGTGATCCGGTAGACCAGCCGGTGTTCGCGATCGATCCGCCGCGACCAGAAGCCGGACAGCTCCCCTCGGAGGGGTTCCGGTTTTCCGATGCCCTCGTACCCGTTGCGGAGGACGTCCGCGATCAGATCGTTGATGCGTTTGACCAGCTTGCGGTCGGTGTGACTGAGGTACTGGTTCCATGCCGTCGGCGTGAAGACCAGCCTCACGCGACGTCCCGGACATCAGCGGGATCGATCAGCTTCCGTTCGACGGCAGCACCCTGATCGAGTTCCGCGATCGAACGGCGCAGCGCTGCGGCGTTGCTCGGGTTGCGCAGGAGATACTCGGTCTCCTTCATCGCCTCGTACTCCGCGAGCGGCACGATGACCACCGGCTCGTGACCCGACCGGGTCACCACCACCTCTTCGGCGTCGTTGATGACGCTGTCGAGTTCGGCGGCCAGGTTCTGGCGTAGCTGAGTGAAGTTCACGGTCCGCATGATCGCCCCCCATTGCAAGTACAGAAAATTGTACCTCTGCCGCAGCCGTGGTGGCCATCGTCGCTTCTTCAGCCTCGGGCGAGCCGCGGCGCGCGCCGCGAGCGCGGCCGGTGTGGTCGACCGCCAGCGCGCACCGCCGCCGCCGGGCAGGGGTCGGTCGCAGAAGACCCAGTGGCGTGCGCCCTGCTGATCTTTCTCGTTCAAGGCTTCGGGCACCCGGTGGCAGTCCTTGCTGCTCATCACCGCACGAAACACTCTTGAGATGCCGCGATTGATTGACTAGGTTCGATTGATAGTCGTGCTCAGGGACCGGCTTCGGAGCCAGGAGAGTGACCCCATCGCATACATAGATCTAGGCGTGGACGAGGCCGAGCTTCCCGGCATCCGTGGGCCGCTGCGCTTCCGGCCGGAGACCGGCCAACCGTTGCTTGAGCTGGTCGAGGTGCTGCTGCGCGGACCGCACCCGCTCGCCCCCGGGGAACGGGAACTGATCGCCGCGTACGTCTCCGGCCGCAACGAGTGCACCTACTGCTGCTCGGCGCACTCGGCGTACGCGGCGGCGCAACTCGACGAGGGGATGACCCTGGTCGACCAGGTGCGCGCCGACCCGGACAACGCCCCGATCTCCGCGAAGCTGCGCGCCCTGCTGCACATCGCCGGGGCCGTCCAGGTCAGCGGACGTGAGGTCACGCCCGAACTGGTCGCGACCGCCCGTGCCGAGGGCGCCACCGACCTGGAGATCCACGACACGGTGCTCATAGCGGCGGCCTTCTGCATGTTCAACCGGTACGTCGACGGCCTCGGCACCCAGCCGGCGACCGCCCCGGGGTGGTACGCGCAGGCGTCCGAGCGCATCGTCAGCGCCGGCTACCGCCGGGTCGTCTGACGAAGTTTCATCCGCTGGTCGAATGGGGGGCACGACGTCATGGCGCACATCGACCTGGGCGTGGACGAGAACGAGTTTCCCGGTGTCCGGGGCCTGATGAAGTACCGACCGGTGACCGGCAAGCCGATGATGGAACTGGCCGAGACCCTGCTGCGCGGGCCGCTCAGCCTGCCGATGGCGGACCGCGAGCTGATCGCCGCGTACGTCTCCGGACTGAACGAGTGCACCTTCTGCTGCTCGGCGCACTCGGCGTTCGCCGCCGCCCTGCTCGACGAGGGAATGAGCCTGGTCGACCAGGTGCGCGCCGACCTGGACAGCGCCCCGGTCAGCGCCAGGCTGCGCGCCCTGCTGCACATCGCCGGGGCCGTGCAGCGCAGTGGACGTGAGGTCACGCCCGAACTGGTCGCGACCGCCCGTGCCGAGGGCGCCACCGACGAGGAGATCCACGACACGGTGCTGATCGCGGCGGCCTTCTGCATGGTCAACCGGTATGTCGACGGCCTCGGCACGTTCGCCCCGAGTGATCCGAAGTACTACGACGAGGCGGCCCGGCGGGTCATCGACGCCGGCTACCGCAACATGGTCTGACCCTGATTCTCCGACGTGAGTCAGTCGACCGTCGGCAGCTTGGGGCCGAGGATGTCGTCCGCGTCGACGATCGTGTACGCGTACCCCTGCTCCGCCAGGAAGCGCTGCCGGTGCGCCGCGTACTCCGTGTCGATGGTGTCGCGGGAGACGACCGTGTAGAAGTGCGCCTGCCGGCCGTCGGCCTTGGGGCGCAGCACCCGGCCCAGCCGCTGTGCCTCCTCCTGCCGTGACCCGAACGTGCCGGAGACCTGGATCGCCACGGCCGCCTCGGGCAGGTCGATGGAGAAGTTGCCGACCTTCGAGATGACCAGGGTGCGTACCTCACCGGAGCGGAACGCGTCGAAGAGCCGCTCGCGTTCCTTGTTGGTGGTCGAGCCCTGCACGATGGGCGCGTCGAGGTATTCCCCGAGCTGGTGCAGCTGGTCGATGTAGCCGCCGATGACGAGGACCTGGTCGTCCGGGTGCCGGTCGACAAGCGCCTTCACCACGGGCAGCTTGGTGCGGGCGGTGGCCGCCATCCGGTAGCGCTCCTCGGCCTCCGCCGTCGCGTACGACATCCGCTCCGCGTCGGTGAGCGTCACGCGTACCTCGGTGCACTGGGCGGGGGCGATCCAGCCCTGCGACTCGATGTCCTTCCACGGCGCGTCGTACCGCTTCGGGCCGATCAGGCTGAACACGTCGCCCTCGCGGCCGTCCTCGCGTACCAGGGTCGCCGTGAGGCCCAGCCGGCGGCGGGCCTGGAGGTCCGCGGTGAAGCGGAAGATCGGCGCGGGCAGCAGGTGCACCTCGTCGTAGACGACCAGGCCCCAGTCGCGGGCCCCGAAGAGGTCCAGGTGGGTGAAGGCGCCCTTCTTGCGCGAGGTGAGCACCTGGTACGTGGCGATGGTGACCGGGCGGATCTCCTTGCGCTCGCCCGAGTACTCGCCGATCTCCTCCTCGGTCAGCGACGTGCGGGCGATCAGCTCGCGCTTCCACTGCCGGCCGGCGACCGTGTTCGTGACGAGGATCAGCGTGGTCGCCTTCGCCTCGGCCATCGCCGCCGCCCCGACGAGTGTCTTGCCGGCGCCGCAGGGCAGCACCACGACGCCCGACCCGCCGGCCCAGAACGCCTCCACGGCCTCCCGCTGGTACGACCGCAGCGTCCACGGCTTCCGGCCGTCCCTGCCGGCCTCGGCCAGCTCGATCGGGTGGGCCTCGCCGTCGACGTAGCCGGCCAGGTCCTCCGCCGGCCAACCCAGCTTGAGCAGCGCCTGCTTGAGCCGGCCGCGCTCGGAGGGGTGCACCGCGATCGTGTCGTCGTCGAGCTTCGCGCCGAGCATCCCGGCGAGCTTCTTGCTCTTGGCGACCTCGATCAGCACCAGCCGGTCCAGCGCCCGCAGCACCAGGCCGTGCGCCGGGTCGTTGGCGAGTTGGAGCCGGCCGTACCGGTCCATCGTCTCGGCCACGTCGACCAGCAGCGCGTGCGGCACCGGGTAGCGGGAGTACTTGATCAGCGCGTCCACCACGCTCTCGGCGTCGTGCCCGGCGGCGCGCGCGTTCCACAGCCCGAGCGGCGTCAGCCGGTAGGTGTGCACGTGCTCGGGGGAGCGCTCCAGCTCGGCGAACGGCGCGATGGCCATCCGGCATGCCTGCGCGTCGGGGTGGTCGATCTCCAGCAGCAGGGTCTTGTCCGACTGCACGATCAGGGGTCCACCGCTCACGCCAGTGCCTCTCCTCCGACTCGGGTCGCCGGCTGTTCGGGAGGCGACTGACCCGCCCCAGGCCGACCCACCAGTCTTGCACGCACGGGGAGGACGGCGGAAAAATCTGGACACGGGGCGCAACCGGAGCCGTACTCGCAACGTCTAGCAGAGTGACACGCGTCAGGGAGGCGTCATGAAACACGTCCGGACCACCACCCGGCTCGTAGCCCTGGCCGTGGTCACGCTGGTCGGCGCCGGTGCGTGCGCGTTCGATCCGCAGGCCGACGGCGGCGGGGGCGGGGGACCCGTCCCGGTCGGGGCTGCGGACAGGACAACGGGGGCGAGCGGTGCGCCCGGGCCCGACCAGCGGGCGCGGCCCAGCAGGGCACCGCAGAAGCCGAAGCCGAAGGCCAGTTCCACGCCGAAGCCGAGCACGCCGAAGCCGTCGCGCACCGCGGCGAAGCCCACCGGGTCGCCGTCCGCCGCCGGCTGCCCGCAGGGCGAGCACCAGCGCGAGGTGGAGACCCACCTCGCCCGGCTGGGCGGGTTCGGCTCGGTGACCGTGGACGGCCGGCAGTCCGCCGCCGACTGCGCCGCCATCAAGAAGTTCCAGAAGCGGTACGACATCCGCCCCGCCCACGGTCGGGCCGGGCCCACCACCTTCGACGTGGCGAAGCGACTGGCCACCACCGACACCCGGCGCTGCGGGGCCGGCTCGGGCACCACCTTCTGCATCGACCTGACCCGGCAGACCACCTGGGTCATGCGCAACGGCAAGGTGCTGGTGAAGCCGACCGTCACCCGGACGGGTATGCCCGGTTACCGCACCCCGGCCGGCACGTTCAAGATCAACTATCGCAACGTGAAGGAGTGGTCCGACCCGTACGAGGTCTGGCTGCCCTACTGGCAGCACTTCACCCAGGGGATGGGCTACCACCAGACCACCACCTACCTGCACAACAAGTCGATCGGCTCGCACGGCTGCATCAACCTGCTCCCCGGCGACGCCGTCCGCTTCTGGGAGTTGGGCAAGGTGGGCAGCAAGGTCGTGCTGTTCGGCCGCCGCCCCGGCACCTGAGCCGTCCGGCGTCCGGGTCGCCTGCGTGGCCTGCGTCGCACAAGTCGTCCGATCCGGGCCTTGTCCCCTGTCACTCCCGCCACGGGAGTGACACGCTGGACGTCAGACGTCGAACCGGACGGGGAGGCTCGGAGATGACGGTCGACCGTGAAGTGGCCCCGGAACACAGTCCCGAACGCGACCGGTCGCCCGCCGGGGAGGTCTCCACCGCCACCGTCGTCGCGTACGCGGCCGCCGCCGTGGTGCTCGTCGGTTGGTTCCTCTTCGGCTGGCTGGTGCTCCGACAGGGCTTCGTCGACTCGGTCGGCGAGTCGGCCGGCGCCGGGTTCGCGCTGCTGCTGGTCATCTCGGTCGTCGGGACGGTACGCCGCAGCCGGCGCTGACCCGGCCCGCTCAGTCCTTCAGCGCCGCCGCCGTGATCCGGTGCAGGGCGAAGGTGTGCAGCATCTCCGTCCGTTCGTCCTCGGCGCGCAGGTAACCGGCGCCGATCGAGACCGGCCGGACGAGCCGGGACGCGGTCGCCCCGTGCGCGTCGACGTAGCCGACCCAGACCAGCGCCTTGTCCCGGATCGCCTGCTGGAGCACGGCGAGGGCGTCGCTGTGGGTGTGCACCGGCGCCGGACCGCTGCGCCCGGCGCCACCCCGGACCACCGCCGGCGCGCGCCGGGCGGCCCGGGCCGCCGCGTCACCCCGCCGGATCTGCTCCACCACCCCGCGCAGGCGGGGCATGGACAGCCTCGGTGCGGCCAGCGGGTCGAGGGTCCGGGTGGTCACCGGCACCCGCGCCGGAGCCCGCCGGGTCTTCGACCGGGCGAGCACCGCCACCCCGCTCGCGTCCTCCGGCACCGGGGCGTACCCGGCGTCGCGCAGCGCCGTCAACATCCGGCCCACCTGGCACGGCGTCGACAGCACCGTCGGGGCCAGCCGGCGCAGCGCCAGCGACTCCAGCCGCCGGTCGGCGAGCACCTCGGTCAGCAGCGCCTCGTCGTCGCTGCGCACGTACGCCCCGGCGGAGCCGACCCGCAACCCACCGTGCTTACGGGCCACGTCGTCCACGAGGTAGGTCAGCCCCTGCGGGACGGGGGTACGGGACCGCCGCCGGAACAGGGCGTGCAGTTCGTCGGCGGAGAAACCGGCGTCCAGGGCCCGGCGCACGCTGGCCGTGGTGACCCGGTGGACGCTGGCCCCACCGGCCGACTCGGGCTCGGCCACCACCTCCAACTCGGCGGCGAGGGCCGGGTCGGCCGGTCCGGGCACCACGACGGTCAGGTCGGCCTGCACGAGGAAGTGGTCGACCGGGGCGGGCAGCAGGGCGTCCAGCGCGCGTACGGCACTTGTCGCGTCGTCGCTCTCGGCGTCGATCCGCAGGCCGAGCGGGTCGTCCCCGCCCCGCTCGTCGGCCGCCGTCACGTCGGCGAGCAGCAGCCGCCCGTACGAGGTGAGCGCCCCCAGCCCGGTGACGCCCAGCGCGGCCGCCTCGGTCAGCACGTCGCGGTGCGCGCTCTCCCGCCCCCGGGCCCGCCTCGGCGCCCGCCAGTCGAGCAGTTCCAGCACCTCCTCGGGGGTGGGCCCGGTGGCCGGCTCCAGGTCGGCGAGCACCCCGAGCACCGCCCGCCGGGCGGCCGGCGCGCCGGCCCGTTCCGCCTCGGCGGAGAGCACCGTGATCGGCCTGTCCCGGTCGTCGCGCTGCCCGACCAGCCCGACCTGCCGGGTCATCGTCAGCCAGGCCCGGGCGAACTGCTCCCAGCGCTGCGCCAGCGACCCGGCCCGCCACACCTCGTACCCGGCGGTGGGCAGGACCTGCTGGTCGGCCCCGTACCGGGTGGTGGTGGCCCCCGGCAGGTCCAGCTCGCCGATCAGCCCGGCCGCGTACGCCGCCTCCAGCAGCAGGGCGGCGGCCGGCTCGTCCACCCCGATCGACCGGGCCAGCCGGCGCAGGTCACGGACGCCGAGACCGCCGGAGCGGAGCACCGGCACGGGTTCGGCGGCGAGCTGCTCCAGCAGCGCCTCGGCGCGGCGTACCACCTCCATGGTCTGCCCGGCCCCGGCGGAGTCGGCGGCTTTCGGCTCACGCGGCGCGGTGGCCACCGGCGGCGGCCCGGCGCGCAGCGGGCCGAGCGGGCCGCTGTCCCGGCGCAGCAGCAGGCCGACCTCCCGGGGCAGCTCGACGGTGCCGGTGGCGCCGGCCTTGCTCGGGCCGGAGACGAGTACCAGCAGGCGGTGGTCGACCAGCCAGCGCACGGGCGAGCCGGTGGGCGCACCGCCGTTGGTCGGGTCGGGGGGAAGGTCGTCCTCCGCGCCGACCGGCGGTGCCTGCAACGCGCCCGCCGGCACGCTGCCGACGGGCGGGCCGGCCGCCAGCCGGTCCAGGATCGCCCGGGCCGAGGGCGGCGCGGCCAGCAGCGTCCGCCGCAGCTTCGCCGGGTCCGCGCAGAGCGCCGCCGCCCGCGGGTCCAGCTCCTCCGCCGGCCGGCCCAGCCCCGCGGGGTACGGGGACACCTCGTCGACGCCGGCCGCCACGTGCAGGTCGTGCTCGGGGCCGTGCAGCAGGAAGAGCGCGCGCAGCCGGTCCACCGCGGCGCGGACGGCGGTGGGGGCGGGTGGCTGCGGGCCGGCGGTGGCCATGGCGAGCACGGCCTCGGTGGAGGTGGTCCGCTCGACCGGGTGCCGGGTCAGCCGGGCGGCGTCCAGCACCAGCAGGGTGAACTGGTCCAGCCCGTCGAGCGCGCGGGCCACCGAGACCCGGGACTGGGCCCGGACGGCGAGCGCGGAGATGTCGGCGGGCACGGGTACGACGAGGTCCGGCCGCAGTTGGAGGAGGGCGGCGAGCGACTCGTCGGGCAGCGAGCGCAGGCGGTCGGCGAGTGAGGTGGTCATCGTCGTTCCACGCTAGCCCGGGCGGGGGGTCCTCCGCCCCTCGGACGTCCGGCTGGATCGGGGCGAGCGGGTACGTTCTCCGGATGGCAGTGCTCACGGTCGGCTTCGACCTCGACATGACCCTGGTCGACTCGCGTCCCGGCATCGCCGACACCTTCCGGGCGTTGACCGCGCGGACGGGGGTGCACGTCGACGCCGAGGCCGCCGTGTCGCGGCTCGGCCCGCCGCTGCGTACCGAGATCGCCCACTGGTTCCCGTCCGAGCAGGTCGACGCGGCCGTGCGGACGTACCGCGAGCTGTACCCGGCGTACGCGATCACGCCCAGCCTCCCGCTCCCCGGCGCCGCCGCCGCGATCGACGCGGTACGCGAACGCGGCGGGCGGGTGCTGGTGGTCACCGCCAAGCTGGGCCGCCTGGCCCGGCTGCACCTCGACCACCTCGGGCTGACGGTCGACGAGGTGGCCGGCGACCTGTTCGCGGAGGGGAAGGCGACCGCGCTGCGGAGGCACGGCGCGACCCACTACGTCGGCGACCACGTGGCCGACATGGTGGCCGCCGGGGCGGCGGGGGTGCCCGGCATCGGGGTCGCCACGGGCCCCTGTCAGGCCGACGAACTGCGGGCCGCCGGGGCGGAACTGGTGCTGGACGATCTCACCGGATTCCCGGCGGCGCTGGACGGCATGATCCGGCTAGCCTTGGAGCAGTAGTCGTCTCAAGCGAAGCAGGGGTTCTCAGGTGCCGACGGGTCGAGTGAAGTGGTATGACGCGGCCAAGGGATACGGTTTCGTCACCAGTGACGAGGGTGGCGACGTGTTCCTGCCCAAGGGCGCGCTACCGGCGGGTGTCACCGACCTCAAGGGTGGCCAGCGGGTCGACTTCAGCGTGGTCGACAGCCGCCGGGGCGCGCAGGCGATGGGGGTCAAGCTGCTCGACGCCCCGCCCTCGATGTCGGAGCTGCGCCGCCGGCCGGCGGAGGAGCTGCACGGCCTCGTCGAGGACATGATCAAGGTGCTGGAGGCGAAGGTCCAGCCGGACCTGCGCCGGGGCCGCTTCCCGGACCGCAAGACCGCCCAGAAGATCGCTCAGCTGGTCCACGCGGTCGCCAACGAGCTGGAGGTCTGAGGCACCAGCCCGGCGTCGGCGGCCCGGCCGAGCAGCGCCTCCACGGCGGCGAACCCCGCGTCCCCCAGATCCGCGGTGAACTCGTTGACGTAGAGGCCGATGTGCCGGTCCACGACGTCGGGCTCCATCTCCTGGGCGTGCGCCAGCACGTACTCCCGGCTGGCGGCCGGGTCGGCCCAGGCCCGGCGGACCGACTCGCGGACCCACCCGGCTGCGGCCTCCGGGTCGACCGCGCCGCGTCGGGCCAGGATGGCGCCGAGGGGGATGGGCAGGCCGGTGTCGGCCTCCCACCACTCGCCGAGGTCGACCAGGGCGGCCAGGCCGTGGCGCGGGTAGGTGAACCGGGCCTCGTGGATGACCAGGCCGGCGTCGTACCGGCCGGCGGCGACCCCCGGCATGATCTCGTGGAACGGCACGACCTCGATCCGCGCCGGGGGCCGCTCGGCCGCCCAGAGCCGGAAGAGCAGGTACGCCGTGGTCCGGTCACCGGGCACCGCCACCGTGGCGCCGGTCAGGTCGGGGCGGTCGGTGTGGCCGGGCCGGTCGGTGCCGTCGTGACTGTTTCCGCGGGTCAGCACCAGCGGGCCGCAGCCACGGCCGAGGGCGCCCCCGCAGGGCAGCAGGTGGTAGTCCTCCAGCAGCCAGGGCAGCGCCGCGTAGCTCACCTTGACCAGGTCGAACGCCCCGCGCTCGGCAGCCGTGTTGGTGACGTCCACGTCGGCGTACGTGACGTCGACCGGCGGGGCGCCGGGCACGAGACCGTGCACCAGGGCGTGGAAGACGAACGTGTCGTTGGGGCAGGGCGAGATCGCCAGCGAGAGCGCCACGCTCCCACGGTATCCCCGCCCCCGGCGGCACGTCGTGGCCCGGCCCCGCGATGTGACCTGTTCCGGTGGCACAGGGGTGTCGGGCCGGTCAGCGGCCCCCACGGCTGGCAGGCAGGTGGGGGTGTCGGGCCGGACAACGGCCTCCGCGGCTGGCTGGCAGGCAGGCGGTAAGTGTCACCGCGCGCTGTCGAGCTGCCCGCATGGATGGGGCAGGCGCCGGCGTCGGGCCAGAGCGAGGAGCCCTCGTCCATCCATGCCGGCACGTCGCACGCCTGACAGAGGACCTGGCCTCAGCCACGCCCCGTCGAACCAAATGAGCCGGGCCGGGCCGAGCCGAGCCGAGCCGAGCCGAGCTGGGCCGGGCCGGGCCGAGCCGAATCGAACCGTGCCGGGCCGGGCCGAGCTGGGCTGGGCTGGGCCGAGCTGGGCCGAGCTGGGCCGAGCTGGGCCAGGCCGGGCCGAGCCGAGCCGGGCCGAGCCGAGCCGAGCCGAACAGGGCCGAGCCGAACAGGGCCGAGCCGGGCCGCTCCGTCCAGTCGCTCCGTCGAGCCGAGTCGGTGCGGCCGACGAGCGGATCGCGTGGGCGGACTGCTATGCGCTGACCGGGCCGGGCATGTCCCTGCGGCCGGTGCTCGACGTGCTGGGCCGGTGGTGGTCGCACAGATGGGGCAGCTCGACAGTGCCGTGGCGGTGACCGCCCACCCCGCCGGAGGCCGGTTATCCACAGGTTTTTCCACAGGGCTGGATGCCGGTGTTGAAGGTCGCGTGGTCGAGCGGAACCATCGGGGAATGAGCGAGCGGACCGGCCCGGGCGGGCCGATCGGGCCGACTGGGCCGACCAGGCCGGTAGCGGCGGTGGGAGCGGTGGGGCCGATCGATGTGGGGACGGTGCTGCGGGCGTTGCGGCGTGCGGCGGACCTGAGCCAGCGGGAGCTGGCGCAGCGTGCGGGTGTGCCCAAGAGCACCGTGGCGCGGATCGAATCCGACCCACGGGCCGATCCACGGTGGCGGACGGTGGAGCGACTGGTCCTCGCCGCCGGTGGCGAGTTGGGGGTGGGGATCCGGGGTGGCGCTGACCAGGGCGGGTGGCCGGAGGCCTCGGGCGGTCCGGGGATCGTCGCGGTGCCGCCGGTTCCGCACGAGGGGCGGCGCGATGAGGGCGGCCGTCGCTACCCGGCGCATCTCGACGCCCGCGAGGTCCGGACGCTGAAGGACTGGCCGGGTGCGTGGTGGGGGCACTGGTACGTTCCTGCGGAGCAGTGGCCGGCACGGGTCCCGGCGATGACGTACGACGTCGATCGCCGCCGTCGCGACGAACGGCGGGTGCGGGAGCGGGTCCGTGCCGCCGTGCGATGCCGGCGGGCGGGCGAGGGAGTGCCGGACGGGTGCTGGCGGCTCGTGGCCGAGCTGCCCGGTGGCGAACTGGTCGGTGAACTGCGCGCGCACGAACGGAGCGAGGACCTGCTACTCGGCGACGACCTGGGCGACCGGCGGGAGATGGTGCTGGACGGCGTCGTCGTCGCGCCCCAGTTGCGCTTCCTGGGCATCGGCCGCCGGCTGCTTCGGCTCCTCGGTGACGAGATGGACCGGGTGGGCATCCGGACGGCGCACGCGGTCGCGGGGATCGGCGGTGTCGGGTTCCTCCTCGCCTGCGGTTATCGCCTGGAGGCGAGCCGCCCGGCCGCGCTGCGCCTGGACCGGCCGGCTGGCGGTCGGGCGGCCGGCTGATCGTGGCGGGCTGATCGTGGCGGGCTGAGCGGGGTCGGTCAGGTCAGGGCGGCAGCGGCGGCGGTCAGGGCGACGAACGCCTCGCGCATGCGCCAGGCACCGCGGTCGCGGGGGCCGATGGGGTTGGAGACGGTCCGCAGTTCGACGAACGGGACGCCGGCCTGCGCGGCGGCGACGGCGACGGCGTACCCCTCCATGGCCTCGGCGACCGCGTCCGGGTGGCGCCGGCGCAGGGCGGCGGTGCTGGCGGCGGTGCCGGTCACCGTGCTGACGGTCAGCACCGGGCCGACCGTGGCCGCCGGTAGCCCGGCCCGCAACGCGGCCAGCAGCCCCGGGTCGGCGGGGAGGACGATGCCGCCGCCGAGCCACTCCGGGGGCATGCCCAGCTCGTCCACCGGGAGGAAACCCGCCGGTGACTCGGCGCCCAGGTCGGCGGCGACCGCCACGGTGCCCAGCACCGTGGCACCCACCTCCACCCGGCCGGCGAATCCGCCCGCCACGCCCGCGCTGACCACGCCGCGGTAGGGCCGGCCGGCCGCCTCGGCGAGCACCAACAGCCGGGCGGTGGTGGCGGCGGCCGCCGCCGGCCCGACCCCCACTGGAAGCACCGTCGTCGACGGGTCCGAGATGCCGGCGCGGACCGCCTCGGCCTCGGCGGGCACCGCCGTGACCACCAGCAGACCGGTCACGACAGGGGCCCCTGCGGTTCCCGCCGCGTCTCGTCGTCGCTCCCGCCGGGTCTTCCGACGGCCGACGACGGGCGGTAGATGTGGTATCCCGGCGGGGCCAGAGCGGGATCGTCCAGCGGTGCGCCGCCCTGCGCCGGCGCGGGCGACGTGGGCGCGACGTCGGTCTCCGGGCCGTCTCCGGCCGCGTCGGCCGCGCCCGCCTTGTCGGGCTCGTCGGGCTCGTCGGTCAGCGCGTCGTCGGCCAGTTCGTCGTCGGCCAGCGGGCGGCCGACCAGCCGCTCGGCGCGCAGGCGGCCGGCCACCACCACGCCGCGGGCGGCGGCCAACACGCCGACCCCGGCGGCGACGGCGATCCCGATCCGGCCGTCGAAGGGTACGAGGCCCAGCCCGCCGCCGGCGACGAACGCGAGCATCAGCACCGTCTCGGAGTGGGCGAACGAGCTGGCCCGCAGCCGCTCCGGGATGCGTTCCTGGATCGACGCGTCCACGGCGAGCTTGGCGATGCCGCTGGCCAGCGCGGCCACCAGGCAGAGCAGGGCGACCATCGGCAGCGAGAACATCACCGTGGTGAGAATCCCCACCCCGCCCACGATGATCATGCCGCTGGACTGGAGCGCAGCGGGCCGGTGGATGCGCAGCCGGGTGCCGATGGCGGTGGCGAGGAAGGTGCCCACGGCCAGCGCCGCGCCGACGAGGCCCAGTGCCCCCTCGTCGCCAAGGTCCCGGCCGAAGACGACGGTGGTCAGGTCGCCGGCCTTGATCGCGAAGGCCAGGAAGAGCAGCAGGAACCCGTACACCCCGCGTAGCGTCGCGGCGCCGATCAGGGTGGCGATCACGAGCCGGCCGGCGGGCCGTCCCCGGCCCAGCGGGCGTTCGCCGTTGCGTCGCCCCAGCGCCCGCAGCGGCCGGGGCACCCGCTCCGGTGGCTCGGAGTCGGCCTTGGGCGGCAACCGCAGGGAGATCACCATGCCGACGATGAAGATGATCGAGGCCACCCGGAGCGGCCACTGCGGCCCGAACCAGAAGGCGGCCAGGCCGATCGGGGCGACCAGGGCGCCGGCCACGGTGCCGTAGACGCTGGCCCGGGCACCGACCTGGGAGAGCCCGAGCCCCTCCGGCAGCAGCCGTGGAACGGCCGCGGAGCGGGCCACCCCGTACGCGCGGGAGAGCGCCAGCACGCCGAAGGCCGCCGGATAGAGGCCGAAGCCGTGGATGTAGTCGGAGATCAGCCAGGCCAGGAAGGCGCGGCCGAGCATGGTGGCGGCCAGGGCGTAGCGGCGGCCGTGGCGGAAGTGGTCGAGCAGCGGCCCCACCACCGGGGCGAGCATGGCGAACGGCACCATGGTCACCAGCAGGTAGAGGGCGACCTTGCTGCGGGCCTCGCCGAGCGGCACGTTGAAGAAGATCGTCCCGGCCAGGCCGATGGCGATCAGCGTGTCCCCGGCGCAGGAGAGCGCGTGCAGGTCGAAGAGGCGGATCATGCCGACCTCGCCCCCGGCGCCCCGGGAACGGGCCCGGCCCGCCCGGCGGGTCATCCAGCGCCCGCTGCTGACCGAGCCGCGGAACAACAGACGGGTGGCCCGGATGCCGGTGCCGACGGTCCGCCCGAGGACGGACCGCCCGGAGCGGGAGAACAGCGGCATGTCCACCATCCTCACCCATCAGATCCGTCCGTGCCGTACCACTGTCCCAGAACGTCGTCGGCGGGTGCCTGTCGATCAGCCGTACGCATGGGGAACAATGGTCTGGTGACCAGGCCCGCCTCCGCCCGTGCCGCTCGTCTCGACCAGGTCTGCGCCGCCGCCGTCGAGGTGGCGCGTGACGCCATCACCGAGGTCGACGCCTCGGACATCGGTGACCACCTCCAGGCTGTCGCGGAGGGTGACCGACTCGTCACGCACTACTTCGAGTGCCGGCTCGCCGGCTACCGGGGTTGGCGCTGGGCGGTCACGGTCACCCGGGTGCCGCGCAGCCGGCACGTCACCATCTGCGAGACGGTGCTGCTGCCCGGCTCGGACGCGCTGCTCGCGCCCGGCTGGCTGCCGTGGCAGGAGCGGCTCAAGCCGGGCGACCTCGGCCCCGGCGACCTGCTGCCCACCCCGCCGGACGACGACCGGCTCCAGCCCGGCTATCTGCTCTCCGACGACCCGGCGGTCGAGGACACCGCCTGGGAACTCGGCCTCGGCCGGGCCCGGGTGCTCTCCCGGGAGGGCCGCAGCGAGGCCGCCCAGCGCTGGTACGACGGCGACCACGGCCCGTCCGCCGCGATCTCGGTTGCCGCCCCCGCCGCCGCTCGCTGCGGGACGTGCGGCTTCTACCTGCCGCTCGCCGGTGCCCTGCGGCAGTCCTTCGGGGCCTGCGGCAACTTCTACGCCCCCGACGACGGCCGGGTGGTCAGCACCGACCACGGCTGCGGAGCGCACTCGGAGACCCTGATCGAGTCGCCGGAGACCCCGGTCGACGAGATGCCGACGGTCTACGACGACAGCGCGGTGGAGCCGATGGCGGTCAGCCGGGCTCCCGGTTCCGTTGAGGCCACCGAGCCGCCGGAGCCGTACGGCCACCCCTGACAGATGTAAGGAAGGGCACCTTCCTATCGCGTACGCGATAGGAAGGTGCCCTTCCTTACATCCCAGCGCGGCGGCGGCGTCGGTTGGCGTCGTGTCGCATCATCACGGCGAGACCGGGGAAACCCCACAGGAAACCGGCCAGGCAGGTCCACAGCCAGTCCTGGTGATCGTGTGCGGTCAGCCAGTCACGGAAGAAGATCAGCAGCACCAGCCCGGCGAGTGCCCAGGCCGCCATCCCGGCGAGGGCGAACGGCACCATCGGCGGGTCGAGCGGCTCGGGCCGCGGGGGCTGCTCCTTCGGCACGCGGCAAGCGTACGCGATCAACTTTTCCTGCTGGCCGGTGATCTGCGACGATGCGCGCGACCAACGGAAGATCACCTGCGAGGAACTGATGGCAGTAGCGCCGCCCGAGAACGGCACACCACCCGATCCGGCTCATCCGAAGAACGGTTTCGACCGGTTCTTCGAGGTCTCCGCCCGTGGCTCGACGATGAGCCGCGAGGTACGTGGTGGCCTGGCGACCTTCTTCACGATGGCGTACATCGTGGTGCTCAACCCGCTCATCATCGGTGGTGCCGTCGACGGCGACGGCCAGAAGCTCCCCATTCCCGCCCTCGCGGCGGCGACCGCCCTGGTCGCCGGCCTGATGACCATCCTGATGGGTGTCGTCGGCCGGTTCCCGCTGGCGCTCGCCGCCGGCCTCGGCGTCAACGCGCTGGTCGCGTACGAGATCGCCCCGGAGATGACCTGGGCGGACGCGATGGGCCTCGTGGTGATCGAGGGTGTGATCATCGCGGTGCTGGTGCTGACCGGCCTGCGTACGGCGGTGTTCCGCTCGGTGCCGACGCAGATGAAGACGGCGATCGGCGTCGGCATCGGCCTCTTCCTGACCATCATCGGGCTGGTCGACGCCGGCTTTGTCCGCCGGGTGCCGGACTCGGCGAACACCACGGTCCCCGTCGGGCTGGGCTTCGACGGCACCCTCGGCAGCTGGCCGATGCTGGTCTTCGTGGTCGGTCTGCTGTTGACCGTGGTGCTGCTGGTGCGCCGGGTCAAGGGCGCGATCCTGATCGGCATCCTCGGCTCCACCGCGCTGGCGATCGTCGTCGAGGCGGTGGCGAACGTCGGGCCGTCCTTCGTCAACGGCCAGTCGAACCCGAAGGGGTGGTCCCTCAACGTCCCCGAGCTGCCGAAGACCTGGGTCGACGTGCCGGACCTGTCGCTGCTCGGCAACTTCAACGTGTTCGACTCGTGGAGCAAGGCCGGCTGGCTCGTCGTCCTGATGTTCGTCTTCACCCTGCTGATCACGGACTTCTTCGACACCATGGGCACGATGGTCGCGGTCGGCCAGGAGGGGAACATGCTCGACGAGCGGGGCACCCCGCCGCGGGCGAAGGAGATCCTGCTGGTCGACTCGATCGCGGCGGCGGCCGGCGGTGCGGCGAGCACGTCGAGCAACACCTCGTACATCGAGAGCGCCGCCGGTGTGGCGGAGGGCGCCCGGACCGGCGTGGCCAACCTGGTCACCGGCGCGCTGTTCCTGCTGGCGATGTTCCTGGCGCCGCTGGTCGTGGTGGTGCCGTTCGAGGCGGCCTCGACCGCGCTGGTGGTGGTCGGCTTCCTGATGATGACCGCGGTGCGGACGATCGACTGGACCGACTACGAGATCGCCATCCCGGCGTTCCTGACGATCGCGCTGATGCCCTTCACCTACTCGATCTCCAACGGCATCGGCGCCGGCCTGATCTCGTACGTGGTGGTGAAGCTCGCCAAGGGCAAGGCCCGGGAGATCCACCCGCTGCTGTACGGCGTGGCCGCCCTCTTCGTGCTCTACTTCCTGCGTGGGCCGATCGAGTCCGTGTTGCACTGAACACCCTCCGCTCCGGGCCGTTGACCGAATCGGACACCGGCCCGGAGCAGGGCGAATCTCCTCGTGAGCCTGGTCATATCGCAGCTCATTCGCCAGGCTAATTAGTTAGGCTAACTATCGTGACGGAGCGGACGGTGACGGCGGAACGCGTGCCACCGGCGCAGCTCGCACCACAGCTGCGTGATGCGATCACCCGGCTCAACCGGCGGGTCCGACAGGCCCGGCCGGTGGGCGACCTTACGGTCACCCAGCTCTCCGCGCTCACCAGCCTCCGGCTGGCGGGTGCGCTGACGCCTCGGGAACTGGCCGACGTGGAACGGGTGCAGCCACCCACGATGACCAAGATCGTCGCGAAGCTGGAGGAGCGCGGCCTCGTGCAGCGCACCCCCCATCCGACCGACGGCCGGCAGGTCATCCTGGCGGCGACCGAGGGGGGACGGGCGGTGCTCGAACAGTTCGAGCGCGTCCGTGACGAGTGGCTGGCCCACCGGCTGGCGGAGCTGACCGAAGACCAACGGGACACTCTCCGGCAGGCGGCCGAGATCCTGCAGCAGCTCGCCCGCGCCTGACCCGCGCCTTGTGCCACCGCGCCGTCCGCTGTCGATGACGCGTACGACCGCGAGGAGGCGCACCAAGAGTGCAGGCGAAGCTGAGCACGATGTTCCAGTCCCTACAGGTCCGCAACTACCGGCTCTTCGCGTCCGGGCAGCTGATCAAGCTGATCGGCGTCTGGATGATGTTCATCGCCCAGGACTGGCTCGTCCTCGAACTCTCCGACAACTCCGCCACCGCGCTCGGCGTGGTCACCGCGCTCCAGTTCACCCCGGTGCTGCTGCTCACCCTCATCTCCGGGCGGCTCGCCGACCGCTACGACAAGCGGATGCTGCTCTTCGTCGCGAACGCCTTCTGGACCGTGCTGGCGCTCGGCATGAGCCTGCTGGTGACGACCGGTGTCGTGCAGTTGTGGCACGTCTTCGCGTTCGCGGCGCTGCTCGGTGTCGCCAACGCCGTGGAGACACCGGTCCGGCAGGCGTTCGTCTCCGAGCTGATCGAGACGCGGCTGCTGCCGAACGCGCTCTCGTTGAACGCCGCCGTGTTCAACTCCGCCCGGATCGTCGGGCCGGCCATCGCCGGTCTCGCCATCGCCGCCTTCGACGTCGGGCCGGTCTTCCTGTTCACCGCGCTCAGCTCGATCGCCCCGCTGGTCACCGTGGTGAAGATGCGTACCGCCGAGCTGTACCGGGAGGCGCTGCCGCCGCGTGACGAGCGGGCGTCGGCCAAGGTGGTCGACGGTCTGCGCTACGTCTGGCGCCGGCCCGACCTGCTGCTGCCCATGGTGGTGACGTCGGTGATCGCCATGGGGCTGTTCAACTTCCAGCTCACCCTCGCCGCGCTGGCCAAGACCGTGTTCCACACCGGCGCGGCCTCGTTCGGGCTGTTCAGCACCGCGCTGGCGGTCGGCGCGCTGGTCGGGGCCCTCGCCGGCACCGGGCGGCGCAGCCGCCCGTCGGTCTGGCTGGTACTCGGCGCGGCCGTCGCCTGCGCCAGCTTCGGCACGCTGGTCGGGCTCGCCCCGGCGTACTGGATGGTGGTCGCGCTGCTGCTGCCGACCGGGTTCTTCATGGTGTTCTTCGCGCAGGCGGCCAACCAGCGGGTCCAGCTCGGCACCGACGCCGCCTTCCGCGGCCGGGTGATGGCCCTGTGGGTGCTGGTCTTCCTCGGCACCAACCCGGTCGGGGCGCCCCTCATCGGCTGGGTCGCCGAGACCTACGGCGCCGGCGCCAGCATCTGGATCGGCGGGCTGATCTCGCTGGCCACCGCCCTGATCGCGCTCACCTGGCAGCTCCGCCGCGCCGGCGCCCGGCTGCGCTTCCGCGTCCTGCCGATGCCGCGCTTCTACGTCACCTCCGCCGACTGCTGAACGCCCCCGCCATCCGGGATGGGCCGGTCTGTCCCATCCCGGATGGCGGAGATGGCACGAAATCGGTAGCGATCACGGGCGCAGGCCCTTAGCGTCGATATGTGGAGCTCGGGCGCGCGGTGCTGCTGGTCCTGGCCTTCGTCGCCGTAGCCAGCCTGCCGGCGGCCATCGCCGCGTTGTTCTGCGCCGACGAGATCATCGACCGGGTCGCCTGCGGTTATGCCGAGTGGCGTGAGCGCCGGCAGGAGCGCCGCACGATCGTCCAACTGGACCGGGCGGTCGAGGCCGACACGTTGACCCGCGACATCGACCTCTCCGCCCTCGACCGGCCCGACCGGCGACCGCTGGAAGAGCTTGCCGCCGACCTGCGTCGCCTGCGCGTCCAGCGGGTCGGCTTCGACGGCCGCCAGCCCGTCTGGCACGGCACGGTCCTCCAGGCGTACGACGACCGGCTCCGGCGCGCCTGCCAGGCGCTCGGGATCACCGAGCACCTGACCGAGCTGGAGGGCATCGACCGGGAGCTGGAACGGGTCCGCGTGGAGGGTGTGCTGCACGCCGCCGGGCTGACCCTGCCCGCCGCCCGGGCGAGTCACCGGCAGCGCCACCGCTGAGGGTGGGGCAGCGTGCGGCTCTTCGTCGCGGTCTACCCGCCGCCCGAGGCGGTCGGCCACCTCGGTGAGCAGGTCGCCCGGCTGCGGGTCGGCGCGGCGGCCGCCGCCGGGATCAACGTCCGGCTCGCCGACCCGGCCAACGCGCACGTCACCCTGGCCTTCCTCGGCGACGTCGAGGCGGACCGGCTGGTCGACGTGGAGAGCGCGCTGGGCCTCGCCGCCGAGTGGTCGCGGGACGGCCGCCAGGCGGCGCCACGACTGCGGCTCGCCGGTGGCGGGAGCTTCGGCCAGGGCCGGTTCACCGTGCTCTGGGTCGACCTGCGGGGCGAGGTGGAGCCTGTCCTGGTGCTCGCCCGGTTGATCCGTTCCCGGCTGCGACACGCCCGTCTGCCGTACGACGAGAAACCGTTCCGCGCGCACCTGACCGTCGCCCGGCCCGGTGACCGCGTGTCACCGGTCGACGTGGCGGCCGACGTGGCGGCCCTCGACGGATACGAGGGACCGGAGTGGCCGGCGGCCGAGCTGGTCCTCGTCCGCAGCCACCCCGGTCCCCGTCCCAGCTACGACCGGCTGGCCGCCTGGCCGCTCTGACCCTCGCCGGTCACCAGGCCCATGCCTCGGGGCCGGGACCCCCGGCGCCGATGGGCGGGAAGAGCTCGTCGAGGCGGGCGAGAGTGTCCGCGTCGAGGGTGACCGTCAGCGCGCCCAGGGACCGGTCGAGCTGCTCGGCGGTGCGCGGACCGATGATCGGGGCGGTCACGCCCGGCCGGGACAACAGCCAGCCGAGCGCCACGTCAGCGGGGTCGTGACCCAGGTCGGCGCAGAGCTTCTCGTACGCCTCGATGGTCGGCCGGTGCGCGGCGAGCGCGTCGGCGGAGCGGCCGCTGGCGCCGCGCGCGGCCCCGCCCTCGGCCATCTTCCGCAGCACCCCGGCCAGCAGCCCGCCGTGCAGCGGCGACCAGGGGATGATGCCCAGGCCGTGGTGCTGCGCGGCCGGCACCACCTCCAGTTCGACGTGTCGGGTCATCAGGTTGTAGATGCACTGCTCGGAGACGAGGCCGAGGAAGTGGCGCCTGGCCGCCGCCTCCTGCGCCACGGAGATGTGCCAACCGGCGAAGTTGGACGATCCGACGTAGAGCACCTTGCCCTGGGCGACCAGGGTCTCCATGGCCTGCCAGATCTCCTCCCACGGGGTGGCCCGGGAGACGTGGTGCATCTGGTAGAGGTCGATGGTGTCGGTCTGGAGCCGGCGCAGCGAATCCTCGCAGGCCCGGACGATGTGCCGGGCGGAGAGGCCCTGCTCGTTGGGCCACTCGCCCATCTTGCCGTAGACCTTGGTGGCCAGGACGACCTTCTCCCGCCGGCCGCCGCCCTGGGCGAACCACCGGCCGATGATCTGCTCGGTGATCCCCTCGCCGGTCTGCCAACCGTAGACGTTTGCGGTGTCGAAGAAGTTGATCCCGTGTTCGAGGGCCCGGTCCATGATCGCGAAGCTGTCCGGCTCGGTGGTCTGCGGGCCGAAGTTCATCGTGCCGAGGCAGAGGCGGCTGACCGACAGGCCGGTGCGGCCAAGGTTCGTGTACTCCATCAGGCCACCCTGCCACGGTCGCGCCTCGCGTGCCGCGCCTCGCCAACGGTGCCGGCCGTGGCTGGCTATGGCTGGCTGTCGTGGCGAGCCGCGGCTCGGGTGCAATGCGGTGGCCGACCGTGGCTCAGGTGGGGTGCCGTGGTCGGCTCCGGCGACGATCGATCGTCGCCGGAGCCGGGGCGGTCAGGAGGACTCGCGGGCCGCCGGGCCGCTGCCGAAGAGCACGTCGTCCCAGCTCGGCAGGCGCTTGCGCGGCTTGCCGCCGGCCTCGGTCGAGTCGGTGGCCGCAGCCGCCGGAGCACCCGTGCGCCGGGGCCGCAGCACCGCCAGCGACGGCACGGCCGGCACTTCCTTGGGCGCGTCGGAGTCGTCGTCGAACGCGGAACCCTGACCGCCGCCGAGCAACGCGGCCGCCCCGCCGGCGACCGGCCGCTGCCGGGGCGCGTCCTGCCCGGCCAGGGCAGCCGGGGAACGCGGCTCGAGCCCACGGCCCGACGTCGAGCCGAGCGGACGGTCGAGGGAGGCGAGCAGGGCGTCCCGCCCGGCCCGGATCGGGTCACGCCCGGGACGGCTGTGCTCGGCCGGCGCCGGCAGACCGTGCCCGCCCCGACTCGGCTCACCGCGCGACGGGCCGGGCAGCGCGTGCCCGCCCCGCTCCGGCGCCGGCTCCTGGCCGAGGATCGGCGTGGGGCGCTCGGCGCAGAGGTACTGCGCCATGTCGTCGTGCGGGGCGACAGTCTGCCGGGTCTTGTCGAGATCCCAGATCGCCTGCGCGGTCGCCTTGCCCGACGGCCAGGTCGCCACGATCCGCCAGGTGCCGTCGTCGCGCCGCCATGCGTCCCAGGAGATCTTCTCGGTGTCGATCCCGTGCTGGGCCAGCCGGCCGTTGACCACCTCGGCGAGGGGGGTCGGCTTCTCGGCGCCCTTGAGCCGGGTGCGCCGGGCGTGCTGGGCGAGCATGGCCCGTTCCTGGAGCACCGGGCCGGCGTAGCGCAGCACCCGGTCGACCGGCACCCCGGCGATCCGGGCGACGTCCTCGGCGGACTCACCGGAGCGGATCCGGGCCTGGATGTCCCGCGGAGAGAGGGAGGGGATCGGGTCGGCGGTGGTCTGGGCCACCGCGAGCGGCGGGGCACCGGGCTCGGCGTGCAGCGCCCCGGTGATGCGCTCGTCGATGGGCAGGGCGAGCAGCCGACCGACCTCGTCGGCGAGCACCATGGCCTGGCCGTCCTCGGAGAGGGCGACGAAGCGTACTGGGCGCATAGCGTTGCCTCCGTCCCGCTTCGCTGGCCGTCACGCCACGAGCCGGCCACCCGGGCGTCTCGCACCACCGTACGCGCATCTTGCCGCAGGTGGGGGACGCGACACCCGCATGTCGCGACTGAGCTGCGACGATGATCACGGTCGGTGGCCGTCGGGCGTGCCGGCGGCCACCGACCGTGATCGACGATCAGAGCCGCTCGACGACGTAGTCGATCGACGCGGTGAGCGCCTCGACGTCGGCCGGCTCGATGGCGGGGAAGAGCGCCACCCGCAACTGGTTGCGGCCCAGCTTCCGGTAGGGCTCGGTGTCCAGGATCCCGTTGGCGCGCAGCGCCTTGGCGATCGCGGTGGCGTCGACCCCGTCGGCGAAGTCGATCGTGGCGACCACGTTGGAGCGCAGCGCCGGGTCGGTCACGAACGGCGTCGCCACCTCGGAGCGCTCCGCCCAGCCGTAGACCGCGGCGGCGCTCTCGGCCGTGCGCTTGGCCGCCCAGGCCAGCCCGCCCTGGGAGTTCATCCAGTCGGTCTGCTCCGCGGCCAGGAAGATCGTGGCCAGGGCCGGGGTGTTGTAGGTCTGTTCCAGCCGCGAGTTGTCGATCGCGGTGACCAGGTCGAGGAAGGCCGGAATGTAGCGGCCGGACGCCTTGATCTCGCCGGCCCGGTCGAGCGCGGCCGGGGACATCAGGGCCAGCCAGAGGCCGCCGTCGGAGCCGAAGCACTTCTGCGGGGCGAAGTAGTAGACGTCGGTCTCGCCGACGTTGACGTCCAGGCCGCCCGCGCCGGAGGTGGCGTCGACCAGCAGCAGCGAGCCGGGGTCGGCGCCGGTCACCCGGCTGATCGGCACCGCGACGCCCGTCGAGGTCTCGTTGTGCGGGGTGGCGTAGACGTCCACCCCGGCCTCGGCGGTCAGGGTCGGGGCGGTGCCGGCCTCCGACTTGCGGATGGTGGGCTCACCGAGGAACGGGGCGTCCTTGACGGACTTGGCGAACTTCGCGCCGAACTCGCCGAAGCTGGCGAACTGCGCCCGATCACGGACCAGGCCGAACGTCGCGACCTCCCAGAAGGCGGTGGTGCCGCCGTTGCCCAGCACCACCTCGTAGCCCTCGGGCAGGGAGAAGAAGTCGGCGATGCCACGGCGCAGCCGGGCCACCTCGTCGCGGACGGTCTTCTGCCGGTGCGAGGTGCCCAGGTAGCTGGTCGCCACGTCGGCGAGGGCGGAGACCGCCGCCGGACGGACCTTGGACGGCCCGCAGCCGAACCTCCCGTCGGCGGGCTTGAGGTCGTCGGGAATCCGGATGGTCGGTGCGTCAGCCACGGTTTTCGAGATCCTTCCGCATGGGCGAGGGCGGGCCCGGTAGTTCAGGAGGGCGCGGATCGACGGCGGACGCGCGCTCGGGCGCACGGCGCGGCCGGGACCCGGGCCCGGTCCGGCGACACTGCCGGCCCCCATCCTCCCACCCGCCGTGGCCGGCCCGACCCCCGGTCCCACCAGCGACATTGAGGTGTGCACCACAACCCGGGGCGGGGTGCCGGAACCCGGGCCGGGGTGCCGGCCATACGTCGTGCGGGTGTCGCGGCCGGCTGACCGCGCGGCCGTGCCGACCGTGCCGGCCTGTCCCGGCCTGTCCCGGCCTGTCCTGGCGGTGGCGCTGCCATGACGGGTCTGCCTGCCGCTGGCGAGCCGGTTGCCCGTGCGGCCGCCGGGCGTGGTGGGGGTGTCGCGCGCGGCCGTCGGGGGCGGGCGGTGGGGTGTCGCGGGCGCTGTCGAGCTGCCCCGTTCATAGGACCGGTAGGACCCGTCCAGCGGATGGGGTGGTAGCTGCCGCGCTGGGGCGGTCGGAGTCGGGGTGTCGGTGGCGCGGTGGTCATGGCAGGGCTGTCGACGGGCGGCGGTGCGGTGGCGCGGTGGTCGTGGCGGGGCCGTCGGGGCGGTGGGGCGCGGTGGTCATAGCAGGGCTGTCGACGGGCGGTGGCGCGGTGGTCGTGGCAGGGGCCCTCGGCGAGGCGGTGGGGCGCGGTGGTCGTGGCAGGGCTTGGCGGTGGGGCGTGGTGCGTGGTGCCCCATCTGTGCGGGCAGTTCGACAGCGAGTCACGACCAAACCGGCAAGCGGCCACCGGTAAGCCCATTAGTGAACGCGCCGACCAGCCGACCAACCAGCAAGCCGACAGCCGACGAGCCGACAGCCGACGAGCCGACAGCCGACGAGCCGACAGCCGACGAGCCGACAGCCGACGAGCCGGCCAGCCGGGTCGTCTCGCGCGGTCGCATCGCACGCGATCGCACCGCCGCGCTGTAGCCGGGAAAGCCGGGGAAAGCCGGAAAAACCGGGGAAAGCCGACCGGCGTGCCGATAAGGGCGCCGCGCGGAGAGGAGAGGCCCCCTTCCGGTACGCGAAGCGTCAGGAGAGGGCCTCTCCGTACCTCTCAGACGCCGTGCGGGATGGCGTCCCAGCCCTCGACGTCGCTGGGCTTGCGGGTGCCCGGGCCGACGTAGCGGGCCGACGGGCGGACCAGCCGCTGGAGCTTCTTCTGCTCCAGGATGTGCGCGCTCCAGCCGCCCATCCGGGCGCAGGTGAACATGGAGGTGAACATGTGTGCCGGCACCTCGGCGAAGTCCAGCACCACGGCCGACCAGAACTCGACGTTGGTGGCGAGCACCCGGTCCGGCCGGCGGGCCTGGAGCTCGGCCAGGGCTGCCTTCTCCAGCGCCTCGGCGATCTCGAAGCGCGGCGCGCCCAGCTCCTTGGCGGTGCGGCGGAGCACCCGGGCGCGCGGATCCTCGGCCCGGTAGACCCGGTGGCCGAAGCCCATCAGCCGCTCGCCCCGGTCGAGGACGCCCTTGACGTAGCCCTCGGCGTCGCCGCTGCGCTCGACTGCTTCCAGCATGCTGAGTACGCGGGACGGGGCGCCGCCGTGCAGCGGGCCGGAGAGGGCGCCGATGCCGGAGGAGATGCAGGCGGCGGCGTCAGCGCCGGTGGAGGCGACGATCCGGGCGGTGAAGGTGGAGGCGTTCAGGCCGTGCTCGGCGGCCGAGATGAAGTAGGCGTCGACCGCCTTGACGTGCCGCGGGTCCGGTTCGCCCCGCCAACGCTTCATGAAGCGCTCGACGATGGTGGACGCCTTGTCGATCTCCTTCTGGGGCACCGCCGGCAGGCCCAGACCGCGCGCCGACTGGGCGACGAAGGAGAGCGCGGTGACCGACACCCGGGCGAGGTCCTCGCGGGCCTGCTCGTCGGAGATGTCGAGCAGCTGGTTGAGACCCCAGTACGGCGCCAGCATCGCGACCGCGGACTGCACGTCCACCCGGATGTCGCCGGAGTGCACGGGCACGGGGAACGGCTCCGCCGGCGGCAGGCCCGGGCCGAACCGCCCGTCGACCAGCAGCGCCCACACGTTGCCGAAGGAGACCTGGCCGATCAGATCCTCGATGTCGACCCCGCGATAGCGCAGCGATCCGCCCGCACGGTCGGGTTCGGCGATCTCGGTCTCGAAGGCGACGACGCCTTCCAGCCCCGGTTTGAAATCGGCCATGTCGCTTCTCCTGGGTCTGCTCGGCGCCCGGTCGGGCCCTCATCCGGCGCAGCCGGCCGAGCGACTCAGGCGACCCTCGTCAGGGACGTGTTCGTGACATCTTGCCTGCTGGGTAACCGGATTCGCGACCCGCTGCGACTGTGCCGCACGCGACATCCCCCGCCGGAGGAGGCCCAGCGGGGTCGGAGACACTGGGCGGTACGGGCTGGCCTGCGCCGCAGGGGGTGATCCGGGCCGACGGCGAGGAGGAAGAACGTGACCGGGGACACAGACGGTCCGGCGGGGATGCGTAACGAGTACGCCACCGACCTGGGCCTTTCCGAGGCGGACCTGGCCGCTGACTGGTGCCACCAGTTCGACCGTTGGTTCGCGGACGCGGTCGCCGCCGGGCTGCCCGAACCGAACGCGATGGTGGTCGGCACCGCCGACGCCGCCGGCCGGCCGAGCGCGCGGACCGTGCTGCTGAAGGGGTACGACCCCGAGGGCTTCGTCTTCTTCACCAACTACGGGTCACGCAAGGGCGCCGAGGCGACCGCCAACCCGTACGCGAGCCTCGTCTTCCCCTGGTTCCCCATGCACCGGCAGGTGGTGGTCGCCGGCCGGGTGGAACGGGTCGACCGGGCGGAGACGGAGGCGTACTTCGCCAGCCGGCCCCGGGGCTCCCAGCTCGGCGCCTGGGCGAGCGACCAGTCCCGGGTGGTCCCCGACCGCGTCGTGCTCGACGCGGCGTACCGGACGACGGCCGAGCGGTTCGCCGACGTCGAGCCGATACCCGCCCCGCCGCACTGGGGCGGGCTGCGGGTGCGACCCGAGTCGGTGGAGTTCTGGCAGGGCCGGGCGAGCCGGCTGCACGACCGGCTGCGGTTCCGGCTCGCCGGCCCCGGGCGGTGGATCGTCGAGCGGCTGGCGCCGTGACCCAGCTCGAGGAGGCCGGCCCCCGCGGGCTGCGCCGCTTCGCGATCGACGTGCGCCCACTGGCCGTGCCGGCGTACCGGCGGATGTGGCTCGGCAACGGCATCGCGATGTTCGGCATCCAGCTGACCGCGGTCGCCGTGCCCGTGGAGATGTACGCGCTGACCGAGAACTCCCTCTGGGTCGGCCTGATCGGGATCGCGGCGTTCGTACCGCTGCTCGTCTTCGGGCTCTGGGGCGGCGCGGTGGCCGACGCGCACGACCGGCGCAAGGTGCTGCTGGTGACCTCGGCGGTGCTCTGGGCGGCCACGTTCGGCCTGGTGGTGCAGGCGGTGCTCGGGATCGGCAGCCCGCTGCTGCTGCTCGTCCTGGTGGCGGTGCAGTCGATCGCCTTCGCGGTCAGCTCGCCCACCCGCAACGCGGTCCTGCCCCGGCTGGTGCCCGCGGAGCTGGTGTCGGCGGCGACCACGCTGAACTTCACCACCTACACGGCCGCCTCGGTGTTCGGTCCGCTGGCCGCCGGCCTGATCTTCGCCCGGTGGGGCACCGACCTCGGCCTGCCGATCGCCTACGCGGTCGACGCGGTGCTCTACCTGGTCGCCGTCTGGGCGACCGTGAAGCTGCCGGCCATGCCGCCGGAGCCGGACCCGGACGCGGCCCCGGACGCCGCCCCACGGCGGGCCGGGCTGGCCAGCATCGTCGACGGGCTGCGCTACCTGGCCACCACGCCCGTGCTGTTGCTCTCCTTCGTCATCGACCTGATCGCGATGGTGCTGGCGATGCCCAGGGCGCTCTTCCCGGAGATCGCCGAGTCCCGGTTCGGCGGTGGCGCGGCGGTCGGTTGGCTCTACAGCGCGATCGCGGCGGGCGCGATGCTCGGCGGGCTGACCTCCGGCTGGATCGGGCGGCTGCGCCGGCAAGGGCTGGTGCTGGTGGCGGCGGTGGTCGGCTGGGGGCTGGCGATCGCGGCGGCCGGGCTCGCCGGCCAGCTCTGGCTGATGGTGGTGCTGCTCGCGGTGGCCGGCGCGGCCGACCTGGTCAGCGCGGTGCTGCGGCAGTCGATGCTGCTGGTCTACGCGCCGGACCGGATGCGCGGGCGGCTGATGGGCGTCAACACCGTGGTCATCGCCGGTGGGCCGCGCCTGGGCGACCTGCGGGCCGGCGCGGTCGCGGCCGGGTTCGGCGGCGGTGTCGCCTGGATCAGCGGCGGACTGCTGTCCGCGGCGCTCGCGGTGCTGCTCGCGGTGGCGTTTCCGGTGCTGCTGCGGTACCGGGCGGCGGCCCCCGCCGGCGACCGTCCGTGACGACGACGGTCGGGGCGCGCGACGGCGGAGCCGGAAACCGTTAGGGTCCCCGCATGGACACCCCCGACCAGCGTCCGCCCTCGGGCGCACAGTGGACGATCGCTGCCGCCGGCCACGAGGCCGTCATCGTGGAGGTGGGCGGTGGGGTCCGGACATACCGTCACGACGGGACCGACCAGCTCGACGGGTACGCGACCGACGAGCTCTGCCCCGGCTGCGCGGGGCAGGTGCTGACCCCCTGGCCGAACCGGATCCGCGACGGGCGCTACACGTTCGGCGAGCGGTCGTTTCAGCTTCCGCTCAGCGAGCCGGCCAAGGGCGTGGCCATCCACGGGCTGGTCAACTGGGTGCCGTGGCGGCTGGTGGAGCAGTTGCCGGACGCCGTGACGGTCGGCTACGACCTGCCGCCGCAGCCGGGCTACCCGTGGCCGCTGCGGTTGCGTACCCGGTGGAGCGTCGGCCCGGACGGGCTGCGCGCGGAACACGAGGCGACGAACCTCGGTGCCGATGCCGCGCCGTTCGGGTTCGCCGCGCACCCGTACCTGCGGGTGCCCGGGGTGGCGGTGGACGACCTGTCGCTGCGGTTGCCGGCGCGGACGCGGTTGCAGGTGGACGGGCGGCTGCTGCCGTTGGGGATCACCCCGGTGGCCGGCACCGAGTACGACTGGACCAGCCTCCGCCGGATTGGCGCCGCCCGGCTCGACCTCACCTTCGGCGACGTGATCCGCGACGACGACGGCGGCTCGACGGTCAGCCTGGTCGCCCCGGACGGCACGACGGGCGTGCGAATCTGGGCGGACCAGGAGTTCGGCTGGTGGCAGGTGTTCACCGGCGACGCGCTCCCCGGCGAGCGGCAGCGTCGCGCGGTGGCGTTGGAGCCGATGACCTGCCCGCCGGACGCCTTCCGCTCCGGCCGGGACGTGATCACCCTGAAGCCGGGCGCGACCTGGCGGGGTGTCTGGGGCGTACGGCCCGGGGCCTGAGCGAGGGAAGCGCATGGAGTTCAGCGAGGTGGTCCGGCGGCGTCGCATGGTGCGCAACTACGACCCGGACCGGCCCGTCCCGCCCGACGTGGTGCAGCGCCTGCTCGACCACGCGGTCCGCGCGCCGTCGGCCGGCTTCGCTCAGGGCTGGGGGTTCCTGGTGCTGGAGACGCCGGAGGACCGGGAGCGGTTCTGGACGGCGGCCACCCCGGGCGGCGGCGGCCGGGAGCGGTGGCTGGCCGGAATGCGGCGGGCCCCGCTGATCGTCGTCCCGCACGCGAACCGGTCGGCCTACCTGGAGCGGTACGCGGAACCGGACAAGGGGTGGGCGGACCGCGCGGAGGAGCGCTGGCCGGTGCCCTACTGGGACGTCGACACCGGCTTCGCCGCCCTGCTGATGCTGCTGACCGCCGTGGACGAAGGGCTGGGGGCCTGCTTCTTCGGCATCCCGCCGCAGCGCATGGCCGCGTACCGGGAGGCGTTCGGGGTGCCGGAGGAGTACCGGCCCATCGGTGCCGTCACGGTGGGTTATCGTGCCCCCGACCACAGGTCACCATCCTTGCGTCGGGGGCGCCGCCCGGTGGAAGAGGTGGTCCGGCGGGGGCGGTGGAGCTGACCGGATCGGGCGTTTTCGACGCTGGTGAACCGGACGGTCGGTAGTGAAACCGACATCAGGGAGCAGAACGCGGTGTGGTGCAGGCGGCTACGCTGGCACGGTCAACGGTGCCGCGGGTCGCGGCGCCGCGCCGTGACCCGACCGGGTGTCGCGGATCGGCCCGGCCAGGGGGAGGGGAGCATACCGCCGTGATCTTCAGAGCGGTTCGGGACGGGCGTCCCTACCCGGAGCACAACCTGACGCTCAAGCAGTGGGCGGAGATCCCGCCGAGGCCGCTGCGCCTGGACCAGTTGATCACTACCAAGCGCGAGCTGGCGCTGGACAAGCTCCTCGCCGAGGACTCCACGTTCTACGGCGACCTCTTTCCGCACGTCGTGCAGTGGAACGGCGGGCTCTACCTGGAGGACGGGTTGCACCGCGCCCTGCGGGCGGCGCTCCAGCAGCGCAACCAGATCCACGCCCGGGTGCTCGTCCTGTCCGGGCCGATCGAGTAGCCACCGCCGCTTTGCGCACCCCCCTGACCTGCGATTACGCGCGGTCGACGCGGCGGCTCCGTTCGGTGGAGCCGCTCGGCGAGCGGCTGTCGTACAGGAGCCGTACCGTCATGTGCAGACGACGTGTCTGACAAGGACGGTGAGGGCCATGGCCCGCGACGGTGAGATCAACGAGCCCACCAGGGATTTTCCCGGCTACCCGACCAGCGAGGCGCTCAAGGAACGGTCGGACGCCACACCGGAGCCGGTGCCGGGTGCGCCGCAGCCGGCCGGCGGCCCCGCCCGCGGCCTGCTGTGGTTGCTCGGCGCGGCGGCGATGGCGGTCGTCGTGCTGCTCGGCGTGCAGGCCTCCGGCCTCCTGCCGGACTTCCGCAACCCGTTCGCCAAGGAGCAGACCGACCGCAGCCAGCCCCCGCTGCTGAAGTCGATCCAGGATCTCAGCCGCTACGTCGCCGCCGAGGGCAACTTCCAGGTGGTCGTGGATCTCCAGAACGATCGGCGCAACGTTCCCGACTGGCTGCTCAACCAGCGCACCCTCTTCGTGGGGGCGGGCAGCGTCGAGGCGTACGTGGACTTCGCCAAGATCTCCGAGGGGGCCGTGGTGCAGTCGGCCGACGGCAAGTCGGTGGAGATCAAGCTGCCGGCGCCTCAGCTCGGCAAGACCAACCTCGACCTGGAGAAGAGCTACGTTTTCGCCGAGGAGCGCGGGCTGCTCAACCGGGTCGGTGAGCTGGTGCGGGGCGACCCCAACCGTCAGCAGCAGGTCTACCAGCTCGCCGAGGACCGGATCACCACCGCCGCTCGGGACAGCGGCCTGACCCAGCGGGCCGAGGAGAACACCCGCAAGATGCTCGAAGGGTTGCTCCGCTCCCTCGGCTACGAGCAGGTGACCGTCACCTACACGGCTCCCTGACCCGGCTCGGTCGCCCGGCCTCCCGGTCGCCTGGCCGCGCCGGGACCGCCCTGGCCGCGCCGGGACCGCCCCGGCCGCGCCGGGAGGGCGCCCGGCAGTTTCCTGGAAATAGTCCCCTCCGCGACGCCGGAGGGGACTATTTCCGCGATTTAGTCGCTGAGCGCCGGGCGGGCGCCGGGCGCTGAGCGTCGGGCGTCGGGGCGAGGGGCGGAGGCCCGGGGCGGGTCAGTAGCGGACGGCGTGGCGGTCCTCGTTGGGCATCAGGACCCAGAGGACGAGGTAGACGACCACCTGGGTGCCGGGCAGCAGCAGCGACAGCAGGAACAGCAGCCGGACGAAGCCGGCCGACCTGCCGAAACGCTGAGCCAGGCCGGCGCAGACGCCGGCGAGCATGCGCCCCTGGCGGGGCCGGACCAGTTTGCGACTCATCGTCGTACTCCCACTCTGCGGCGTTCGCCGCGTCTGTCTCAACGGTAGGAAGGGGTGGGCACCGCGCCCTCGGTCGCGAGGAGGATCGGCGCGCGCCCCACCCGTAGGTGGTTACCCGGGCGTCGGCTCCGCGACTCCCCCGGACCTGCCGGTCCGACCCGCGGGCATGCGCTGAGCTGGGCGGGTAGGCTCGCCGGTCGGGCACCCACACCCCCGGGTGCTCCGACGGCCGACCCGCACCGGGTCGGCCACGACCGGGCCGGACCCCCACAAGGGGTACGACGGCGAGGAAGTGCAGCCATGATCAGCGTTTTCGACCTCTTCAGCGTCGGCATCGGGCCGTCCAGCTCACACACGGTGGGGCCGATGCGGGCCGCCCGCACCTTCGTCGCCGGGCTGAAGGCCGACGGGTTGCTGACCGGCACGGCACGGGTGCAGGCGGAACTCTTCGGCTCGCTGGGTGCCACCGGGCACGGCCACGGCAGCGACCGGGCGGTGCTGCTCGGGCTGGCTGGCGAGGCGCCGGAGACGGTGGACACCGACACGGTCGACGCGCGGATCGTCCGGATCAGGGCGGAGCGCCGGCTGAGCCTGCTCGACGCGCACGAGATCGACTTCGAACCGGACCGGGACCTGCTGCTGCACCGTCGCCGGTCGTTGCCGTACCACCCCAACGGGATGACCTTCGCCGCGTACGACGACAGGGGCGTGGAGCTGCGCGTACGGACGTACTACTCGGTCGGCGGCGGGTTCGTCGTCGACGAGGCGGCGGCGGGGGCGGACCGGATCAAGCCGGACAGCACCCGCGTACGCCACCCCTTCCTCACGGGCGCGCAACTGCTCGACGTCACCGCGACGACCGGGCTGTCGATCAGCGAGGTGATGCTCGCCAACGAACTGTCCTGGCGGAGCGAGGGTGAGGTGCGCGCCGGCCTGCTGGAGATCTGGCGGGTGATGCGGGAGTGCGTCGAGCGGGGCTGCTCACGGGACGGGGTGCTGCCCGGCGGGTTGAAGGTCCGCCGCCGCGCCGCCGAGCTGCGCCGCAGCCTGGCGACGGAGTCGGACCGGCTCGGCGCACAGGGACCGGACGACGTCCCCGCCGACCCGCTGCGGGTGATGGACTGGGTCACGCTCTTCGCCCTCGCCGTCAACGAGGAGAACGCGGCCGGCGGCCGGGTCGTCACCGCGCCCACCAACGGTGCGGCCGGGATCATCCCGGCGGTGCTGCACTACTACACCCGGTTCTCCCCGGGCGCCTCCGACGAGGGCGTGGTCCGGTTCCTGCTGGCGGCGGGCGCGATCGGCGTGCTGTTCAAGGAGAACGCGTCGATCTCCGGCGCCGAGGTGGGCTGCCAGGGCGAGGTCGGCTCGGCCTGCTCGATGGCCGCGGCCGGGCTGGCCGAGGCGTTGGGCGGCACCCCCGAGCAGGTGGAGAACGCCGCCGAGATCGGCATGGAGCACAACCTCGGGCTGACCTGCGATCCGGTCGGTGGCCTGGTGCAGATCCCCTGCATCGAGCGGAACGCGGTGGCTAGCATCAAGGCGATCACGGCCGCCCGTCTGGCGTTGCGCGGTGACGGGGTCCACCACGTCTCGTTGGACAAGGTCATCAAGACCATGCGCGAGACCGGTGCGGACATGAAGGTCAAATACAAGGAGACGGCGCGCGGCGGCCTGGCCGTCAACGTGATCGAGTGCTGAGGGGCCCGGTCACCGACTGCTAACCTGTCGTCCGTCCGGTGAGGCGGGAGGCGGCGGTGACCTCTGGCGTCGCGGCGTTGTGGTCGCATCGCAACTCCCTGCGCATCCTCGTCCGGCGCGACCTCGCGGTGAAGTACCAGCAGTCCGTGCTCGGATATTTCTGGTCGCTGATCGAACCGCTCGGCATGGGGGCGATCTACTGGTTCGTCTTCGGTGTCCTCTACTCCCGGGACACCAGCCGTCACCTGGGGGACGCGGCCGACTCGTACCCGTTGTTCCTGATCACCGGGATCTTCGCCTGGATGTGGACCAGCTCGGCGCTGAGCGAGGCGACCAACGCGCTGACCGGCCAGTCCCGGTTGATCACGACGATGAACCTGCCCCGTCAGGTGTTCCCGATCGGCCGGGTCACCGGCCGCTTCGCCGAGTACGCCGCCGGCCTGCCGATCCTGGTCGCCGCCGCCGCCGGGTACGCGGTGTCCGACCGGATCGAGCCGGGCTGGTCGCTGCTGGCCCTGCCGCTGGCGGTGACGGTGCAGGCCGTCCTGCTGGTCGGGCTGGCGCTGCTGCTCTCGGCGGTCAACGTGCTGATGCGCGACGTCGAGCGCTTCATGCGGCTGGTCATCCGGGTGCTCTTCTACGCCACGCCGATCATCTATCCGCTGAGCCTCGTGCGGGAGGCCGACCTGCCGGGCTGGCTGAAGCTCGGCTACGAGCTGAACCCGCTGGTCGGGATCTTCCAGCTGCACCACGCGGTCTGGTATCCGGACGAGTTCCCGGACGCCCGGCTGCTCGCCACCACCGTCGGCGTCAGCCTGCTGGTGCTGGTGGCCGGCTGGTGGTCGTTCCGCCGGCTCGAACCCGCCGTGCTCAAGGAACTGTAGCGATGGCCGATCCGATCATCGAGGCGGACGGGCTGGGCATCCGGTTCGTCCGCAACCGGCGGCGGCAGCTGCGACTGCGGGAGCTGTTCATCCACCGGGGCAGGCGCAACGCCGAGGACGGCCGGTTCTGGCCGCTGCGTGACGTGTCGTTCTCGGTCGAGGCCGGGGAGACCGTGGGCGTGATCGGCCGCAACGGCACCGGCAAGAGCACGCTGCTGCGGTTGATCGCCGGCGTGCTCATCCCCGACGAGGGCCGGATCAGGGTGCGCGGGGACGTCGCGCCGCTGCTGGAACTCTCCGCCGGCTTCTCCAACGACCTGACCGGGCGGGAGAACCTCTACCTGGTCGGCGGCCTGCACGGGCTCTCGTCGGGCTACCTGCGGCGGCACTTCGACGGCATCGTCTCGTTCGCCGGCGAGCAGGTGGAACGTGCCATCGACACGTCGGCGCGGCACTACTCGTCGGGCATGAAGGTCCGGCTCGGCTTCGCGATCATCTCGCACCTGCCACACCCGATCCTGCTCATGGACGAGGTGACCGCGGTCGGGGACGCGGAGTTCCGCAAGAAGTGTTATGCGACGATCGACCGTCTGCTCGGGGAGGGGCGCACTCTGGTGCTGGTGTCACACAACGAAAAGGACCTGACCCGGTTCTGCCGTCGGGGGTTGTACCTCGACGGGGGCCGGCTGACCGTCGACGGGACGATCGCCGAGGCGCTCGACGCGTACCACGCCGCGGTTCCGCGGTGACGCTCGCGATCGTGCTCGCCGCCGACGCCCCGGCCGCGAGCCTGCCCACCCGCTCGGGCGAGCCGCTCGCCGACCGGCTGACCGGCCAGCTCCGCCGCGCCGGGGCGGCCGAGGTGCGGCACGCCGCCGATCTGGACGAGCTGGCCGCGCTGGTCGACGCGGCCACCGGCCCGGTGCTCGTCACCGGCGCCGACCTGGTCGCGCACACCGCCGTGCTGCGGCACCTGGCCACCAGCCCGGTCGGGCCGACGGTGGCGCTGGTGCTCACCGACCCGCCGGGCCACGGGCGCACGGCCGTGCGCGAGGAGCGCGGCCAGGTGGTCGGGGCCGGGCCGCCGGAGGCGCTCGACGGGGCCACCGGCGTCTTCGGCGGCGCGCTGCGGGTCGGCGTGAACGACCGGCCGTCGCTCGCCGCCGGTCTTCGCCGCGGTGGCCGTCGTC
>NZ_JBEYVB010000015.1:0-153707 GCF_040643815.1 Micromonospora sp. NPDC047074
CGGCGGTTGCCGCACGCCTTGTACAGCGTCCGGTCAGGCAACTCGTCGGTATGCCGCTCCCCAACCACCCGGCCGGGGGCCGGCTCGACGGCGGACTGCTCGCCGGTGCCCTGGCCGCCGTCGCCGGGGCGGCCGCCGCCCGCTGGCTGGACACGGCCGTCGGCGGCACCCCGACGACAGCCGGCGCACTCGTGCAGGGCATGCTGTCCGGAGTCCTGGTCGGCGTCGTGTTCCTCACCGTCGTCTGGCTGGTCGACCGGCGGGACGTGACGCCGCTGCTCGCCGGGGTGCTCCGGCGGCTGGGCCGGGCGGGCCGGCGGGCGCCGGCGGCCCCCGCCGAAGGGACGGGCGAGGGTGGCGTCCCCCCGGAACGGGGCGACGGGAAGGAGACGGTGTCCCGGTGAGCGGGTGCAGGACGGGTGACCGGCCGACGGCGACCGACGGGCGGAGGCGGGCGTGGTGACCCCACCGGCACCGGTCCCCGGATGGCACGGCACGGTCGCCCTGCTGCTCGCCTCCAGCACCGGCGGCGTCGGGCAACACATCCGGTCGCTCGCCCGGGGCCTGACGGCCGCAGGCACCCACGTGCTGGTCTGCGGCCCCGCCGCGACGCAGGAGCAGTTCGACTTCACCGGTGTCGGCGCCCGCTTCCTGCCGGTGGAGATCCCGGCCAGCCCGACCCCGGCCGACGCCCGCGCGGTGACCGCGTTGCGCCGGGCGCTCGCCACCGAACGGGTCGACGTGCTGCACGCCCACGGGCTGCGTGCCGGCCTGGTCGCCGTACTCGCCCGGCCGGCCGCCCCGCTGGTGGTCACCTGGCACAACGCGGTCCTCGCGGGCGGGCTGCGCGGCGGCGTGTCCCGCCTCGTCGAGCGGGTCGTGGCCAGGGGCGTGCGGGTGGCGCTCGGGGCCTCCGCCGACCTGGTCACCCGGGCCGCCGCGCTGGGCGCGACGGACGCCCGGCTCGCCCCGGTCGCCGCGCCGGCGCTGCCCGCGCCACGCCGCCGCCGGGCCGCCGTCCGCGCCGAGTTCGAGGTCGGCCAGGACCAGCCGTTGATCCTCTCCGTCGGCCGGCTGCACCCGCAGAAGCGGTACGACATCCTGATCGACGCGGCCGCCCGGTGGCGCGGCCGGACCCCGCCACCGGTCGTGGTGATCGCCGGCAGTGGCCCCGCCTACCTGCCGCTGGCCGCCCGGATCTCCGCCGCCCGGGCCCCGGTGACCCTGCTCGGGCACCGCACCGACGTGGCCGACCTGCTGGCCGGGGCCGACCTGGCACTGGTGACCAGCGACTGGGAGGCCCGTCAGCTCTTCGCGCAGGAGGCGATGCGGGTCGGCGTACCGCTGGTGGCGACCGCGGTCGGCGGGCTGCCGGAGCTGGTCGGCGACGCGGCGGTGCTGGTGCCGCCTGGTGACGTGGACGCGGTCGACGCGGCCGTGCGCACCCTGCTCGACGACGGGGCCGGCCGTGCCGAGCTGGGGCGGCGCGGCGCCGAGCGGGCCGCGGGCTGGCCCACCGAGGCGGACACCATCGCCCAACTCGCGGCGCTCTACGCCGAGCTGGCGCCGGACCCCGCCGGGCCGCCGGCGCCCGGCGCCGACGCTCCGTCGACGGGACGCCGGTGATGCTGCGCAGAATCGCCCCGATCATGCTGACCCTGGTCGTGGTGGCGCTCGGCATCACGGCGCTGACCGCCCGGCCCGAACGGGCGACGCCCGAACGCACCGCCGACTTCGTGGTGCTGGTCGGGGTGCCGGGGCTGCGCTGGGAGGACGTCGATCCGCAGACCACGCCGACGCTGTGGCGGATGGCCCAGGACGGCTCGATCGGCTCGCTGGCGGTCCGTTCCGCGCACCGGCCGACCTGCCCGGTCGACGGCTGGCTCACCCTTGGCGCGGGTAGCTACTCCGCGTGGAACGGCAGCCGGCAGCCGGGGGGCTGCCCGCCGACCGCGGTGACGGTGGAACAGCCCGACGGCATCGGCGCGAACCTGCCCGACCAGGAGAGCACCGTCCTGCACAACCAGGAACGGCTGCCCTGGGGCGCGGTGCCCGGCGCGCTGTCGGAGTCGGTGCGCTGCTCGGTGGCGATCGGCCCCGGCGCGGCCGTGGCCGCCGCCCGGCCGTTCGGCCGCGTCGACCGGTATGCTCCCGCGCTCCCCGAGGACCCGGCGGAGCTGCTCGGCTCCTGCGTGCTGAGCATCGTCGACCTCGGCGCGGTCGCCGGCGAGGACCCGGCGGCGCGGGCCGCGGCGGCCCGCGAGGCCGACACGCGGCTGGCCCGGGTACTGGCCGCCCGACCGCCCCGCTCCCTGGTGCTGGTCGCCGGGGTGTCCGACACCGACGCGCCGTCCCGGCTGCACGTCGCCGTCGCCGACGGGCCGGGGTGGGAACGCGGCTGGCTCACCTCGGCCAGCACCGGCCGGGACGGCTACCTGCAACTGGTCGACCTCGCGCCGACCGCGCTCACCGCACTGGGCCGCCCGATGCCGGAGCGGCTCTTCCTCGGCCGGCCGGCCGAGTCGGTCGGCGGCCGGCCGGCAGACCTCGCCACCGCGGTCGCCGTGCCCGCCGACGCCGACCGGGAGGCCGCCGCCCAGCGCCGGGTGGCGGACTGGTTCTTCGCCCTGCTGGCCGGCGCCCAGGTGCTGCTGGCCGTGGCGGTGCTGCCGCTGCTGCGCCGGGCCCGCCGGCACGCCGGCCCGTACGGACCGGAACCGGTGTCGCGGCGCGTGGTGGCGGTCGTGGAGCTGCTGCTGATCGCGGCGGCCCTCGCCGTCCCGGCCGCACTGCTCGCCGACGCCGTGCCCTGGTGGCGCGGGGACCACGCCGGCGCGTACTTCGCCGGGGTGACCGTGTTGCTGCTGGTCGCCGCGACCGCTGTGGTCCGGCTCGCGCCGGGCTACGCGAGCACCCTCGGCCCGCTCGGCGCCGTGGCCGGCCTGACCACGCTGGCCGTGGGGGTGGACGTGCTGACCGGCGCCCGCCTCCAGCTCAACGGGGTGGTCGGCTACTCGGCCCTGGAGGGTGGCCGGTACTCGGGGCTGGGCACCGTCGGGCTCGGGGCGTTCCTGGCCGGCGCCCTGCTGAGCGCGGGCTGGCTGGCCCAGCGGGTCCGCCGCTCCTGGCGGCCCCCCGTGATGGTGGCCGTCGGCGGTGCCGCCGTGCTGATCGTCGGCAGCCCGTACCTGGGCGCCGACCCGATCGGCGCGATCGCGTTGACCGCCGGGCTGAGCGTGGCCGCGGCGATCAGCGCCGGCGGCTGGCTGACGATCAGCCGGCTGGCCTGGGCCACCATGGCCGGGCTCGCGCTGACCATCGGCTTCGCGGTGCTCGACCTGCGCCGGCCCCCCACCGAGCGGGGCAGCCTCGGCCGGTTCCTGGCCGCCGTCGGCGACGGCACCGGCGGACTGACCGTGCACCGCGCCAACACGGCCAACTTCGAGACCCTGGTCAACAGCCCGCTGACGGTGCTGGCGCTGGCCGGTGCCCTGCTGGTCTGGTTCGCCCTGCTCCAGCCGTGGGGCGGGCTGATGCGGCTGTTCGGCATCTACCCGGCGATGCGGGCGGCCATGGCCGGCACCGGCGTCGCCGCGGTGATCGGCGGGGCGCTGGGCGGCGACGCCCTGGACGTGGCCGGTGCCGCCGCCGCCCTGGTGGTGCCGATGGCGGCGCTGGCCGCGCTGCGGGTGCTCGACCACTCCACCGACCGCACCCAGCCCGAGTCGGCCCGTCAGCGCGACGAGGGATCCGGCGGAACCGGCGACGGGCCTGGCGGAACCGGCGACGGACCCGGCGGCGGCCCGGACGGGACCGGCCCCGAGGGCCCGGCGCCGAGCGGCGCGGGGGCGGGCCCGGCCCGTGGCGCGGAGCCGGGCACGGCACCGGACACCCCGCCGGCGACCCCGGCTCCGCGCGCCCCGGGCCCACCGGCCGGGGCGGACGGGCCGACGGCCGGGACCGCCACCGGGGCCCGGACGATGGCCAACCAATCATCGACCGAGGTCACGACCTCCTGAGCTGGCGGCGGAACGACCCACCGCCCGGTCCGGGTGCGCCCGGCGACGAGGCCGGATGAGGTGTTACCGTGGAATCCCGTGGATCGCGTGATCACTTTGCTGATCGGCACGGCGGTCTGCACGACCGCGACGGACGACACGGGAGCAGGCCTTGGCCCCATCAGCACGGACGACCAGGCACATTTTCGTCACCGGGGGAGTCGCCTCCTCGCTGGGTAAGGGCCTCACCGCCTCCAGCCTCGGCAACCTGCTCACCGCGCGCGGCATGCGCGTGGTCATGCAGAAGCTCGACCCCTACCTCAACGTCGACCCCGGCACGATGAACCCGTTCCAGCACGGCGAGGTCTTCGTGACCGAGGACGGCGCCGAGACCGACCTCGACGTCGGGCACTACGAGCGGTTCCTGGACCGGGCGCTCTCCGGCAAGGCGAACGTCACCACCGGTCAGATCTACTCGGACGTGATCGCCAAGGAGCGGCGCGGCGAGTACCTGGGTGACACCGTCCAGGTCATCCCGCACATCACCAACGAGATCAAGTCGCGGATCCTGGCGATGGCCGACCCGGACGACGACGGCCAGGTGCCGGACGTGGTGATCACCGAGGTCGGCGGCACGGTCGGCGACATCGAGTCGCTGCCGTTCCTGGAGGCGATCCGTCAGGTCCGTCACGACCTGGGCCGGGACAACTGCTTCTACCTGCACGTCTCGCTGGTGCCGTACCTGGCGCCCTCCGGGGAGCTGAAGACGAAGCCGACCCAGCACTCGGTGGCCCAGCTGCGCAGCATCGGTATCCAGCCGGACGCGCTGGTGCTGCGCTGCGACCGGGAGATCCCCGACAAGGTCAAGCAGAAGCTGTCGCTCTACTGCGACGTCGACCGCGAGGCCGTCACGGCCGCCCCGGACGCGCCGAGCATCTACGACATCCCCAAGGTGCTGCACCGCGAGGGCCTCGACGCGTACGTGGTGCGCCGGCTCGGCCTCGCCTTCCGGGACGTCGACTGGACCAGCTGGGACGACCTGCTGGACCGGGTGCACCAGCCCCGGCACACCGTCACCGTCGCCGTGGTCGGCAAGTACGTCGACCTGCCCGACGCGTACCTGTCGGTGAGCGAGGCGATCCGGGCTGCCGGCTTCGGCCACCGGTCCCGGGTGCAGCTGCGCTGGGTGCCCAGCGACGAGTGCGTCACCCCGTCCGGCGCGGCGGCCGCCCTGGCCGGCGTGGACGGCGTCGTCATCCCCGGCGGCTTCGGGGTCCGCGGCATCGAGGGCAAGATCGGCACCGCCCGGTACGCCCGGGAGAACGGCATCCCGCTGCTCGGCCTCTGCCTCGGGTTGCAGTGCATGACCATCGACGCGGCCCGGCACCTGGCCGGCCTAGAGGGCGCCAACTCGCTGGAGTTCGACGAGGAGGCCGCGCACCCGGTCATCGCCACCATGGCGGACCAGGAGGACATCGTCGCCGGCCGGGGTGACCTGGGGGGCACGATGCGGCTCGGGGCGTACCCGGCGACGCTGGCCGAGGGTTCGCTGGTCGCCGAGGCGTACGGCAGCACCGAGGTCAGCGAGCGGCACCGGCACCGGTACGAGGTGAACAACGCCTACCGCGACGCGCTGACCAAGGCGGGCCTGCGCATCTCCGGCACCTCGCCCGACGGCCGGCTCGTCGAGTTCGTCGAGCTGGACCGGGACCTGCACCCGTTCTTCGTCGCCACCCAGGCGCACCCGGAGCTGAAGAGCCGGCCGACCCGGCCGCACCCGCTGTTCGCCTCGTTCGTCAGGGCGGCGGTGGCCTACTCGGAGGCCGACCAGCTCCCGGTCGACCTGGGCGCGGCGGAGGACGCGGCGGCGAAGAAGGCCGCCAGCAACGGCGGCGCCACCGCGAAGGCGGCGTCGGCGTCGTGAGCGGACGTAGCGAGCGAACCGCCGGGCACCGCAGCTCCGACACGCGGAGCGGGGCGGCGGCGTGAGCGCCGTCGAGCACCGCTACGAGGTGCGCTCCCGCACCGAGCGCTACCGGGGGCGGATCTTCGACGTGGTCAGCGAGGAGGTGACCATGCCGGGCGGCGGGACGGGGGTCCGTGACTTCGTCCGGCACGTCGGCGCGGTCGCCGTGGTGGCGCTCGACTCCGCCGGTCAGGTGGTGCTGATCCGCCAGTACCGGCACGCGGTCGGGCGGCACCTGTGGGAGCTGCCCGCCGGGCTGACCGACGTCTCCGGGGAGGATCTGGCCGCCGCCGCCCTGCGGGAGCTGGCCGAGGAGGTCGACCTGACCGCCGGGCGGATCGACGTCCTGGTGGACCTGCACAGCTCGCCGGGCTTCACCAACGAGCTCGTCCGGGTGTTCCTGGCCCGGGACCTGACGGACGTGGCGGCGGAGTCGCGGCACGAGCGCCGCGACGAGGAGGCCGACCTCCAGGTCGTCCGGATCGACCTGGACGAGGCGGTCGGCATGGTCCTCGCGGGCGAGATCACCAACGCCTCCTGCGTGGCGGGGCTGCTGGCCACCGCCCGGGCCCGCGACACCGGCTGGTCGGCGCTGCGCCGGGCCGACGCACCGCTGCCCGGCTGAGCGGGCCACCGGCGGGACCAGCAGAAGCCGAGCCCGGCGGGGCCCACCGACGGGATACGACGAGAAGGGGCCGTGCGTCTTCGCACGGCCCCTTCTCGTCGTCGCTGTCGGATCAGTCGCGCAGCGGGCGTCCCTGCGCGTCGGTGCCACCGTTGACGAGGATCAGGATGCCGTCGATGAGGCCCCAGAGCCCGCCGGCGCCGCAGGTCACCAGGCTCACCACGAGCTGGAGGACGGCGACCTTGGTGTGGCCCGTGTAGAACCGACCGGCACCGAAGGTGCCGAGGAGGATGCCGAGCAGACCCGCAACGAGCTTGCTCTTGTCGGAGACGCCCGACGGGTAGCCGGGCTGGTATTGAGGAGTGGTCATGAGGCGACACCCTAGTGATCGACTCGTCTCCTGTCCGCAGCGGCACCCAGAGAGTGGGACGATAATGGATGAACACTGTCCTGACGGCTGATGCGACTTCCCACCGCCGGCCCGGTTGACGCCTGACACATCGTCAGGGCGAGCGGGCACCGGATGTCACTGTGCTGCCTCGGCGAGGGCGGCGGCGCGCCTAGACTGCCGCCGGCGGGACCGGTGGACCGCGGCGGCAAAGGGGCCGCCGTGGCACCGCGCAGTCGGGGGAGCGCAGCCCCGAAGAGAGGTGTCTGCATCGTGAAGGTCGGAATCCCCCGCGAGGTCAAGAACCACGAGTACCGCGTGGCGATCACGCCGGCGGGCGTCAACGAGTTCGTCCGCAGCGGTCACCAGGTCTTCGTCGAGTCCGGCGCCGGGGTCGGGTCCAGCATCAGCGACGACGAGTTCGCCGCCGCCGGGGCCAGGATCCTGGCCACCGCCGACGAGGTGTGGGACACCGCCGAGCTGGTGCTCAAGGTCAAGGAGCCGATCGCCGAGGAGTACCACCGGATGCGCGAGGGGCAGGTGCTCTTCACCTACCTGCACCTGGCCGCCTCGAAGGCGTGCACCGACGCGCTGGTCGACCGCAAGGTCACCGGCATCGCGTACGAGACCGTCGAGCTGCCCGACCGGTCGCTGCCGCTGCTCGCCCCGATGTCCGAGGTGGCCGGCCGGCTCGCCCCGCAGGTGGGCGCCTACCACCTCCAGCGGCAGGGCGGCGGGCGCGGCATCCTCATGGGCGGTGTCTCCGGCGTCTACGCGGCGAAGACGGTCGTCATCGGCGCGGGCGTGTCCGGCATGAACGCCGCCGCGATCGCGCTCGGCCTCCAGGCCGAGGTGCTGCTGCTGGACAAGAACGTCTCCCGGCTGCGCCAGGCCGACGCCATCTACCGGGGCCACCTCCAGACGGTGGCCTCCAACGCGTATGAGATCGAGCGGGCCGTGCTCGACGCGGACCTCGTCATCGGAGCCGTGCTGGTGCCCGGCGCGAAGGCCCCGACCCTGATCTCCAACGAGCTGGTCTCCCGGATGAAGCCGGGCAGCGTGCTCGTCGACATCTCCATCGACCAGGGCGGCTGCTTCGAGGACTCCCGTCCCACCACGCACGCCGACCCGACCTACCAGGTGCACGGCTCGATCTTCTACTGCGTGGCGAACATGCCGGGCGCGGTGCCGCACACCAGCACCTACGCGCTGACCAACGTCACCCTCCCGTACGCCCTGGAACTGGCCAACCACGGCTGGCGCGAGGCGCTGCGCCGCGACCCGGCGCTGGCACTGGGCCTGAACACCCACGACGGCCAGGTCACCTACGGCCCGGTCGCCGAGGCGCACGGCATGACGCCCCTCGCGCTGGCCGACGCGCTGGCCTGAGCGGCGGCGAACTGACCGGCACGGTGGACGGGGCCGGCGCGGGTGGCGAACCCGCGCCGGCCCTGCGCCGTGCCGTCCGCGGCTACCTCGACCACCTCACCGTCGAGCGGGGACTGTCGGCGAACACGCTCTCGTCGTACCGGCGGGACCTTCAGCGGTACCTGAGCACCCTGGCGGCGGCCGGGGTGCCGGACCTGGCCGCCGTCGGCCCGGGGCAGGTCGAGGCGCACCTGGCCCGGCTGCGCGCCGGCGACGATGAGCATCCACCGCTCGCGGCCTCCTCCGCCGCGCGGGCGGCCAGCGCGGTGCGCGGGCTGCACCGGTTCGCGCAGCGCGAGGGGCTGGCGGGCGCCGACCCGAGCCGCGACGTCCGCCCGCCCACCCCGCCGCGCCGGCTGCCCCGCGCGCTGCCGGTCGACGCCGTGGTGCGGCTGCTGGAGACCGCCGGCGCCGACACGGTCGTCGGGGAGGGCGCGCCGCTCACGCTGCGCGACCGGGCACTGCTGGAGTTTCTGTACGGCACCGGGGCGCGGATCTCCGAGGCGGTCGGCGCGGCCGTGGACGACCTCGACGTCGACGAGGGCACCGTGCTCCTGCGCGGCAAGGGCGGCCGCACCCGGCTGGTCCCCATCGGCGGGTACGCGGTCGAGGCGGTGCGTGCCTGGCTGGTCCGGGCCCGGCCGGTGCTGGCCGCCGCCGGCCGGGGCACCCCGGCGGTCTTCCTCAACGCCCGCGGCGGCGCGCTGTCGCGGCAGGGGGCCTGGGCCATCCTGCGCCGCGCGGCCGAGCGGGCCGGCCTGCCGGTGCAGGGGGCGGAGGCGGTCTCCCCGCACACCCTGCGCCACTCCTACGCCACCCACCTGCTCGACGGCGGCGCGGACGTGCGAGTGGTGCAGGAGCTCCTCGGCCACGCCTCGGTGACCACCACCCAGGTCTACACTCTGGTCACCGTCGAGCGGCTGCGGGAGGTCTACGCCACCGCACACCCCCGGGCGCGCTGAGCGCCACCGGTCCCGGCGACCGTCCCCGTCCCCGACCTCGCCGGCGGCTTGCCTGGTCGGCGGGGCGGCGACACGCCGAGCGCGTGCGACCGGCCCGCCGGGCGGTGGCGTACAGTCGGCATCGGCGCGGACCTCCTGGGGCGGTATTCGGGACCGGGGTGCGCAGCGGCGCCGCGAAAGGACGTCGGACGGCTCCGACGCCGGGTGGTCGTCGGGAGGGGGCAACGAGGACATGGCTGGCAACGGTGACCGTGCCGAGACCTGGACGTCGGAGCTCCGTGAGCAGCAGGCCGCGCTCGGGACGGATCTGGGCCCGGCGGATCCGGCGGCGTACACGATGCGCAAGCCGATCCCCGAGCCGATGCCGACCGACCGGCACGGCCCCGCCCGGATCATCGCGATGGCCAACCAGAAGGGTGGCGTCGGCAAGACCACCACGACCATCAACCTGGGCGCGGCGCTCGCCGAGTACGGCCGCAAGGTACTGCTCGTCGACTTCGACCCGCAGGGCGCCCTCTCGGTCGGGCTGGGCGTCAACCCGCACAACCTCGACCTGTCGGTCTACAACCTGCTCATGCAGGACGACGTCACCGCCGAGGACGTCCTGATCAAGACCGACGTGGCCGGGCTGCACCTGCTGCCGGCCAACATCGACCTCTCCGCGGCCGAGATCCAGCTCGTGAACGAGGTCGCCCGGGAGATGGCCCTGGCCCGGGTGCTCCGGTCGATCCGCAAGGAGTACGACTACATCCTGATCGACTGCCAGCCCTCGCTGGGCCTGCTGGCGATCAACGCGCTGACCGTGGCGCACGGCGTGCTCATCCCGCTGGAGTGCGAGTTCTTCAGCCTGCGCGGTGTCGCCCTGCTGCTGGACACCATCGACAAGGTGCGCGAGCGGCTCAACTTCGACCTGGAGCTCGAAGGCATCCTCGCCACCATGTACGACAGCCGCACCACCCACTGCCGGCAGGTGCTCCAGCGGGTGGTGGAGGCGTTCGGCGACAAGGTCTACCAGACGGTCATCACCAAGACCGTGAAGTTCCCCGAGTCCACCGTCGCCGGCGCTCCGATCACCACGCTCGACCCGGCGTCGTCGGGCGCCCGCAACTACCGCCAACTGGCCCGCGAGGTGATCGCCGCCCAGTCGGAGCGGTAGGCCGGGGTGCACCTTCGCGCCGAGCCGTCCGGGGCGTGGACTACGGTCTTCCGGTGACCGCGCCACCCCTCGATCCGCCGACGACGCCGGAGCAGCCGCCCGTACGGGCTGCCGAGGCCGTCGCCGAGGTGCCGACGGATCCGGCGGGCGTGCCCGGGGCGGTGGAGGAGAGCGGCGGTTTCACCGTCCGGCTGGCGAACTTCACCGGCCCGTTCGACCTCCTGCTCCAGTTGATCGGCAAGCACAAGCTCGACGTCACCGAGGTGGCGCTGCACCGGGTCACCGACGAGTTCATCGCCTACATCCGCGCGATGGGCGACCAGTGGGACCTGGACGAGGCCAGCGAGTTCCTGCTCATCGCCGCGACCCTGCTCGACCTGAAGGCGGCCCGGCTGCTGCCCGCCGCCGAGGTCGAGGACGAGGAGGACCTCGCCCTGCTGGAGGCGCGGGACCTGCTCTTCGCCCGGCTGCTGCAGTACAAGGCGTACAAGGAGGCGGCGGCGCACATCGCCGCGCTGGAGGAGGTCGGCGGGAGGCGCTACCCGCGTGCGGTCACCCTGGAGCCCCGGTACGCCGAGGCGCTGCCCGACCTGGTGCTCGGCATCGGCCCGGAACGGCTGCTGAAGCTGGCGATCAGGGCGATGACGCCGAAGCCGGTGCCCGAGGTGTCCATCGCGCACGTGCACATGGTCCGGGTCAGCGTCCGGGAACACGCGGGCATCCTCACCGAACGGCTGCGCCGGGCCGGCACGGCCACCTTCTCGCTGCTCTGCGCCGACTGCGAGGCGACCCTGGAGGTGGTGGCCCGGTTCCTGGCCCTGCTGGAGCTCTACCGGGAGGGCCTGGTCGCCTTCGTGCAGGAGCAGGCCCTGGAGGAGCTGACCGTACGCTGGACCGGCCCCGCCGACGGCGGCCCCGACCTGCACATCGACGAGTACGCCGGCACCCCGTCGGAGCCGTCCCCGGCCCTGTCCGATTCGGCCCTGTCCGATCCGCTCGGCGGCGTCCCGCCGTCGACGGAGTCGGCTGGGCAGCGCCCGGCGCCGGACGAGAGCGCTTCCCCGGCGCCACCCTCGCCCACGCGGATCGAACCGGCCGGAAGCGGGCCGGTGCCCGACGGGGAAGGGGTAGCCCCGGCCAGGAGCGAGCCGGCGCCAGATGGGAGCGGGGCGGCGCCAGACGGGAGCGGGGCGGCGCCGGACGGGAGTGGGGCGATGACGACGGCGGAGGAGCGAGCGGAATGAGCAGTGACGAGCGCCGGGACTCCCTGGCCGACCAGGCCGCCGCCTGGGTGCCGCCCTGGCAGCGCCCCACGCCCCCCTCCGCCGCCCCCGTAGATCTTGGCAACTCCGTGCCCCCGGAGGGGCCGGAACTCCCCAAGATCTCCGACGGACCCGACGCCGCGTGCGAGGCGGGGGCCGAGGACGGGGCCACATCGGCGGGGGAGAGCCCGGTTGACGGTGCGCCGGCCGAAGAGGTGCCGGCGGAAGGCGCATTGGCCGGGAAGAGCCTGGCGGAAGGCACGCCGGCAGGGGTAGGACCGGCGGGGGGTGTGCCGCCGGGGGAGAGTCCGGCGGAAGGTGGGTCGGCGAAGCGGTCGGTGGGGCGGCGGCGGCCGGCACCCGAGCCGGCGCCCGAGCTCGACGACGCGGAGCTGCGCGGAGCGCTGGAGGCGATCCTGCTGGTGGTGGACGAGCCGGTCAGCGAGTTGACCCTCGCCCAGGTGCTGGAGCAGCCCGCCGAGCGGATCGGGCCGGTGCTGGACGAGATCGCCGCGGGCTACACGGCCGCCGGGCACGGCTTCGAGCTGCGCCGGGCCGCGGGTGGCTGGCGTCTCTACACCCGGCCGGAATACGCCACCTATGTGGAACGGTTCGTTTTGGACGGGCAGTCCGTGCGACTGACCCAGGCCGCGCTGGAGACACTGGCCGTGATCGCCTACAAGCAGCCCGTCACCCGGTCCCGGATCTCCGCCATCCGGGGTGTCAACTGCGACGGGGTGATCCGTACCCTGGTCTCCCGCGGCCTGGTCGAGGAGTGCGGCACCGAACCGGACAGCGGGGCGTTCCTCTACCGGACCACCACGATGTTCCTGGAAAAGCTGGGGCTCAACAGCGTCCACGACCTCCCGCCACTGGCCCCGTTCCTCCCCGACGACGTAGAAGAGCTTGCCGATGCCACGCGATGACCGCACGCCCCGCCCCGACGCGCCCGTCTTCGAGGGGGCCGAGCGCCTGCAGAAGGTGCTGGCCGCCGCCGGCGTGGGCTCCCGGCGCGCCTGCGAGGACCTGATCTTCCGCCGCCGGGTCACCGTCGACGGGCGGGTCGCCCAACTCGGCGACAAGGTCGACCCGGCCACCGCGGTGATCCACATCGACGGCGAGCGCCTCGTCGCCGACAACCGGCTGGTCTACCTGGCCATGAACAAGCCGCGTGGGGTGGTCTCCACCATGGCCGACGAGAAGGGGCGGACGGCGCTCGCCGACTTCCTCGGCAACCGGGTGGAACAGCGGGTCTACCACGTCGGGCGGCTCGACGCGGACAGCGAGGGCCTGCTGCTGCTCACCAACGACGGCACCCTCGCGCACAAGCTGATGCACCCGTCGTACGGGGTGCAGAAGACGTACCTGTGCGAGGTGTCCGGGCCGATCCCGCGCAACCTCGGCAAGCGGCTGATGGCCGGCGTGGAGTTGGAGGACGGTCCGGCGAAGGTCGACTCCTTCCGGGTGGTGGACACGCTGGGGCGTTCCGCCCAGGTGGAGGTGAGCCTGCACGAGGGGCGCAAACACATCGTCCGCCGCCTGCTCGGCGAGGTGGGCCACCCGGTGAGCCGGCTGGTGCGTACCGCCATCGGGCCGATCCGGCTGGGTGACCTGCGCGCGGGGCGGACGCGGCGGCTGACCAACGCGGAGGTCGCCGGCCTGTTCAAGGCCGTGGGTGACTGACCCCCAGGTTCGGGGTACGGCTGCCGGTAGGCTCCGTGGCGGCCCGGCGGCGGCGCGACGCCGCGGGCGTTCGGCCGCGCGTGGGGCCGGGCATCATGGAGAACGTGTGACAACCGCTCGCGGGACGCGATGGACGTTTCGTGAGGTACGGGCTGAGGAGGACGACGGTGGAGGAAAACGTACGGGCCGGGCGCTGCGTGGTCGCTGTGGACGGGCCGTCCGGTTCGGGTAAGTCCACCGTCTCCCGGCGGCTCGCCGTCGGCCTCGGTGCCCGCTATCTCGACACCGGTGCCATGTACCGGGCCATCACCTGGGCGGTGCTGCGCTCGGGGGTCGACCTGGCCGACGCGGAGTCGGTGGCCAAGGTCGCCGGCGAGGTCGACCTGCGCATCGGCACCGACCCCCAGGGGTACGGCGTGACGGCGGACGGCGTGAACGTCGACGCCGAGATCCGCGGGCCGGAGGTGACCGGGGCGGTTTCCGCCGTGGCGGCGGTGCCGGCGGTACGCGCGCTGCTGGTCAACCGGCAGCGCGAGATGATCGCGAACGCCGGCCGGATCGTGGTCGAGGGCCGGGACATCGGGTCCGTGGTGGCGCCGGCCGCCGACCTGAAGGTCTACCTGACCGCCTCCGAGGCCGCCCGGGCGGCCCGGCGCAGCGCCGAGGACGCCACCGACGTGGCGGCCACGGCGGCCGACCTGGCCCGGCGGGACCGGCTCGACTCGACCCGCAAGGCCGACCCGCTGGCCCAGGCCGCCGACGCCGTGGTGCTGGACACCACCGAGCTGGGCATCGACGAGGTCGTCGCGCGGCTGCGTGACCTGCTGAGCGAGCGGGGAGTGGCATGAGCGACGGATGGGTGGAATTGCGGGAACCGGACGCCGACACCGAGGAGCCGACCGGTCCGCAGCCGGTCGTTGCCGTGGTCGGCCGCCCCAACGTGGGCAAGTCGACGCTGGTCAACCGGATCATCGGCCGCCGCCAGGCGGTCGTCGAGGACATCCCGGGGGTGACCCGGGACCGCGTCCCGTACGACGCGCAGTGGGCCGGCCGGCAGTTCACCGTGGTGGACACCGGCGGCTGGGAGCCCGACGCCAAGGACCGGGCGGCCGCGATCGCGGCGCAGGCCGAGGCGGCGGTGGCCACCGCCGACGTGGTGCTGTTCGTGGTGGACGCGATGGTCGGCTCGACCGACGTGGACGAGGCGGCGGTACGGATGCTGCGCCGCAGCGCCAAGCCGGTGATCCTGGTCGCGAACAAGGCCGACAACACCTCCATCGAGATGGAGGCCACCTCGCTGTGGTCGTTGGGCCTGGGCGAGCCGTACCCCGTGTCGGCGCTGCACGGCCGGGGCTCCGGCGACCTGCTCGACGCCATCATGGACGCGCTGCCGGAGGCCCCGAAGATCGTCGAGAACCGCCCCCGCGGCCCGCGTCGGGTGGCTCTGGTGGGCCGGCCGAACGTCGGCAAGTCCAGCCTGCTCAACCGCTTCTCCGGGGAGGAGCGGGCGGTCGTCGACGCGGTCGCCGGCACCACCGTCGACCCGGTCGACAGCCTGGTCGAGATCGGCGGGGAGACCTGGCAACTGGTCGACACGGCGGGCCTGCGCAAGCGGGTGGGCAAGGCCAGCGGCACCGAGTACTACGCCAGCCTGCGGACCGCCTCGGCGATCGAGGCCGCGGAGGTCGCCGTGGTGCTGCTCGACTCCAGCGAGGTCATCAGCGAGCAGGACCAGCGGATCCTGTCCATGGTCACCGAGGCCGGCCGGGCGCTGGTGATCGCCTTCAACAAGTGGGACCTGGTCGACGCCGACCGTCGGTACTACCTGGACAAGGAGATCGACCGCGAGCTGCGGCGGATCCCGTGGGCGATCCGGCTCAACCTGTCGGCGCGCACCGGCCGTGCCGTCGACAAGCTCGCGCCGGCGCTGCGCACCGCCCTGGCCAGCTGGGAGACGCGGGTGCCGACCGCGCAGCTCAACTCGTGGCTGACCGCGCTGGTGCAGGCCACCCCGCACCCGGTGCGCGGCGGCCGGGCCCCGAAGATCCTCTTCGCCACCCAGGCGGGCGTGGCCCCGCCGCGCTTCGTGCTGTTCACCACCGGTCCGCTGGACGCGGGCTACCAGCGGTTCGTCGAGCGCAAGCTGCGCGAGGAGTTCGGCTTCGAGGGCAGCCCGATCGAGATCTCCGTACGCCCCCGCAAGAAGCTCGGCCCCGGCGGCCGCGGCAAGGCGCACGGCTGACCCTGACGTCAGGCACAAATGCCGGGTGGGACTCGACCCACCCGGCATTTTCGCGCCCACCAACTTCCCTATCCTCCTAGGACGCCCGAGAGGTGGTGACCCGGACAACGCGGCTTGGCACGGGAGGGGCCAGTGCGGACGGCACGAAGATCCTGCGCTAAGCTGTACCGGCTGTCGCAGGGAGATCCGGCGAGAGCATCGGGACGTGGCGCAGCTTGGTAGCGCACTTGACTGGGGGTCAAGGGGTCGTCGGTTCGAATCCGGCCGTCCCGACGCAGGTCAAAGGGCTGATCCGGATATCGGGTCGGCTCTTTTCTGCGTTCTGGGGACCACGCCGGTCAAGTCCGCCGCCCGGTAGCGCTTCTTGACCGCTGGTCAAGCCCAAGCATCCAGGCTTGTTGTGATCCGTCAGCTGATGTCCGACGTGGCTCCGCCGGGTGATGTGCGACGGGTGGTCTAGGAAACTGAGGTAGCGATCTGCGGTCGCTGGCCTTTGATGCTACGGACTGGCTGGGTGGTGGTGCGTCGGATGACCTTGGTGTCGCCGTCGGTGAGGTCGATGGCCAGGGTCGTCTTGACCAGCAAGCAGGGCAGGTCGGCGTCCTGCGCGCTTGGTGCGACGCGCGCCTGGCAGACGAGCACCATGTTGTCGTCGACGCGCCGGCACTCGTTGCCTTCTGGCCGACCGCTGAGCCCGAGAAGATGACCAAGGCTGAGGCGGTGTCCCTCGCTCAACTCCTCGGGCGTATCGGCGTAGGCGTGGAGCCGGACGTCCGGCTGGGCGGATCAGCACTGTCCGCCGGACCTGCCGTTCTGCTTCGAACCTCCGCCGATGCCCCGCATACCGCAACGCCCGCCAACTGCCTCCCGATGACGACGAACTTGCCTCCTTCCGCCTCTGACCCTCAGCAGCAGGTCACGACAACAGCCGAGCGTGCCGGGCGGCCAGCCCGACCAGTTCGGCGCCGATCGCGTCCCGGTCTGCCGACCTTCCGGTGGTGTGACAGCTCTGCATGAACACGGCGTTGAGGGCGAACCCCAGCAGCGCCGGGTCACCGCAGCGCACACGGCCCCATCTCCGGGCGGTTGTCGACCGCCATCGCCGCAACATCACGACGCCGACCCGAGCCAGGTCAACGACCCGGAGCCCGTCACCCGCCCAGCCTGACGCGCAATCGCACCCCGCGAATCTTCCCGATCGGCGGGTCCGCTGTTGTTCCATTCGATGACACACGCCACCGTCCGTGGTCGGCAGGACGTTGCCGGCTCACCGGCCGCGGTGGCAGGTCCGCAGCGTCTGGGCGGCTCGACGGCAGGGGCGCGCGTACGTAGCCGATCAGCTAGCGCGCGACCCCTGCCTGCGGCGAGGAAACTGACGGACCGGTCAACGACCGGTCCGTCAGCCGTACGGCATCAGAAGATCACGGGTTGACCGGAACCAGGTACCATCGCTGCTTGGCGCCGCCCCAGCAGTCCCAGATCATTGTTCGGGCGGCGTGCTCCTCGCCGCTGCCGGTGATGTCCAGGCACCGCTGATTGAGCTGATTTCTGATCTCGAGGTAACCACCTGGGATGTCCACGAGTCGCCAATGCTGCTTGGCGCCACCCCAACACGCCCACTGCATGCCGAGAGCACCCTGGTCGAGACCCGAACCCGCCACGTCGAGACAACGCTGACTGTTGAGCGGATGAAGCTCGTAGTACTCGTTACCGACGTCCACGAACCGCCACTTCTGGTTGGCGCCACCCCAACAGTTCGCCACCACGACCGCCACTCCATCGCCGTTTCCGGCGTGCGCGACGTCCAGGCACCGAAAGGGAACGAGCTGGGACCTGACCTCGTAGTATTGATTGGGTGCGGGAACGAGCATCGGTGAAACCGTCGTGCTGCTCGCCTGGGCCGAAGGGGCGCTGACTGCGCCGAAAGCCACAATCATCGCCATCGCCATCGCGACGATCCCCAGCGGTTTTTGGATTCTGGTCATGGTGTTCGCGACACTCCTCACTCTCCAACAACGATGGCGTCGATCCGGGACGACACCGTGCGCGGATGTGGACTGGTCGGCCCTGCCTGTCCTCTCGCGACACCCCCAGCCACGCGCAGATCGGAACCTACCTATGGCAATGGTCGATGTCGTGAGTAGTGCCGTACTCACGCGCTCTGGGCCACGAAGTGATCGAGAGATCGCGGGCCGTCCTGCCGGGAAGGCCGGGACGCGATTGTCGGCCCCGAAGGCATCGGCATCGAGGCTGAGGGATGGCAGACATCGGACACTTCCGTGCCCGGCTCTGTTGTGTCGCCTTCGCTGACATTGGCCTCCGCGTATGGGGCGGGCGTGGCCTCTCGCGGGGCGCCAGGACGAGCTGCGTTCGATCGAGACTGTTGTTCGGGCGGGGGCGGGACACGGCATTCTGCTGGCCGGGCCGGCTGGGGTGGGAAAGACCAGACTGGCTCGTGAGGCGGTCGCGCTGGCGGAGCGGCAGGGCGCCACCACCCGATGGGTTGTCGGCACCGCGGCGTCGCGCGGACTCGCCCTGGGTGTCTTCGCGGGACTGCTCGGTGCGCTGCGCGGTGACCCGGCCGGGCTCGTGTTCGAAGCGGTCCGGGCGTTCCTGTCGCGTGTGCCCGATAACCGCGTGGTACTCGGGGTCGACGATGCCCACCTGCTGGACGACCTGTCGATGCTCGTGGTGCATCAACTCGTCGTGCAGCGCGCGGCCGTGGTGGTGGCCACCATGCGTGCCGGCGAAGCAGTGCCGGACCTTGTCACCCGGCTGTGGACGGACGGCCACGTCAAGCGGTTCGAGGTGAGGCCGCTCGGGCGGCCACAGACCGGATCGTTGTTGGAGGCGGCACTGGGCGGTCCTGTGGAACGGGCAACGGTGGATAGCGTATGGAAGTTCACCCGGGGCAACCTGTTGTACCTGCGGCACTTCGTCGCCGGAGAGGTCGAGGCCCGCCGACTGCAGCCGGTCCGGGGAATCTGGCGGTGGTCCGGTGGGGCGCTGATGTCCCCCGAACTGACGGATCTGGTGACGACCCGGATGGGCGAGTTGACGGAGCCGGAGGTTCTGGTGGTCGACCTGCTCGCCCTCGCGGAACCGCTGGATGTTCGCCTGCTCGCCGGCCTCACCGAACTGTCGGCGGTCGAACGGGCCGAGGAGAGCGGGCTGATCCGCGTCGATGTTGCGGGGCGACGACTCGAAGCCTGGCTGGCGCACCCCCTCTTCGGCGAGGTCAGGCGGGCCCGCATGGGGACACTGCGGGCACGACGACTACGCGGGCAGGTCAGTCAGGCGCTCGCCGACGCCGGGTATTGCCAGGCCGATGACCTCCTGCGTCGCGCCGTGCTGGCCGTGGACTCGGATCTCGCCCCGGACTGGCGGCTGCTGATCGAGGCCGGCCGCCGTGCCGGCCAACTGTGTGACCTGCCAACTGCGGTACGGCTCGGGCAGGCGGCGCAAGCCGCCGGCGGCGGCTTCGAAGCATCGATGATCCTGATGGGTGCCTTCAATGGGCTGAGTCGACCCTCCGGCGCCGACTTCGCGGCGCTGACGGCGACTGCCGGGACGGCCGCCGAGTTGGTCCGGGCCACGGTGGCCCGGGCGATCGACCTGGCGTGGATCGCAGCACAGCCGGCCGAGGCGGAGGCGATCCTTGACGCCGCTGAGTCCCAGCTTCTCGGGGACGACGGCCAAATGCAGCTCTTGGCGCTACGCGCGCTGTTCCACGGACAACTTGCCCGCCCGGTCCGGGCAATCGAGGCTGCGATGACGGCACTCGAATGCCCGCTGCTACCCGACGAGTCCGTCCTCCTGGCCGCCACCGGATGCGTCATCGGCCTGGCCACTGCCGGCCGGGCCGACGAACTCGCCATCCCGGTGGCGCGGGGTGCGGCTGCGGCCGGCCACGCGGCGCAGTATGCCTTCCTGCGGCTTCCTTTGGTGGCCGGACAGTTACTCGCGCTACGTCTGGCAGGCTACCTCGGGGAGGCCGCGGTCGTGGCACGCGACTGTTGGGAGTCGGTCCAGGGACTGGAGCTCCCGACGGCGATCGCCGGCATGCTGATGGGCGAGGTGCTCCTGGCCCAGGGGCGGCCGGTCACCGCCCTGCGCTGGCTGCGTGAGGCGTATGCCGGGCTCGAGCCGTTCGACCAGGCCGGCGGTTTCGAATATGTATGCCTGATACCACTCGTCCGCGCACTGGCCCTCACCGGTGAACTGGCGGCAGCCACCGAGGTGGCAGCGAAGCTGCGTGTTCGGGCGCACCCGATGATCCGGTGCCTCCGACCGGACACGCTGCTGTCGTACGCCTGGCTCGCGGCGGCGCAGGGTGTGCCGAGCGAGGCGGTCACCTTCGCGCGGGAGGCCGCGTCGGTGGCGGCGGCATCCGGACAGGCCGCCCACGAGGTCTTGGCCCTGCACGCGGCGACATGCCTCGGCGATCGGTCGGCAGCCGAGCGGATCACCACGTTGACCCATCTGGTGGACGGTCCACGCGCACGGGGCGCCGCCGCGCACGCGACCGCGTTGGCTTCAGGCGACGGCGACGCCCTCCTGAAGGTGTCGGACATGCTGGAACGAATGGGCGACCTGTTGGCTGCCGCCGACGCGGCCGCGCAGGCGGCCGTCGCGTACCGCGGGGTGCGGTATCGCGGGGCCTCGCACCAAGCTGAGGCACGGGTGCGACGGTTGATCCAGGACTGCGAGGGGGTCGGGTCCCCCACGACAAGAGCCGCGGTCCATCCGCTGCCCCTCACCGGCCGGGAGCGGGAGATCGGCGCGCTCGCCGTGCAGGGCATGTCCAACCGGGAGATCGCACACCGGCTGGTCGTATCGGTGCGCACGGTCGAGAACCACCTGTACAGGATCAACACCAAGCTGGGCATCAGCAGCCGCGCAGAACTCGCCGAGGTGCTGGGCGGCCACCATGCCAGCGGGGCAGCCGATCGGGGCCGCTGAGCCAGTGCCGCTCACCGATGAGCAAAGGTACAACCGGCCGGCAACGACGCGGTGTCCCGATCGCCCTGGACAATGCCGACAACCGGGCTCCGCCGGAGCGCAACCAGCGATGGCCGTCGAGCTTTCCCGGCGACCCTCGCACCCGCCCCGCCCCGGCAACGCCCTATCGGGCCAGCGCAACGCCCCGACGGCGGCTGGGCCGCTGGCCAAGATCTTGGCGACCGCACGATGGAGGTGGACCGTGGCCGGCTGGGCCGCGTTGCGGCTGTCCGGGGAGCCGACCAAAGGCCGGATGCTGCTCTGGTTCGTCGGCGCGGTCATCGCCCACGACCTGATCCTGTTTCCGACCTACGCCCAGGTCGATCGGGCGCTACGCGCCGGGCCGCACGCCCCGGACACCGATCTGCGCTGAATCACGTCCGGGTCCCCGCGCTCGCGGTCAGCGCGACGCTCTTCGCCGGCAGCGCGCTGCCCTACGCTGTGCGACTTCACGCACCGCGACGACGCCGGTCCTGACGGACAGGCGGCGAGCCGTGCGCAGGTGTTTCTATCGCCGCTGCGCGCACCGCCGACGGCGGCGTTCATGGCGCTACCGACCACGGGGTCGTCGAATTCGATCGACCGGTTCGCCGGCCCCGGGTGTGCGCATGAGCGGGTTGGTACGCCGCCGCAAGGACGCATACCGCCCGCACGCCGCTGCTGCCGGTTCGAGGAGTTCCACAGACGGAACGACGCCGGCAGCTCCGGAGAGGACACCTCGGTCACGCCCGACTGTCCGGCGTCGGTTGTCTGGTTGACGTGACCCCTGTCGGCAGGACGCACCCCGAGGATCCAGTGCGAGCCGCGTTCGGTGAGGTAGGTGGCGTGCCCCCAGGCCATGGGGCTGAGCGCGGGTTGGAATCCACGGCTTCATCGGTGGTATCGCCGCCGGAGCCGGTCGGGCGAGCCGGGTCCGGACGGGCACGTCGGGGCGCGCCCGTCCGCGGTCGCCGTGGCCGCTGTAACCGGGGCCGAGGATCTCCCGGAAGCCGTGGTAGCGGGCCTGCCGGACCAGGGTGCAGAGCGACGGCGATCCGGTCATGTCGGCCGAGTCGCCGTACAGGTGGCGGCTGGTCGACGCGCCGCCCACCGCGTTGTTGCAGGCGTGGCTGCGGAAGCCGCTGCTGATCTGGATCGGCTGGTTACCCAGTGCCTTGCGTAGCGCCTGTAGCTTCCACATGGTGACCAGGGCGTTCGCCTTCGCCTGCTTGGCCGAGACGGGCCCTCCGGACCAGTCGGAGTTGCACCTGTTCAACCCGGCGTAGCTGAAGTTGACCGGGGTGCAGTCGGCGTCCTGCAGGGCGTAGATCTTGCTGTACGTGTTTGTCCCGGCCACTCCGTCGGCAGCCAGTCCGTACGCCTTTTGGAACCGGATGACCGCCGCCTTCGTGGCGGGGCCGAACTTGCCGTCGAGGACGATCCTGGCGTTGTAGCCCGGATAGCCGGAGACGCGAATCTGCAGCTGCCGGACGTCTTCGCCGCTGGTGCCCTCTTTCAGGACCCGGTTCCAGGTGTAGCAGGCGTCGGCCTGTGCCGGCGCGCTCACGGTGGCGACCGTGACGGCCGAGATGCCGATAGTCATCGCTGCGGCGACCAAGAGTCGGAGGACCCTGTCTGAGCATTCAGCACTCCCAATGTCGTTGGTGCGGCTGGCTGCTGGTCAGCTGGTCGCGCCAGCAAGCCTCAGCCCATTTATGGCATTTAGGGCAATCACTGTCGCCGAGTCAAGGTGAATGGGGTGACCATTCCGCTACGCATCGCGCTCGCAGCCGTTTTCGCCAGGTGAAAGGCACCCCTGGCGCGCTGGTCGCCGGTGTGCGATCCGTGGCGCCGTTCAGCCGCCACCACCCGCGCCACGCTCCCTGTGGGCGCAACCCTCCTGGTTTGGGGTGTGGTCGGACGGGTAGCCCCGTGTGTGTCAGTTCGACGGGCAGGCATCTGGGCTGAGGTGTCCGGATGAGTGCGCGTTCCGGCGAGCGGTTCGACGATGCGGTGGCGTCCCTGGGGCGGCGGGGTCGCGATACCGTTACGGACCAGCTGCGCAAGTTGCGACCGAGTCTGCTCGTGGCCGCGCAGGCGGGTCTCGCCGCCGCTCTGGCCTGGTATGTCGCGAAGGATGTGCTCCACAACCCGCAACCGGTGTTCGCCCCCGCGATCGCGGTCAGCACCATCGCGAGTTCGATCGGGCACCGCATCCGCCGCACGGTGTATGTCATCGCCGGGGTGACCGTGGGCATCGTCGTGGCGGACCTCCTGGTGGCGTTGATCGGCACCGGTTACCTCACGATCGGCCTCATCGTGGCGGTAGCGATTCTTCTGGCCGGGAGACTCAGTGGTGAGGGAGGATTTCTCGCCCAGGTGGGCGGTAGCGCCATGGTAATCGCAGTGCTGGCTCCCGCCTCGACCGACGTCGCGGTTCCGCGCCTCGTTGACGGGACGGTCGGCGGCGTGGTCGGTGTCGTCGTGTCGCTGATCGTGCTGCCGCTGGACCCGATCTATCGTGTCCGGCGGGCCGCCGGCCCGCCGTTGAGTCAACTCGCCGAACAACTCGTCCGGGCCAGCGACGCCGTGGCCACGCGGGACGCGGCTCTCGCCAAGGACGTGATCGACCGGTTGCGTGCCGTCAAGGTCGACGAACTGGAAGCGACGCTGGCGGGTGCGGCAGAGGTCGTCGCGGTTTCGCCGCTGCGCTGGCGCCAACGCAGGGAATTGCAGGGTTGGCAACATGGTGCCGGCTTGTTGTTGCGGACTCTGGAGGTGAGCCGCCCGTTGGGGATGAGCCTCAGAACCTCGATCCGATATCAGGAGCCGCTGCCGGACAGTCTGGTCGATGCCCTGCGGTGCCTTGCCTTCGCTGTCCGCCATGTGCGCGACGGATTCTCACCGCAGAGTAAGCCTGCCATCGCCGTTCAACGTGCCGCCATGCAGGCTGCCGGCCAGGCCGAGGCGGCGCTGAAAGCGGGGCTCGGGACGGCTGGCGCCACCGCCGTAGGGCAAATAAAAGTCATGAGCGTCAACGTTATGCGTGCCACAGGACTGAGTAAACCCGAAGCCGAGCACCGTCAGGATGTTGCTTCGAGGGCGTACCAGGAATAGCGGGGTTCCAGGATTCGGCTCGTCCTCTACCTGCTGGCCCGAGGCATAGAATGTTCAAGGTGAGCGGCGGAGCCGCTGTCGCGACACGGGTCGTTCGTCTGGCGCTGTCGCCCACGTCGAGTCACGAGAATGCGCCCGCGCCATGGTGTGGTCCTGACCGTCGCCGGCCGGCCGGCGAGCGGCGGACGCACCCCGCGCCATCCTGATGGTCGACTGCGCCGGCCAGGACCTGCTCTCGGGCTGGAAGCACGCAGGTCCCTGGCCGCGTACGACAGTATCCACAGCCTGGCCACGAGGCGTTCCGCGCTGACGGGCACTTGATGGCCGCCCCGACAGGCTGACCAACCGTTGGCGCGTGTGGCACGGGACCAGCCCGGATCGTGCCCGTACCGGGCATTTACCGTTCTCGAACATGATTCGACTAAGGTCGGCTCACATGACTGAGCGGGAAGCGGTGGCGCACCTGCTGCGCCGGGCGACGTTCGGGCCGACTGCCGACGAGGTGGACGACGCGGAGCGGGCCGGGGTGGCGGCCACCCTCGACCGGTTGCTGGCGCCGCCCGGCGACGGCCAGGGCGGGACGGCCATCCCGTTGCCGGACCTCGGCGCCGACCCGGCCGCGCGGCTGACGCGGGATTCCACCCGGGAGCAGCGTCAGCAGGCCAACCAGCAGCGCCGGGAGCAGACGCTGCGGCTCATCCACTGGTGGCTGGACCGCATGGTCACCGCCGGGGACCAACTGGGCGAGAAGTTGCTCTTCTTCTGGCACGGACACTGGGCCACGAGCGAGCGGAAGGTCAGGTCAGCCTCCCTGATGCTTCGCCACCTGGAGACGCTGCGCCGTCACGGGCTGGGGCCGTTGCCGCCGCTGGTCGACGCGATGCTGCGGGATCCGGCGCTGATCCTCTGGCTCGACGGGCAGCGCAACAGCCGCAAGGCGCCCAACGAGAACCTGGCCCGTGAGCTGATGGAACTGTTCACGCTCGGCCATGGCAACGGCTACACCGAGGCGGACGTGAAGGAGGGCGCCCGGGCGCTCACCGGCTGGGTGGTGGACCGGGGCACCGGGGTGGCCCGGTTCGAGCCCCGCCGGCACGATCCCGGCCCGAAGACCATCCTCGGTGAGCGCGGCGAGTTCGACGCCGCGTCGTACGCGAAGCTGCTGGCGGGGCGGCCGGAGACGGCGCGGTTCGTGGCCGGCCGGCTCTGGTTCCGTTTCGCTGGAGCGCAGGAGCCGCCGGCCGATCTGGCCGGCCCGGACACGGCGACCACGCTGCGCCGGATCTTCACCGCCCCGGCCTTCGCGCAGACCCGGGACACCCTGGTCAAGCAGCCGGTCGAGTGGCTGGTCGGTGCGCTGAGGCAGCTCGGCGTGCGGCCCGCGGACCTGCCCGAGGCGGTCCAGCGGCGGCTGCTCGCCGGCCTGACCGCGATGGACCAGGTGCCGCTGCGGCCACCGAGCGTCGGCGGCTGGCCAGCGGGTACCGCCTGGCTGACCACCTCGTCGGTGCAGGCCAAACTACGCCTGGCCGACACGGTCGCGGGTGCGGCAGCACGACCGGTGCTGGCCCGGTTGACGGCCGCGCCACCTGCTGGCCGGCCGGACGCGCTGGCCCGGCTGTTGGTGGTCGACGGCTGGAGCGAACGCACCCGGGCCGCCCTGACCCCGCTGGCCGGCCAACCGCGCAAGCTGATCGTGGCCGGCCTGGTCAGCCCCGAGTACGCGGTCTGCTGACCGGGAGGAGACGAGAGCATGGACACCCTGACCCGACGGCGGTTCCTGGTGGCCAGCGGGGTGGTCGGCGCGAGCGCCCTGGCGGCCGGAGCCACCGGTTACCGCCTGAGCGACCTGCTCGCCACCTCGGGCGACCGGGACCCGCGGGCACGCACCCTGGTGCTGGTCACCCTCTACGGCGGCAATGACGGCCTGAACACGGTCATCCCGTATGCCGATCCTGCCTACCACGACGCCCGCCCGGAGTTGGCGTACACCGGCGAGGAGGTCAAGCGGCTGGACGACGAGGTTGGGCTCAACCCGGCGCTGGCCGGCCTGCACCGGTTGCACGGCGAGGGGCGGCTGGCGGTGGTCCGGGGCGTCGGCTACCCGAAGCCGGACCGCAGTCACTTCCGCTCGATGGACATCTGGCAGACCGCCGAACCCGAGCGGCCCGGCAACACCGGATGGCTCGGGCGCTGGCTCGATCGGGCCGGAGGCGACCCGCGGCTCGCGGTCTCCTTCGAACCGGCCATGCCCCCGCTACTGGCCGGGGAACGCAGTGCGGGAGCGGCGGTGCCGGCGGCCGAACGCAAGGCGTCCCGCGTGCTGCCGCAAGCCACGCTCGCCGAGTTCGCCGCCGCCGCGCCGGAGGACACCCCGGCCCGGGCCCGCGCGGCGGCGTGCTTCGCCGACCTGCGCAGCGTCGAGGAGATGATCCGCGAGGTACGCGACTCCGAGGCGGCCGCCGAACAGGAGCCGGACGGCGAAGGGGCCCCGGCCACCGCGACCGGTGGCTCGCGTACCCCGCTCGACGCCCAGCTGGACCTGGTCGCCCAGTGTGTCGAGGCAGAGGTCTCGACCCGGGTCTTCTCGGTGTCCCTGGGCGGCTTCGACACCCACGCCGACGAGAAGCAACTGCAAGAGGTCCTACTCGGTCAGGTGGACAGGGCGGTCAGCGGATTCGCGGACCGGATGGCGCGCACGGAGGCGGGCCGCAAGGTGGTGGTGGCCGTCTACTCGGAGTTCGGCCGCCGCGTACGGGCGAACGCCTCGGACGGCACCGACCACGGCACCGCCTCGAACGTGCTGCTGCTCGGCTCCGGAGTGCGGGGCGGGCTGTACGGAGAAGCGCCGAGCCTCACCGACCTCGACGACGGCGACCTCCGATTCACCACCGACTTCCGGGACATCTACGCCACGCTGCTCGCGCGGGTGCTCGACACCGACCCAGGCGCGGTGCTCGGCGGCTGGCGTGGCCGACTCGACGGCGTTCTCTGAGCCTCGGGCGATCCCGCCAGCCGCAGCGTTAGGACACGGCGGCGGTCGTCGGTCCTCACTGGCGCCGGCACGGCTGTCCGCGGTTCGTGCGCGCCCTGCCAGATCGACCACGACCTGCTCCTGTCGCAGGCCAACAGCCGGTCGAATACGGCTCCGGTCTCCGGCAGGCAGGCCAGGTCGAGCTGAGTGATGCGTACCTCCACCAGCGGCAGCGCGTACGACGCAGGTGTCAGTGGTCCCGTCACGGTCGTACCCTTTCCCTCGTGGCCCGGTGACCTGTCACGTGCCGGAGGAGGCGACCCTCACTCGGGTCAGCAGGTCGGCGAGGTCCCCTGGTCCCGTTCGTCGCCGGGTTGGTTGGCGAGAGGGAGGGCTGCTTCGACGGCGCTGTCGCGACCGCGCCGCCGTGCGCGTCGTAGTACGCCGTGCCAGTTCGGGGTCTCTCGGCCTTCGTCGAACGCCCGGGCGACGAGGACGTCGGTCGACGAGTGCGCCATGATCGAGATGACGATCGTCAGCGCCACGAGGTGGAACACCTCGTCTGCGGCAGCGATGCCGGATTCCAGGACGAGCAGCCCATAGACCACTGACGCGAAGCCCTTGGGGCCGAACCACATCGCGGCAGCCTGCTCCCGTAGGCCGAGCCCCGAGCGGAGGAACGATATCCCCAGGGCGACCGGACGAGCCACCACGATCGCGAGCACCGCGAACACCCACCCGGCCCAGGAGATCTCGCCGAGGAACTGCACCGAGATCAGCGCCCCGAACACCAGGAGCGCGGCGAGCTTCAGCAGTTCGGCGACGTTCTCTCCGAAGTGTTCGAAGGTGGCCCGCTGTCGAGGTCCGAAGGTGGCGACGGTGATCCCGGCGGCGAACGCGGCCAGGAAGAGGTTGCCGTGGGTGGCCTTGCCCAACGCCAGCACCAGCAGCCCGATCGCGACCCCGTTGAGGGGGGCGTAGGCGGCCGAGGCGGCGAACCAGCGGGTCCGTTCCAGCGCGATCGCCGCCAGCGGCACCAACACTCCGATCAGGAGTCCGAGAGCCAGTTCCGTGGCGAGCTCACCGAGATGCAGGTCGTCGGAACCGGCGGCCACGGCGAGCAGCACCACCACGAACGGCAGCGCCAGGCCGTCGTTGACTCCGGACTCGACGTTGAGTAGGTGCCGTAACCGGGCGGGGACCTTGTCGTTGCCGACCAGCGCGGCGGCGAACACCGGGTCGGTCGGGGCGAGGATCGCGCCGATCAGGAGGGCTTCGGGCCAGTCCAGCCCGGCAATGTAGTGCGCCAGCGCCGCGGTGATCAGCAGGGTCAGCGGCAGGCCCCAGCCGAGCGCCCGTCCCGGTAGCCGCCATGCCGAGCGCAGGTCGGCCCAGCCGACCCGCATGCCGTCGGTGAACAGCACGGCGAACAGCGCGAGTTCCGCGAGTTGGGCCACGATCGGCGAGTCGGCCCGCAGATGTAGCACGCCCGTGGTGTCCTCACCCAGGACGAACCCGGCCACCAGGAACAGAGCCGCCGTGGAGAGGATCGTCCGGTGGGCCAGCGCCGACACCAGCACGGCAGCCAGCAGGACGACGGCGAAGCAGAGCAGCAGCACGGAGACCTCCGGAGGGAACGGTTCGTCACGGTGCCGACCAGACTTCCCGGCGCTCCACAGATCGCAGCGATCATAGCGGGCTGTCTACGCCGCCGCACCGACACGGTGACGGCGACCACGGCCGGGACCGGGCCGCGCGCCGGTGGGAGAACCTACCCTCGCTGACCAGCAACTCTGTCCGGGCGGTGCGAGGCCGCCCACGTACCCGGCCGGCTGGGCTCGTCGCTCCCTCAGCGCCGCCCGCCGGTGTTGGACCGCCGGTGGAGCGCCACGCCGATCACCACGAGGAACGCGCCCGCCACGGCGGATGCCGCGGCCACGAGGGCGGCCCCGGCGGAGATCGTCGCGGCCGCGATCGTGGCCACCCCACCCACGACGAGGACGAATGCTGCGAGGCGATAGGCCGGCCCCAGTGCGGCCCGGAAGTGCTCAAGACGGCCGTCGAAGCGTCCGCCGGGTGCGGCAAGTGGCAGCGCCGCTCCGAGGCAGGCTAGGAGGACGCCGACGGCGCCCGCCACCGCCTGTTCCAGGGGGAATTCGTCACCCGTGTGGAGCGAGACCAGCCCGACGTGCAGGACCAGCAGGACGACCGACACCCCGGACAGCGTCCAGCTGAGGACCCGCCGCGCCCGCTCCGGGTCGCGGTCCCGACCGAGCGACGTCCGGTGTAGCAGCTCGTGATCGAGGCGGAGCACCACCGACAGGAGCGCCGTCAGCCCGAGCAGTGCCAGGGGAAGCGCGACGGCCGTCACGGCACGGTTCGACACGCTCTCGCCGTGGCGGCCGTCGGCCGCTCGCGTGACGATCTCGGCGGACATCTCGGGCCAGGCGACGATCGAGGTCGTCACCATGGCGGCGACGGCGCCCAGTGCGACCGCGGCTCCCGGCCAGGGGATCGTCACCCACGATGGCGGTGCGGCGTCGCCCTGCGCGGTCGCGGTCCTCTGCGTGGTGCTCATCGGAAAGGTTCCTCTCGGTCGTTCGTCGTCGGTGTGGTGCTCCCGGCACTGCCGAGCTCGCCCTGCGGCTGTTCCCGGCGCAGCGAGGACAGGGCCAGGATCGCCTCGTCCACGAGGCTCATCCGGAGCCGGTACTGGATCTCGGTGCCTCGGCGACGGGACTCGACGAGCCCTGCCTGTCGGAGCACCTTGAGGTGCCCCGACAGGGTGCTCGGGCTGATCGACAGCGCCTCGCCGATGTCGCCGGCGCGCACGAAGTCCCGGTCGCGCAGGAAGCGCAGGATGTCGCGCCTGCCACCGTGCGCGAGCGCGGCGAAGATGCCGCTCGTCGCTTCTTCGGTATTTCGCGTCACACCGAAATAGTATCAGGCGGCCCGTCACGTCGCTACGCCTCGTACGGGCACGAGGACGTCGGAGCACATCGTTCGTGCGACACCGGCACCGAGCAGGACGAGCCACATGACCAGTGGGACGGCGACGAAGCTCTCGTCGGGTCGTAAGACCTTTACGAGCGGCGACGCTGAATCTCGGCTCGACGCTCCTCAAGCTGATTACGTTGTCCCGCCGGAGCCAGTAGACATTCGGCTGACCGGCCGACGCGAGCGCGCAGATCCGGGCCATCTTCGGCGCACACCAGCTTGTCGCCCTGATCGGCCCGCTCGTCCGGCATCTCTGATGCTGCTCGGAGGCCGCATCGGTATCTTGCGGTCGATTGGGTAGACGCCGCTGCGACACTGCGGCAGGCGGCGCTCCCCGCCCGGGCGGTACCACTCCCGGGCCCGCTGACCAACGCAGGGCGGTCGTGCCGTGGCTGGTCAGGTGCGTTGGTCGCGGTGTTGGTATCCGATGGCGCCAAGGGCGGCGAGGGCGGTGGCAGCGGTGAGCATGCCGATGACTCCGGGCCAGTCGGGTGCTGCGTCGGGCACTGCGGCGAGGTGTGTGAAAGGGGACAGCGTGCCGACCCAGTGGGGGGCGTTGGTGCTGTCGGCGATGACCTGGAGGAGGAAACCGCCTGCGGCGGGTAGGGCGCCGACGAGCGCGACGGCGCGGGGTAGCCAGCCGAGAGCGAAGATCGCGGCCCCGAGGCAGAGCGCCGCTATCGGCAGGACGTTCACCGCGCCCGCGAGTGCCGCCCCGAGGTGCAGGGGTGCGCCTATGCTTCTCGCTCCGATCCAGGTGGCCAGCCCGGCCGTGCTGGTGAGTGCCGCGGCACCGGTTGCGGTGGTGGCGGCTTCTGCGGTGAGGAGTCGGAGCCGGGTGACGGGTCCGGCGTAGATGAGGGTGAGCCGGCGGTCGGCTTCGGCGGCGGCGATGGCGGCGACGTGTACGGCGTGAAGATCCCGGCCGGGATGGCGAGCAGCGCGAACATAGCCGCCACGTAGCCCTCGACCGAGCCGAGACCGGCGAACCCGGCCTGCGCGGCGAGGTCGGCGAACTGCGGGTTGTCGGCGAGGAAGTCGGTCATGGACACCGCGAGCAGCCCGATGAGCAGGAAGTAGGCGCCGACGCCGGCGGTCCAGCCGGCGAGCGGGCGCAGCAGTCGCCGGAGGGCGAACGCGGGGATCGAGCCGAGGAGCCGCAGCCGTGGCGCGCGGCTGGTGCGAGGTGCGAGCCAGCTGCCCCGGGCATCCCGGCGCGCGGCCGTCGCGGGAATGGCGGCGAGTACGGCGGAAGCGGCCAGGGCCAGCACGACCAGCGGGAGGACCCGGTTGTCGTGGTACGGACGGGAGAGCGCGGTGAGGCCGAACGGGGACAGCCAGCGCAGCCATCCGAGTGCGTCGACGCCGTCACCGATCATGCGCAGGAGCAGCCCGGCGCCGAGCAGCGCGACGGTGGCTCCGCTCGCGGCGGCGCGGTTCGGGAAGGTCTGTGCCGCGAGGGTTCCGGCGGCGGTGAAGAACACGCCGACCAGCGCGAGGCCGGCGCCGTGCAGCACGGCACCATCCGGTGGGGTGCCGGCGGCGGTGAGGGCGGTCGCGGTGGTGCCTCCGACGAGCAGCGCGGCGGTGACGGTCACGGTGGCGTGGCGCATCACGATGGTGGGCAGGGGGATCTTGCCGGACAGCAGCAGGTCCCAGTGGCCGGCGTCTTCGGCGCCGCGGGTGATGCGGGTGGCGGTGAGCAGCGCCCAGGCCCCGACCAGGACGGCGAGGATGGTGCCGGTGCGCCACACGGTGAAGCCGCCGGCGGTGTCGAGGGCGACCGGCTGACCGAACAGGGTACGGATCGCCGGGTTCTCGGCCAGTGCGGCGAGGGCGTCGGCGTCCATGGCGTCGCCGACGGTGCTGGCGTAGGTGGTGGCGACCATCGCCGACATGCCGCCGACGAGGACGATGACGATGAGCGCCCCGCGCCGCATCTGACGGACAGCCAGCCAGGTCACCGCGTTCCTCGCGCTGGCGTCCCCGGCTGCCCGGGCGGCCTGCGGCGCCCGCGCGTCAACGGCGGTCACCGGGACACCTCGTCGTAGTAGTCGAGGAAGATCTCCTCAAGTGTCGGCTCGTGGATCGTCAGCGCGGTCACGTCCGCCGTGGCCAGCGCCCGCAGGGCCGACGCGGGCGGGCCGGTGAGGGTGAACCGCAGCCGCGCGGGCCCGACCCGTTCGACCGCCTCGACACCCGGCACCTCGTCCAGCCGGGGTGCGGTGCCGGCGAAGGTGACCTCGACCTGGCCGCGGTGCAGTCGTCGGAGGTCCGCGACGTCGGCGATCTCCACGAGCTTGCCGGCGCGTAGGATCGCGACCCGGTCGCACACGGCTTCGACCTCGGCGAGTTGGTGGGAGCTGAGGAACACCGTCTGCCCCCGCTCGCGGGCCTGGGCGACCGCCCGCTGGAACTCCCGTTCCATCAACGGGTCCAGGCCGCTGGTCGGCTCGTCGAGCACCAGCAGGGGGGCGCGGGTGGCGAAGGCCGACACCAGGGCCACCTTCTGCCGGTTCCCGGTCGAGTAGGTCCGGCCGGGTTTCGACACGTCCAGCGCGAACCGCTCGACCAACTCGTCGCGGTAGCCCCGATCGACACCGGGACCGGTGCGCCCCAGCAGCTCCAGGGTCTCGGCGCCGGTCAGTTGCGGCCACAGCGCCACATCGGCGGGCACGTACGCCAACGACCGGTGTGCGGTGCGTACGTCCTGGGCGTCGGTGTCGAAGATCCGGGCGTGCCCCGCGGTCGGTCGGGCCATGCCGAGCAGCAGGCGGATGGTGGTCGACTTGCCGGCGCCGTTCGGGCCGAGAAACCCGAACACCGACCCGGTCGGCACAGCGAGGTCGAGCGCGTCGAGCGCGAGGAGCCGCCCGTAGCGTTTGGTGAGACCTTCGGTGCGAACAGCGAACGCATCCATGGGAGCCCTCTTCGGTCGACGCGACACCACGACTGCCGACCAGACTTCCCGGCGCTCCTCAACGGAGCGTACGCCCGCAAGCCACCATCAGGAAGCATGTGTCGGGTAGACGCGGCGGACGCCGTCGGCGTCGCTGGCGCGGGTCCTCGACGGCAGCCGGAGCATGGCGGCCGGCTGATGGTGGCGCCGACCCGACCGGATGAAGGTGGGCGGGTCGGCAAACCGGGCCACGTGCTGGACTTCGCCCCCCTCCCGTCCCGCCGGGGATCGGTCGGCGAAGACGGGCTGAGGGTTCAGCTGGTCAGGTCGCGGCGGTTGAAGGCGGCGGTGGCGAGGACGACGAGTACGCCGATGGTTGCGGCGAGGATGCCGAGGTCGGTCCATTGGAAGCCGTTACGTAGCGGCTCGTTGCCGATGTAGTAGTGGAACGGGGAGAGGTGGCGGAGGCCGTCGGCGTCGAGTTGGGTGGCGAAGGTGTTGGCGGCGTAGGCGAGGACGCCGACGACGGTGCTGCCGGCGAGTGCCGTGGCGCGGCTGCCGGTGGCGGCGCCGATGGTGATCGCGATGGCGCCGAAGAGGGTGCACAGCAGTGCCAGTGCCAGGGACTGGGCGGCGAACTGGCCGATGCTGCGGCGCGGCAGATGGTTCCCGCCGCCGCGGTAACTCTTTGTCACCTACACGGGAAGGTCAGGCCGCCGCGTCCTGACGGTGGCGGGTCGATCCCGTGGACGGTGGCGGCAGCAGCCGCAGTCCGGGCACCGGCACCTCGCCCTCCGTAAGCCGCCACCGACGCCCGCCGGGCGGACCCGCTCGGCGGGGCCGCCCGGCGCTCCGTGGCTGTGGGACATGGCCACGACGATGACGTATCCGGCGAGCAGTGTCGGCGTGCGGGTCAACGTGCACCGCCAGGTACAGCCAAACGTGCACAGCGTCGTAAGAGATGGCAGGCACTACCGAGCCGCGAGCAGGCTGGCGGGTTCCGCGGACCCACGGGAACGGGCGTGCGGCTGTCGTGACGTTCCGTTACCGGCGAGCCGGGTTGCGGCAGCCACCCTGGCACTGCGCGCAGAACACCACCCAGGTTGGTCGCGGCCGCATCCGCATCCGCATCCGCGCCGAATTTGACAGCCCTATAGATAGCGGTTATCTATTAGCGATCCATCTGGAAGGGTTGCCCGGGTGCAGGACGTGGTGCTGGCCATGCTGGCGAAGGAGCCAGCGCACGGATACGAGCTGCGCAGCCGGATGCGCGACGCGCTCGGCCCACTCGGCGAGGCGATGAACGCCGGGCAGATCTACGTGACGCTGAACCGGCTGGCCAAGGCCGGACTGGTGACCTCGGAGCGGGCCGAGGGCCTGCCGGACCGGCCCGACCGGCGGGTCTACGCGCTGACCCCGGCAGGGCAACAGCGAGTCGCCGCCTGGCTGACCGAGGTGAGCTGGCCGAAGCCCGACCTCACGGAATTCCATCTCAAGCTGGTGGCCGCCGCAGCCGCCCGGTTGGCCGATCCAGTGGCCCTGGTCGACGCTCAGCGGCGCGAGGTGCTGCGCCGGCTGCGCGACACCCAGCGGGCCGCACTGGACCGGTCGGTGGACCCGGTTGCCGGATTGCTGCTGGAGGGTGTCGTGCTGCGACTGCGGGCCGACCTGGAGTGGTTGGAGGCGTGCGAACGCATGTGGACCGTGGGTGATCGGCCTGGGCGGAGGGCGGAAGCGTGACCGGATCGACGGTACTGCGAGCGCGCGGACTGACCAGGCAGTATGGCCGCGACAGCGGGCTGGTGCGCGCGGTAGACGAGGTCGACCTGGACGTACCCGCCGGACAGACGTTGGCGATCATGGGCCCGAGCGGCTGCGGCAAGTCCACCCTGCTACACCTGCTCGGCGGGCTGCAACGCCCGACCGGCGGGCAGGTGTGGCTGGCTGAGCACCGGATCGACACGATGAGCGAACGGGCCCTGGCCCGGCTGCGGCGCGATCACGTCGGGTTCGTCTTCCAGTCGTTCCATCTCATGGACGAGCTCACCGCGGTGGAGAACGTCGAACTGGCCGCGCTGCTAACCGGCCAGTCACCGGGGCGGGCCCGCAAGCGGGCAATGTACCTGCTCGACCAGGTCGGGCTGGCCGACCGCGCCGCGCACCTGCCCTCGGCGCTGTCCGGTGGGCAGCGCCAGCGCGTCGCCATCGCCCGCGCGTTGAGCAACGAGCCGCTGGTCGTGCTGGCCGACGAACCCACCGGCAACCTTGACAGCGCCGCCACCCTGGAGGTGCTGCGGTTGTTCGAAGAGTTGCGCGCCGCAGGACAGACCCTCGTGGTGGTCACCCACGACGCTCGCATCGCTGCGGTCGCCGACCGGGTGATCTCCATGCGTGACGGCGCGTTCGCCGACGACAATCGATTCGCCAGCACCGCCACCGGCACCGTTTACGACGGGCGGCGCTGAATGTCCGGCCGCCTCTTGCTCGTCTGCCGGCTGCTGATGCGGGACCTGCGCCGACGCCGAACCGAAACCGTCCTGCTCCTGGCCGCCATCACCGCCGCCACCGCCACGCTGACCCTCGGTCTGGCCCTCAACGAAATAGCCCACCGGTCATACCAGCAGACCCGGACCGCCACCGCGGGCCCGGACGTGATCGTGACACCCCGTGCCACCAGCCAGGCCGCGCTGGACGAGCTCGCATCGATGACCACCGCAGCCGGCGTCACCGACCACAGCGGCCCCTTTCCGATTGCCTACCTGACGATGACGGCCCACGGCAGGTCCGCGCACGTCGTCGTCGAGGGCCGGGACGACGCACCCGTATCGGTCGACCGGCCCGCTGTTACCGACGGCACCTGGGTACGCCCCGGCGGTGTGGTCGTCGAGCGCTTCTTCGCCGACGCCCTCGGCATCCGCACCGGCGACACGGTCAGCGTCGACGGCCATCCGCTGCGCGTGATCGGGACCGCAGTCACCGCCGCGAGAGCGACGTACCCGTACGCCAGATGGCACTACCCGAACAGCGTCCTGGTCGAACGCGGCGGCTTGGTCTGGGTCGACCGCAGTGACATCGCCACGCTTGCGGGCAGCCAGCCGCTGTCGTACACCCTCAACCTCAAACTCGCCGACCCGGCGGCCAGCTCCACGTACACCGTCGGCCCCCACCTCACCACCTGGCAGGAGATCGGCCATCTCAACGGTCGGCTGTACAGCGACGCGCGGATGGTGCTGCTCGTCGGCAGCTGGCTTCTCAACGGCCTTGCGCTGGCGGGCGTCGCCGGCATCGTCGCGGGCCGGATCATCGGCCAGCGCCGTCGGGTGGGACTGCTCAAGGCCGCCGGCGCCGGACCGGCCATGATCGCCGCCGTCCACCTCGCCGAGTATCTCGTGATCGGGCTTACCGCCGCCGTCACCGGTTTGGCCGCAGGCTGGTTCGCCGCACCGGTGCTCATCCGCCCCAGCGCCGGACTCATCGGCTCCGTCAACGCCCAGCCGCCCGGGCTGCGCACGGCGATCGCCGTCACGGCCCTCGCCCTCACGATCGCTGTGGCGGCGACTCTGGTACCGGTGGTGCGCGCCGCCACCACCAGCACCGTCCACGCGCTGGCCGACGCTGCAACGCCACCGCGACGCCGGCGGTGGCGTATCTGGCTGTCGCGGCGGCTGCCCACCGCCCTGCTGATCGGGGTACGCATCAACGCGCGCCGGCCGCGCCGCGCCCGGCTGGTCACGGTGAACACCCTGATCACCACGACCGCGCTCGTCGCCATCCTCACGGTAAACACCCAGGTGGTGCAGTTCGACCTCGGCTACACGGAGCTCGCCAATCCCCGGGTGGAACGGGGCGAGCAGGCCACGCTCGTGCTCGCCGTCGTGCTGTGCATTCTTGCGCTCATCAACGCCGTCGTGAGCACCTGGACCGCGGTCCTCGACGCCCGGCAGCCGCTGGCCGTAGCGCGGGCGCTCGGCGCCACGCCCGCGCAGGCCGGCGTGGGCCTGGCGCTAGCGCAACTGCTTCCCGCCATACCTGGCGTCGCCGTAGGGATTCCGGCCGGCATCGGGCTTGTTGCGTCCGTCAGCACCGGCGAGGTCCAGTACCTACCCGGTTCCTGGCTGCTCGCCACCGCACTCGGAGTCCTGCTCGCCATCGCCGCGCTCACCACCATCCCCGCGATGGTTGCCACACGGCGCCCGGTCGTGGACACACTCCAGTCCGTACCGACCTGACAGCCGTCAACGGCGGTAGTGCCGCCGCCGCCCCGGTCGTGTCGTCAGCGTGGGCCGTGCAGGAGTGCGCCGTGTAGGACGGCGGACGGGGCGGCGCCGAGGGTGAGTGGGTCCGGTGTGACGTTGGCTGCGGCGAGGAGGTCGCCGAGGGTGGCGATCATGGCGCCGTTGTCGGTGCAGAGTCGTGGTGAGGGGACTCGTAGCCGTACGCCGGCCGTGCGGCAGCGTTGTTCGGCGAGTGCGCGCACGCGGCTGTTGGCGGCGACGCCGCCGACGAGCAGGAGGGTGTCGGCGTGGTGGTCGCGGCAGGCGGCGAGGGCCTTGCGGGTGAGGGTGTCGGCGACGGCCTCCTGGAAGGAGGCGGCGACGTCGGCTGTCGGAACTGGCTGGTCGCGGCGTTGTTCGACCCAGCGGGCCACCGCGGTCTTCAGGCCGGAGAAGGAGAACCGGTAGGGCGGGTCGTGTGGGCCGGTCATCGGTCGCGGGAAGGTGATCGCTTGGGGGTCGCCGTCGCGGGCGATGCGGTCGATGGCTGGGCCGCCGGGGTAGGGCAGGCCGAGCAGACGGGCGACCTTGTCGAAGGCCTCTCCGGCGGCGTCGTCGACGGTGTCGCCGAGGTGGATGACCGGGTCGTGGGCGAGGTCACCGAGGAGCAGCAGGCTGGTGTGGCCGCCGGAGACGATCAGTGCGACGCAGCGGGCGGGTAGGGGGCCGTGTTCGAGGATGTCGACGGCGGCGTGGCCGGCGAGATGGTGCACGCCGTAGAGGGGCACGCCGAGGCTGAGGGCGTAGGCCTTGCCGGCGGCGAGGCCGACCTGCACGGCGGTGGCGAGGCCCGGGCCGGCGGTCGCTGCGACGGCGTCGATGTCGCCGAAGCCGATGCCGGCGCGGTCGAGGGCGTGCCGGACCATCGGGGTGATGGCGTGCAGGTGGGCGCGGGCGGCGATCTCGGGTACGACGCCGCCGAAGCGGGCGTGCTCGTCCATGCTGGTGGCCAGGGCATCGCCGAGCAGGACGCCGTCGGCGACGATGCCGACGCCGGTCTCGTCGCAGGACGTTTCGATGCCGAGGACGACCGGCATCGTCAGTTGCCCTCGCGGGCGCTGACGCCGACGCCGGGGTGTTCGGTGCTGGCGGCGAGGATCTGTTTGCGCTGTTTGACGGGGAGTCGGTCGACGTAGGCGAGGCCGTCGAGGTGGTCGACCTCGTGCTGGAAGCAGCGGGCGAGGGTGCCGGTGCCGTCCAGGCGGATCGGCTCGCCGTGCAGGTCGACTCCGGTGACGGCGGCGGTGGCGGAGCGGGCCAGGTCGGCCTGTTGTCCCGGGACGGACAGGCATCCCTCGGTGTCGGTCACGAGTTCCCGGTGCTCGGGTAGGTGGAGCACGGGGTTGACCACGTGGGCGATGGTGTGGGCGCCGGTGGCGTCGGGGCAGTCGACGACGAAGATCCGGGCGTCGACGCCGACCTGGTTGGCGGCCAGTCCGACCCCGTGGGCGGCGTACATGCTGGCGAACATGTCGGCGACGAGCGCGGCGAGCGCGTCGTCGAACACGGTCACCGGGGCGCACCGGCGGTGCAGCACCGGGGTGCCGTAGCGGGTGATCGGCCTCGCGGTGCCGCCGGCATGCCTCTCCATAGCTGCCCATTCTATGCAGTTACATATACATGGCAGTAAGGCTGGGAAGGAGTGTGGCGTCGGTGGCACCTGGCCGAGTGCCAGAGCTGGGCCAGCGGGGGTGTCGGTCCGGGCGGGGGCGCCTGCTGTCTGGCGCGGTGGGCGCGTACATGGGTGCGGGTGGCGCACCGCGCGGAGCAGAATCGGCGGACTCGGTTGCTGCTGTCGTCGAGGAACGCGGTCCGGCATCGCGGTTCCGCGCAGACGCCGAGCCTGTTGATGCCCCGCTCGCACAGCCACGTGGCGAGTCCTCACACGGCGGCGGCAAGATACTCGGCCGAGTAGGGGGTGCCGGGGGCGGCGACGTGCATGTGCCAGTCGTCTGCCGAGGTGCCGGAGTTCGATGGCCGGACCCGGTACCTGCCCAGCATGTCGTTGAGCCGGTCTACCGCCTGCGGCTCTCGCCCCGCCGCCACGTTGTCGAACACCTCGCGCAGGTGACGCGAGGCTATCCGCAGCGCGGACAGGTCGGCTTCCGTGACGGCGTCGCGTAGCCGAGGCTGGTCCGCCAGCAGCGCTCACATGCTGCGGAGATCGTCGAGTCGCGCGTTCGCCAGGGCTACCGCCCGCATGGCCAGTCGGTGGCTGTCGGCCAGGCCGCTGCGGTTGCTCACCCCTGTCCCGCGTGAGTTCGACGGGCGTGTCGGCCCGACCGACGCCGCAGCCGTGGTTGACCGTTGCCCGGCTAGCCGGGTTGTCAGTGAGTCGTTGTCCGGCACCGCCTACACCGTCCGTAGACGACGACACCCGTGGGATGCCCACTGGGATCCGCCTCGATGCCGGCGGCTCGTGCGGCGGCGACGCTCGCCGCGACCGCCGCGGCTGGCAGTTGTCGGATGTCGCCGCAGCCCGCGCAGACGGCGTGGTGGTGCGCGTCGTCGGCGAGCCCGAAGGTGACTGTCCTGCCGACCGGCACGGTGTGTGCGATGCCGAGCTCGACCAGTTGGGCCAGCACCCGGTGCACCGTGGAAAGCTCCACCGTCAGGCCGCGGGCGAGTAGCGCGTGGTGCAGTCGGGTCGCGGTGAGATGCCCCTGGTCGCCGACCGCGCGGGCGAGCTCGTCAAGTATCGCCCGGCGTGCTGCGGTGTTGCGCAGGCCCGCACGACGCGAGCGCCTCAGCGCGGCGTCCACCCGGTCGGCTCCCGATGTGCTCAATCGCCACTCCTCCGCGCACACGCACCCCTAGTGTTGCAAGATAGTGGCAACAGCATCAGCTTGGCAGCAACCTGGAGGAGTTCTGATGGCGGTCTACAACCTGCCGGATCTGCCCTACGACTACGGCGCGCTGGAGCCGGCCATGTCGGGGCAGATCCTGGAGCTGCACCACGACAAGCACCACGCCGCGTACGTCAAGGGCGCCAACGACGGCCTGGACCAGCTCGCCGAAGCCCGCGACAAGGGCGACTTCTCGACGCTCGTCGGCCTGGAGAAGACGTTCGCCTTCAACCTGTCGGGTCACGTGCTGCACACGATCTTCTGGGGCAACCTGTCCCCGGACGGCGGCGACCGCCCGGGCGGGGAACTCGCCGCCGCGATCGACGAGCATTTCGGCTCGTTCGACGCGTTCGCCGGGCAGCTCTCCGCCGCCACGAAGAGCGTGCAGGGCTCCGGATGGGGAGTCCTGGCCTGGGAGCCGCTGAGCCAGCGGCTGATCGTGGAGCAGGTGTACGACCACCACGGCAACGTCGGGCAGGGCTCCACGCCGCTGCTGGTCTTCGACGCCTGGGAGCATGCCTACTACCTGCAGTACAAGAACGTGCGGCCCGACTACGTGGACCGGCTGTGGAACCTGGTCAACTGGTCGGACGTGATCGCCCGCTTCGACGCCGCCCGCGCCACGACGCCGAAGATCTGAGCGGGCGTGACCGGGCCCACCCCGGCTGCGGCGGAGCTGCTCCAACGGGCCGCCGGGGTCATCGCGGCCAAGCACCGCGGTGACCTCGGCGGCGCCGAGGAACTGCTCGCCGCGTTCGGCACCGAGCAGGCCAAGACCCTCGGCTTCTACCTGCTGGCAGACCTGAGTCTCGGACTGCTCCGGGCGCAGAGCGGCCAGTCCATGGACAACCTCGTACGAGAGTTGTCCCTGCTCGTCGCCTCCACCGCCACCGCCGCACCACCCGAGACCTGACCCCGGGAACTGGTCCACCGGTCGGTGTCGCCGGCACGCCATGCCGGCGACACCGACCGGATCACCGACCCTGCAGCCCAGGCGCCCGCACGGCTGACCTACTGTGGGGTACCCGAAACACCCTCACCCTGCTGCCAATAAGCTGTAGCTGCAAACTATAGGCAACAAGGGGGCGTTGGTGCGGACGGCGGAGATTAAGCGACGCTTCCTGGCGCACTTCGAGGCCAACGGACACACGGTGGTGCCGTCGGCGCCGCTGCCGGCGATCGCGGACCCGAACCTGCTGTTCATCAACGCCGGCATGGTGCAGTTCGTCCCCTACTTCCTCGGCCAGCGCGCCGCGCCCTACCGGGCCGCGACGTCCGTGCAGAAGTGCATCCGGACGCCGGACATCGACGAGGTCGGCAAGACCTCCCGGCACGGCACGTTCTTCCAGATGAACGGCAACTTCTCGTTCGGCGACTACTTCAAGGCCGGCGCGATCCCCCTGGCCTGGGAGCTGTCCACCACACCGGTCGAGCAGGGCGGCTTCGGGCTGGACCCGCAGCGCATCTGGGCGACGGTCTACCTCGACGACGACGAGGCGTACGACCTGTGGCTCAAGACAGGCGTGCCGGCGGAGCGGATCGTGCGCCGCGGCAAGGCGGACAACTTCTGGTCGATGGGCATCCCCGGTCCGGCCGGCCCCTGCTCCGAGCTGTACTACGACCGCGGCCCCGCCTACGGCCCCGAGGGCGGCCCGGAGGTCGACGAGGACCGGTACCTGGAGTTCTGGAACCTCGTGTTCATGCAGTACGAGATCGCCGACGTGGCGTCGAAGACCGACTTCCGCATCGTCGGCGACCTGCCGAACAAGAACATCGACACCGGTATGGGCCTGGAGCGCATCGCCTCCATCCTGCAGGGCGTGGACAACCTCTACGAGATCGACGAGGTCCGTCCCATCCTGGCCAGGGCCGCCGACTTGACCGGCAAGCAGTACGGCGTGCACTCCGGGCAGGCCGCCACCCAGTCCCACCCCGACGACGTACGCCTGCGGGTCATCGCCGACCACGTCCGCACCTCGCTCATGCTGATCGGCGACGGGGTCACCCCGTCCAACGAGGGCCGCGGGTACGTGCTGCGGCGGATCATGCGACGCGCCATCCGCGCCATGCGGCTGCTCGGCTGGCACGACAGGGCCCTGCCTGAACTGCTGCCCGTCGCCCGCGACTGCATGGCCCCGTCGTACCCCGAACTCGCCGCCGACTTCGACCGGATCTCCTCGGCCGCCTACGCCGAGGAGGACACCTTTCTCGGCACGCTGCGCGCCGGCACCACCATCCTCGACACCGCCATCACGGAAACCAAGAAGGCCGGCCGCTCCGCCCTTGCCGCCGACAAGGCCTTCCAACTGCACGACACGTACGGCTTCCCGATCGACCTCACCCTGGAGATCGCCAACGAGCAGGGCCTCACCGTGGACGCCGACGGGTTCCGGGCCCTGATGACGGAGCAGCGCGCCCGCGCGAAGGCCGACGCGAAGGCCCGCAAGACCGGCCACGCCGACCTGTCGGCGTACCGGACGGTGCTCGACGCGAACGGGCCCACCCGGTGGTTGGCCTACGAGACGCTCGACACCGACTCCCGGATCGTCGCGCTCTGGTCCGGCGGTGCGGCGGTCGGCGCCGCCCACGCCGGCGACATCGTCACCGTCGCCTTGGACCAGACCCCGTTCTACGCCGAGAGCGGCGGCCAGGACTCCGACGCCGGCACCCTCACCGGCCCGAACCTGCGCGCCGAGATCATCGACGTGCAGCGGCCGGTCAAGGGCCTGATCGCGCACACCGTCCGGATCCTCGACGGCACCCTCGCCGTCGGCGACGCGGTACACGCCGCAGTCGACCCCGAATGGCGCGTCGGCGCCCGCCAGGCACACTCCGGCACCCACGTCGTACACGCCGCGCTGCGCCAGGTCCTCGGCCCGAACGCCTTGCAGTCCGGCTCGTACAACCGGCCCGGATACCTGCGCCTGGACTTCGCCTGGCGCGGCGGACTCTCCGACGCCACCCGCAGCGAGATCGAGGAAGTCTCGAACCTGGCGATCCGCCGCGACCTGCCCGTCAACGTCCGCTACCTGCCGCTGGAGCAGGCCCGCAGCGAAGGCGCCCTGGCCCTGTTCGGCGAAACCTACGACGACTCCGTTCGGGTCGTCGAGATCGGCGGCGCATGGTCCCGCGAGCTGTGCGGCGGCACCCACGTCACGCACTCCGCGCAAATCGGCTCCCTCGCCGTCACCGGTGAATCGTCGGTCGGCGCCGGCCAACGCCGCATCGAAGCCGTCACCGGGATCGAGGCGTTCCGCTACCTCGCCCGCGAACGCGACCTCGTCACCCAGCTCGCCGCCCAGCTCAAAGCCCGTCCCGAGGAACTGCCCGACCGCATCACCACCCTGCTGGCACGACTCAAGCAGACCGAACGCGAAGCCAACGACCTACGCGGCCGGCTCATCGACCTCGACGCCGACACCTACGCCGCCAACGCCACCGACCTCGACGGCATCGCGTACGCCGGCATCACCACCACCGGCGACGCCCGCCGCCTCGCCGAGAAGGTCCGCGACCGCCTCGGCCGCCGCCCCGGCGTCGTCGGTGTCGTCGCCGGCGCGAGCATCGTCGTCGCCGTCACCCCCGCCGGCGTGCAACGCGGCCTGTCCGCCAACGACCTGATCAAACACCTCCTGGCCGGGAAAGGCGGCGGCAACGCCGGGTCCGCCCAGGGCAAGGCCAACGCGGAACCGACCGAACTGCTCGACCGGCTCCGGGACCTCACCCACGCGACATGACACCTGACGCCGCGAACCTGCTGACCGGGATGCAACGCGCCGTCGGGATCGTCGCGGCCCGCCACCGCGGCGACCTCCCCGGCGCCCGGGCGCTCGCCGACGCGTTCACCGACGACGCCGAACGCGCCCACGCCTTCCTCCTGCTCACCGAACTCGCCCTCACCATCACCAGCGACCACACTGGTAGGGACCTGCCCACCATCGTCCGGGAGATCTCCCTGCGCATCGCCGCCCTCGCCGCCGCCGACTGACCGCCCGCACCCACCACCCCCGGTGCCGTCGCCACAGGTCGGGCACCCGCCGAAAGGAACCCATGAGCGCCGGCACCGTCGTTAGTTCCCCCGATGGCAGCGAGGTCGTGCTCGGCGAGGTCGGCCAGCGGGTCCTGCTCGCCAACTCCCGGGTACGGGTCTGGGAAGTGGCCCTTGCTCCAGGCGAGTGCCAGCCCTGGCACCTGCACCACAACCCGTACCTCGTGCTCTGCCTCGACACCTCGGCCTGCCGCATGGACTGGCTCGACGGCAGCCCACCCCGACACATCAACGAACAGGTGGGCGGCGCCATCTACCGGCCCGTCTCCCCGGTACACATGCTCACCAACCAGGGCCACAGCCTGTACCGCAACCGCCTCATCGAACTCCTCGACCTCGGCGAGGAAGCCTCGGGACAAGCACTCGAAACCCCGCTAGACACGAGCGACGGCTGGCCCGAGGAAACGCCCGAGGGCGTAGCCCTGACCACGGTCCTGGACACCGACGACGTACGCGTCCAGCGCCTCACGACTCGGCCCGATGACGATCACGTATGGCGCGCCGGACTGGTACCCATGCTCGTCGTCGACCTCACCGGCGGCATGGACGTCGACACACCGCCACGACCCGCAGTGCGCTACCTCCATCCCGGCGAGACTCACCTCATCCGGAACCCGACCCGCACACTGATCGACACCCAGATCGTGGAGCTGCGTTACCTGCGCGCTACGTCAACCGGGCCGTAGCGGCAGCCGCGTCACGACCAGCCGTCAGCCCCAGGTATCCGTCGTGCCGACCGCTGCACCACGTTCTTCATCAACGCGACCCTGCTGCGCACGCGGTCGTCGGCGACAGGTCGGCGTGGCGACGAGCGCAGTGGGCTCGGATGGTCCTGTTGGCATCAAACGGCAGCCTGGGCACTTGACTGGTTGTGGTCACGGCCCTGGTCACAGGCTTGATGTCACAGAAGGGAAAGCTGCCGAATGGGTCGGCATCGCGGTGCCGACCACTGTCAAACTGTCCCGAATTCTGCATTTATCGGCATGGTCCAACACGGCGTGACAGAACTGTTAGGTAACTGGGGGTCAAGGGGTCGTCGGTTCGAATCCGGCCGTCCCGACTCAGGTCAAAGGGCTGACCCGGAAATCGGGTCGGCCCTTTCGCCGTTCTGGGGACCAAGATCAGTCAAGTTGGAGCGTGCCTAGCGCTGCTTGACGGTTGGTCAATTTTCAGGTGGCTACCCGGGTCATCTGCCGAGTTGTTCGTCTTCTGGATCAAGGCGCCGCGCAAGCGCGGCGCGTCCGCTCGAGTTCGGCCTGCTGGCGGCCTCCGGCCGGCATCGGCCGACGCGGCGGGTATGCCTCCTCATCGTGGATGTACAACTACGTCGTGGATACTGCGGTGCTGAGGCAGGCGCTGGACGACGTTTTCGACCAGGCATTGGTGTACCACGGGTTTACCGACTACATGCGTGACTATGAGGTCATCGTGTATGCCACTGCGGACCCGCGCACCGGAATCACGCCTGCCTACCTTCGTTACCTGTTCCGGTACTGCGTCGAGGCGAGCTGCAAAACGACTGTAGCGCCGCCCACTTGGCGGGAGTCCCTGGACGACCGCCTCATCGACCATGAGACCGGCGTCGACCTGGACGGCTACGTATGGGGCGTGAAGTGGCACTCTCTCTACCCGGGCGCGCAGGTGGTGGACGAATCGCCTGTGGCGCACAGTTGGGCCGAAGCGATCGGTATCGAGTTCCATGAGGTGCGGATCGAGTCCAATGCTCACGCCCTCACCCTGATCTTCTCTGACTTGCAGGTCAGTGAACTGCCGCACGGATACAGCCCGTTCGTGGCCGGCGAGGACGTCTAGCCGACGGCGGCCCGGCGATTGAAGTCCACGGCCCGTTGCCGAGCCGCAGCCCGCGCATATTCCGGTCCTCGTCCGGATCCTGTACCGGCGGCATGGCCGGAACGCGCAATGCCGTGACGATCGCGTGGGTGGTTGGCTGTCGTTGTATCTGGGGCGATCGCTGCCGCGCCGCTTCGCGGCTTGCCATCGGGGTGCCGGGGTTCAGTCGCGCGGAAAGCTGGCTACACGGCAACCCGCCCCGGCCCGAGAGGCCGGGGGGCGTAACCCGCACGCACGCCGGACGGCCGCGCGCCAACCGCCGTGCCATCCACGTGCCAGTAGCCGGTGTTCCAGGCGGTCACAGCGGTCATGATCGGGTACCACGGCACTCCCGCTGACGAGGCGTTCCGGACAGATCAGACCAGCCGGAAACGATCTTCCAAACTGCAGGTGCATTCCGGCGCCCACGTAGGGGTGTATCGCTGTGGGCAGCTAGAGCAGCGCGAGTTGACCTGGCAGTTCAGGCGGACCGGACAGCACCGCACGGAGCTTGTGGATCTGCGGGAAGTCCCTGGATTCGGCCTTTCCCCATGAGTCCCGCCACTCCGAGTCGTCGCTGAAAACCCGGTCGAGTGCGTCGACTGCCAACTGTGGAAGGTCGTCGTCAAGGTCAAGGGATTCGCCAGCAAGCAGGAAGTCCGGTGCGTATGGCGAGGTTATCGGGTCACCGTCGGGCATGTGAGACGCCACGATCGCTGCCGCAGCGATGGCATAGACGGCATCGTCATGGTCGAGGTATCCGGTGTTGAGCGCTGCCGTCGTCAGGGCAGCACGAACCATTGCCGACCGCGCAGACGGATCGGCATCGTGGAGGTCAACGCACCAGTCGGCAGCAGTGTCGTTGTCAAACGGACCGTCATCCCAGGTGCCCATGCGCTCCTCCCTCTACATGCGCGGTGAGCGGATCATGTTGCCCAAGCGGGGCTGGACGCAAGGGCGCGAGAGTGCTCGGCTGTGCAGCCAGGCCGGCCGACAGGCGTGCATGATCAGCGGCGGCTCTTCTGCGAAGGCAGGGCGGGCACCACGCTTGCGGGACCGCCCATGCGGGTGGTCCTCGGCCGTCTTCGGGCGCCGGCAGTGCTTCGTGCAGAGTACGTGCAATGATCTTAAATCGTCCGGCCCGCGGCCGACGTGGACGTCCAGGTCAAGGGCATGCGCACCAACCCGCCGCGGTCGCCTTCCTAAACCGTGACAACCTCTGCGGGTGCCACCGAGAGGAGCGCTCCGGTGACGACAGCTACCCGAGCGGGTCGTTCCGCGTCGGGTGTTGGTCCCATTCTGGACGCGGCTCTCGCCGACGGCATCGATTCGCCTAGCGCATTTACTAGCATCACCATTCCTTCATCGCCCACTTGGGGGCGCTCGGGTCGTCGGCCTCAAGGCCGGGACGAGGAGTCGACGAAGCGCATGGTGGCCAACGGCAAGAGCCAGTTCGAACGGCTGAGCGAGAGCGGGTACTACGCCGCCGTGGTCGAGGCGAACCGGGCATACCTAAACGTCGCGGTGACCGACCCGGCCGGCACGGAGCGGGAGTACTGGACCCTATCCTGCCTACCGAACACCAAGAGCAACCCGCGCCGGCTGTCCGCGGTGTGCATGCGAACGATGGAGACTTTCGTTCTGCACCAACCGATCGATCCGGAGAACCAGGACCTAGCCGAGGGGTTCATCGTCGTCCGGCGGTCCGTGCTCCGCCGGCACTGGTCGACCAGCCGTGCCCTGGCCCGGGAGTTTCCAGGCCTCACCGAGGAGCCGTCGGACTACCAGGACGCGGGACCGGACCAGGTTCGAGTGTGCGGTCCGTACGACCAGTTGGTCGCGGCGCTCGCCGACGAGCGCTTCGCCGCCGCAGTCCGGCACCTGACCTCCACCCTCCTCACCGCGCGGACCATGCAGGGCGCCGGGCACAGCCCTCGGCTTGTCGACGAGGTACTGGGCCGCGCACGCCCAGCCGCTGAGTGGATCTATCCGGTGAACGACCGGACCGAGGCGTGGGGCTACGACCAGGACGTGCTGGACATGTTCGGGAGCCTGCCAGCCGACGGCGCATACGACGACTGGCACCTCTCCTCCTGCTTCCATCAGATCCGCGCCGGAGACCGAATCTGGGTCTACGCCAGCACCCCGCACCGACGGATCGTGGCCGCCGGGACCGCCTGGGCCGACCCCTACCTCTACGCCGACGGCGACTGTTCGGAGTGGCGGCTGGAAATCCGCTGGGAAGTGCCGCTGACCCGCTTCCTGCTGCGACGCGGCGTGGCGGGGACAGACGTGTTGGAGAAGGTCGTGCAGGGCGTTCGCGCCATACAGCCGGTGGAATCGGACCGCCTGGCCAAAATCCTGGGTGAGGCCCGGGCGCCCGAACCCGAGGTTCTGCCGGAGGGCCGCCGTCGGCGGCTGGCGCAGGTGACGGCCCGACAGGGGCAGGCCGACTTCCGTCGCCGGCTCATCGAGGCATACCAGGGCCGCTGTGTCATCAGCGGTTGCGGCGTGGAGGCGGCACTGCAGGCCGCGCACATCGAGCCGTACGACGGGCCGGCCACCAACCGGGTTTCCAACGGCCTTCTACTCCGAGCGGACCTACACAACCTCTTCGACCAAGGGCTGCTCTGGATCGACGACTCGTATCGAGTCCGGGTTGCGGAAGGACTCGACCACTACGGCGAGTTCGCCGGGGTCGAACTGCCGCTGACGGCGGATCCCGCGCACCGGCCGGACCGGCGGGCGTTGGCGGCGCACCGCCGCGACCACGGCGTTCAGTGACGATTTCCGCAGCCGACCGACACCCGGACGGTGCGGTCGACCGCGGGGCGATACTTACGAGGGGCGAGCACAGAGAATCTCCTGGTCGGGTGTGTCAGGCCATGATCAAAAGTCTCCGAGCTGTCGGGGGAACCTCAGGTCGGCCTGGGCGACTATCAGGTGCGCCGCTACGACGCCTGGTACCGCCACATAACCCTCGCTATGTGCGCCCACGCCTTCCTCGCCGTCACCGGGGCTCAAGAAGGGGCACCGCCGACCGGGCGGACTTGTCCCCCTCAGCCTCGCCGAGACTCGACGTCTCCTGGCACACCTGATCACTCACAGACGAACCCGCGACCACATCAATCGATGGTCATGGTGGGGCGCCGCCATCAGTTCCGAGCCAGAACAAGCCACTACCAGCGACGACAACGACTCAGCCAAGTGCGGCTGGAGTACTAGGCTGCACCGTTTGCCGGTCGGCCTCTGCCTGAGCCGGACAGCAGCCCGCAGCCGGGCAGGGCTGCATCAGCGGGAACGACGTGTCTTCGAGGGCGAGGCTGGCGGCTCAGGTCCCGGCCGGCCCGGTTCAGAGCTGGCGGAGGCCGCGCCTTCAGCGACAGCGATACCCGCTCGCGCGCGATATCGACGTCGAGGATCTGCACGGTGACCGTCTCACCCACGTTGACGACCTCGGACGGGTGCTCGACACGGTGGTCTGCCATTTGCGAGATGTACGGCACCGAAACCAAACCCGTCGCCAAGACCGTCAACGTGCCGTGGCGATCTTCAGCGACTGCCTCACGGACCATCAACGGCGATACGGTCACCGCCCGCTTCGTCCGCGAGCAAAAGACCTACAAGGCGACAGCCCTGGGCGTTGACGTTGCCCGAGGATGGCGTATCACCAGCAGCCAAACCTGGTTCTCCGACACCTACGGCACGGTGGATAAGACCCAGGACAACGGCGTCGCCGCCAGCCCCGGCGATGAGAAGTGTGAGACCCGCACCTACAACCGTAACCTCACCGCGTACTTCCTTCTGACGGTCAAGCAGTCCACCGTCACCGCGCTGCCGTGTGCCACCGCACCCACCACCACCGCCCCTACGACCACGCCAAGACATCGACCTATGTCGACAGCAGCAACATTTCAGGACTGCGGACCGTACGGAAGCCTCACCTTCCGCCATCGCGCCATCACGGAATGCACCCACAACTACGGCTGTGAATTCGGTGGTTTCTCCGGTCACATGGGTGAGCCAGCGGATGACCGACGGCGGCTTCGCCAACTACGACCGCGAGTGGTGGCACTACCGCTGCCGCAGCGGACCGTTCGTCAGGGGTCGAGGCGTGCTTGTGCGTCGGACCCTAAGGACAGCGGGTCACGCCGAGCCGTTGAGGGAGTCGTTGTTGGCGCATCTGAAGCCGAGGTTGCCGGACGAGGAGTCGGGTGTGTTGGCGGAGCGCGCGGCGACCCGGTAGCGGTTGCAGTACGAGTCGTGGCACAGGTACGACCCGCCCCGCATCACCCGCGAGACGCCGGTGCCCGGTCCTTGCGGATCCACCTTCGGCGAGGTGACGTAGTAGCTGGGGTCGAACCAGTCGGCGCACCACTCCCATACATTCCCCGCCATGCACCAGAGGCCGTACCCGTTGGGACTGAACGAATTCACCGGAGCGGTCCCGAGAAAGCCGTCCTCCTCGGAGTTGGCGAGCGGGAACCGGCCCTGCCAGATGTTGCACTGCCAGACTCCGCCGGGCGTCAGCTCGTTTCCCCACACGAACCGCTGACCAGCCAACGTGCCGCGGGCGGCGTACTCCCACTCGGCTTCGGTGGGCAGGCGCTTGCCGGCCCACGAGCAGTACGCCTGCGCGTCGTTCCAGGACACCTGGACCACCGGATGGTCGTGCAGGTGGCCGATGCCGGAGCGTCCGCCACCGGGCCGACGCCAGCACGCACCGCGTACCTCGGCCCACCAGGGCGCGCCGGGAACGGTCCCGACCACGTCGGCCGCCGCGTCCACGAGCAGGTGGAAGACCGCTGAGCTTCCGAATCGCTCCGCGTCGGTGACGTATCCGGTCGCGTCGACGAAGCTGGCGAATGCCGCGTTGGTGACGGCTGTCGTGTCCAGGTGGAAGGTCGACAGTTCCACCTCGTGGACCGGACCCTCCCCGTCTCGGGGATAGCCCTCCGCGAAGGCGTCGCCCATCAGGAACGTGCCCCCGGGCACGCGTACCTGCGAACGGTGGGAGCTGTGCGGAGTCAGAAGGGTTCCGGACGACCGGGCAACGCGCCGCCGCTGGATGCCGGGCGTGCAGCAGTTGCCTTCATCCGGCAGGGGTCGGAGGTGCGGGGCGCGGGGACGTGCGTGGTCGGGCAAGGCCGACGCATCCTTTCCGATGCCGCTGACGTTGGTCAGCGTGATGGCCGGGTGATTCGGATGCCAGTCTCGGCGCTGTCGAGGGAAGCATTCCAGCAGGATTCCGGCTCCGGCCGGCCGACGCGCTGACCGGAGGGGTCGGGGGCAAGAGCCGGGGCAGGTTTGCGCGCCCCGGCTCATGGAATCCTGCTTGATTCCTCGCTCCGCACGACGGTCTTCTTGGCCACTGCGGCCCAGTTGCGTCGGGCCCGCACAGCACCCGTCCCGGCAGGGGAACCCCGGACCGACGGGTACGGAAAACGCCCGGTACGACAGCGGGCCCAGCTATCGTCGACCTGCGCTGACCGGCGGCAGGTGATTGCCGCTTCACCGGAGCGGGACGCTCAGGAGCGTGATTCATGGCGAGCCGAAACCCTCGGCGACCGAACATCCTCTTCGTGCTCAGCGACGACCAGGGACCATGGGCCCTGGGCTGCGCCGGCAACGACGAGATCCAGACGCCACGGCTGGACGCCCTCGCGGCGTCCGGAACCAGGCTGGACAACTTCTTCTGCACGTCCCCGGTGTGCTCCCCGGCCAGGGCGAGCCTGTTCACCGGCCAGATACCCTCCCGACACGGGGTCCACGACTACCTCGACGGGGTGCACGTCGGCCCGGACGCGGTGGACTACCTCGCCGCGCGACGACTGTTCACCGATGAGCTGGCGCAGGCCGGTTACCGCCTGGGGCTGAGCGGCAAATGGCATCTGGGTGCCAACGAACGACCACGGCCCGGTTTCGTCCACTGGTACGCGCACGAGAGCGGTGGCAGCCCGTACCACGGGGCACCGATGTACCGCGACGGACGGCTGGAACCGACGGACGGCTACCTCACCGATGTCCTGGCCGACGACGCGATGGCGTTCCTGCGGGATGAGGCCGGGCGGCCCGAGCCTTTCTACCTGTCGCTGCACTTCACCGCCCCGCACAAGCCGTGGAAGGGCCAGCATCCACCGGAGGTCGAGAGCCTCTACCAGGACTGCGCCTTCACGTCGTGTCCCCAGGAGTCCCCGCATCCCTGGGTCCCGCTGGTGGACGGCGTACCGATCGGGGGTGAGGCGGACACCCGGGCCGCGCTCGTGGGCTACTTCGCCGCGGTCACCGCGATGGACGCCGCCATCGGTCGGGTGCTCGATCTCATCGGGGAACTGGGGCTGACCGGCAGCACCCTGGTGGTGTTCAGCAGCGACAACGGGTTCAACACCGGTCACCACGGCATCTGGGGCAAGGGCAACGGCACCTACCCGCAGAACATGTACGACACCTCCGTGAAGGTTCCGGCGATCATCGCCCAGCCTGGCCGGATCGTGGCCGGACAGGTACGGCCAGAACTGCTCTCGGCCTATGACCTGGGCGCGACCCTGCTGGAGCTGGCCGGGTTGGACGCGCGTCCGTTCGAGCGGGGCCCCGGCCGGTCGTTCGCGGGGCTGCTCACCGGAGCGGACCAGGACGACGACGCCGCGGACCGCCCGATCGTGGTCTACGACGAGTACGGTCCCGTGCGGATGATCCGCACCGCCGACTGGAAGTACGTGCACCGCTACCCCGACGGTCCGCACGAGCTGTACGACCTCGTGCGCGATCCGGGGGAACGGGTCAACCGGGTCGACGACCCCGACAGCCGGGCCGTCGTCACCCGGATGCGCGCCGACCTCGAAGGATGGTTCACCACGCACGCGGATCCCCGGCTCGACGGCCGCCACCTGCCGGTCGTCGGAGCCGGGCAGGTCGGGCCGGTGGGGCGGGACACCTCCGCCGCCTTCCTGCCGCCGAGCTGGGAGGCGGTCACCGGCCTTTCAGCGGGAGCGCCGCGGCGACCCGGTCGAGGGGAAGGTCACGACGGCAGCAACCGCTGCGACTGAACCCATCGCCGGACGCCCGGCGCCAACGTCGCCAGCGACGGTTCGCGCGGGTGCCACGCCCGCTCGTACTCCCAGGAGAGCCATCCGCCGGATCCGCGGTCCCGGATCGCTGCGGCGACCTCCGCGAGGGGGAGCGCACCGGTGGCGGGCGGTCGGGGTGTCAGGTCCGCGCGACTGACCACGTCCTTGATCTGCACGTACGCCAGCCGGTCCGCGAGCAGGTCGAACGAGGCGGCCGGATCCTCCGCGCCGAGCCACGAGTGCAGGACGTCCCAGATGACCACGGCTTCGGCGCACCCCGGCTGATCGATTATTCGCCGTACGTCGGCGGCCCGGCCGTGGCTGTCGTGCGTCTCCAGCGCCACGCGGACGCCGAGCCCGGCAGAGGCCGCGATGATCTGCGCCAGTCGCCGCGCTCCGCGCAGGTCGTCGGCGTCGGTGGCACCGGGGGCGCGCTGGCCGCCGGGAAACACCCGCAGGTAGCTGGCGCCGACGTCGTGCGCCAGCCGGGCGTGGGCGAGCCCGGCCGAGACGATCCCGTCGTCGTCCGCGTCCGGATCGCAGACGCGGACGTAGCTCGCGACGCTGAGGGCCGCGACGCCCGCCGCAGTGAGCTGGCGGGAGACGAGCTGCCGCTGCGGGCCGTCCAGACCGGTGTGTACGGGCTCGTCCGGGCCCGCGCGTAGCTCGACGCCGTCGTAGCCCTGATCGGCGGCGATTTCGACAACGCTCGACAGCGTCATGCCTGGGCAGCCGAGGGTCGAGAAGGCCAGTGGCATGTGCGGTGTCCTCCCAGAAATCCTTCTTGAATGGTCCTTTTCCGAACGGTTGTGATGCCTTTGAGCTTTCATTTCAGGAGGAACGATGCCAGAGCATTCGTCGGGTCTGTCGCGACGTCATGTCCTCTCCACCGTCGCGGCGGGTGTCGCCATTGTCGGCCTGCCGTCGGTTGCCCGGGCAGCCGGGCCGACCGCAGAGCCGACCCGCACCGTCGGCGTCGACCCGTCGACGCTGGAGTCGCGGGCCCTCGCGCTGGAACCACCGGTGTTTCTCTTCGAGACACACGTCCCCGAGCAGGTACGCGCACGGGCTGGCTCACGCCTGAGCATAAGTGCCGACGTGGCGCGGACCGGACAGCACTCCCTGCGCTGGGACTACCAGCCCGCCGGAGTCGTCGAGATGCGCGCGCCGCTGCGCTACGCGCCGAGCGCCTACCAGCGCGGCGGGGACCAGGGCTTCATGGGGACGGTCGACACGTTCTCCCTCTGGCTCTACAACGACCAGCCGGTCGACGATGTCCTGCGCATCGAGTTCGGCCGGGGCTCGGGCGTGGACGCCTGGTGCGAGATCCACCTCGGTTTCCAGGGCTGGCGTACCGCCTGGATCCGCTACCAGTACGACCTGTCGGGGCGTCCCCATCAGGGCATGAACACGGTGCGTCTCGTCGCACCGCGGCGGGTGCCCGCCGGGACCCTGTACCTGGACCAGCTCATCCTCAACAACGAGCTGCGTCCCGACCACCCCACGCCGGACCGTCAGGTTCCCTTCGTCAACGCCGAGTCGGCGCAGGCCGACAACGACCACTGGCTCGGCCTGCTGCGGTTCTCCCGGCTCCTGGCCGCCGCGCCGCCCGCGCCCGAGCCCACCGCAGACGAACTCGCCTCCCTCGCCCGGGTGCGCGCGGCCTACTACGCCGCGGTGCGAAAGGCCGGTGCGGTCACCGACGCGTCGGTGGCGACCCTCGCCACTTCGGTGGAGGCGCTGGGCGTGCCGGCGCGAGGTGAGCGCGGGCGGGGACGTCCGATCATCGGGTACCAGGCCGCCGTCTATCCCGCGCCGATCGCCGCCGAGCTGACCACCTTCGTCGACGGGGTGGAGCTGCGCAAGTACACGGACCTCATGTACCAGTTGGCCACCGCCTACGACGCGGCGACCGGGGCCGGGCACCGCGCCACCCTGGCCGCGCTCTACCTGCGGATGTTCGCCCACCTCCGCGACCAGGGCTGGACGGACGGCAGCGCGCAGGGCACGATCCACCACGTCGGCTACCAGGCGCGCGGGTTCTACAACTCCGTGTACCTGGTGCGCGACATGCTCGCCGGGTCAGGCCTGCTCGATGCCGCCCGGGCCGACCTGGCCTGGTTGACCGGGTTCGGCCGGCTCCGCGACGACTGGACCGACGGCCACCTCTACGGTGGGGTCTTCGACATCGTCAACACGACGATCCAGGGGCTGCTGGGCACCGCACTGCTCGCACCCACGCCGGCGGAGCAGGTCGCCAACCTCAAGCTGCTCAAGGACTGGCTCGACCACGCGCTCACCCCGTCGCCGGGTATCGAGGACGGGTTCAAGGTCGACGGAACCGTGTTCCACCATGTCGGTTTCTACCCTGACTACGCCCGGGACGGCATGTCCGGCGGCTCGCCGACCCTGGTCATGCTCGGTGGCACGGCGTTCGCCGTCTCGAAGGCCGCGCACGAGCGATGGAAGCAGGCGTTGCTGCGGATGCGCGTGTACGCCAACAAGACCCAGTGGCCGCTGTCCATCGCCATGCGACACCCCACCGGCCTCACCGGGCTCAACATCGCCCCGTTCCAGACGATGACCGAGGCAGGCTCGCCGGACGGCTCCTCGGCACTCGATCCCGAGATCGGGGCCGCCTTCCTGCGCCTGCTACCCGAGAAGCCGAGTTCGGCGCAGCAGGCGTTGGCCCGGAAGCTGGCCGCGGCCGGGGTGACGGCGGAGGCCGATCCGGCGGGGAACTGGGCGATGAACTATGCCGCCCTGGCGGTGCAGCGCCGGGACAACTGGCTGGTCGCCGTACGGGGACACAACCGGTACCTGTGGAGCACCGAGATCTACGAGGCCGACAATCTCTACGGCCGCTACGTCACGTACGGCCAGATCCAGGTGATGAGCGGCGGCAACCCGGTGGACAACCGTGGCAGTGGCTTCGCGCAACCTGGCTGGGACTGGAACCGGTGGCCCGGTACCACGACGATCAACCTGCCCTTCTCCGAGCTCAGGGCGGACATGACCGGCACCATCGAGGAGATGCTGCTGTCCGACTCCCGGTTCGCCGGGGCCGGATCGATCGGCGACCGGAACGGCGTGTTCGGCATGGACCTGCATGAGCACCCCAAGTACGACGAGTCGCACCGGGCCCGCAAGTCGGTCTTCCTCTTCGACGACCGGTTGGTCGCGATCGGCACCGCCATCACCAACACCGACGGCCTGCACCCGACCGAGACCACCCTGTTCCAGACCCTGCTACCGCAGACCACCACCCCGCAGTACGACGGCGAACTGGGCGAGATCCGCGCGCTGCCCTACCGGGAGGTCCGTGACCTGGACCGGCCGGTCTGGATGGTCGATCCCCAGGGCATCGGCTACTACCTCCCCGCCGGCCAACGACTCGCCCTCACCCGGGCCACGCAGACCGGCCCCGACGAGGGCGACACCGGCCAGGGATCGGCGGACTTCGCCACGGCATGGCTCGACCACGGCACGGCGCCCGACGCGAAGTCATACGAGTACGCCATGGTCATCCGCGCTGACCAGGACACGATGGCCGACTTCGCGCTCCGGATGGCCGACCCGGGCCGGGCCCCGTACCGGGTGCTGCGCGCCGACGAACAGGCACACGTCGTCTGGGACCGGGAAACCGGGATCACGGGCTACGTGGTGTTCGAGCCGCAGGACCGGCTCGCCGAGGGGCGGTTGGCGGCGGTGGACACCCCCTCGTTGCTGCTGACCTACCACGACGACGCCGATCTCGTGGTCTCGGTCACCGACCCGGACCTGCGGCTCTACAGCGGTCTGGATCCCGACCAGTACGACTCGTCCGGGCAGTTCGTGGGCCGGGTCACGTCGTACTCGCGTCCGTGGCGCCGGTCGCCGAGTCTTCCCCGACCCCTGCGGCTCACCCTGCACGGCCGCTGGCAGCTGACCGAGGAGCACCCACGGGTGACCGTCGAGTCGGTCTCCGCGACGACCGTCCTTCGCGTGCTCTGCCAGCACGGTGAAGGGGTGCGGTTCCGGCTGCGACCGGCGTGATCAGACGACCGGGGCCGCCGCCGTAGGAGTACGGCGGCGGCCCCGGTCGTCTCGGCGCCGGATGCGCGGGGGTCGATGGATGCCCACCGAGTGCGCCTGTTCGAGAGGCGGGGGCGCCGGCACGATTCGCCTTACGCGAGGGCGGCTGAGGTGCGGGGCCGTTCCGCGACCGCCACCGGCCTGCCGAGCATCGCCGACTCGTACGCGGCCAGGACCAGCTCGACCACGTGCCGGCTGTGGTCGAGGCTGACGCGGGACGGCTCACCGGCCACGGCGGCCACGAAGTCGGCGAGCTGGGCGCGGAAGGCGTTCGGGATGTCCGAGCTGCTGGGTTCCAGGATCACGCGGGTGTGACCGTCCCGACGGAGGAAGGTGCCGCGCCGGGGATCGGCGGTGATCACGCCGCGCTCGCAGACCACCATCAGTTCGTCGATCCTGCGCGGCGCGTCGGAGACCACCGATATCGACGCGGACAGCTCGTTCGCCAACTCGAGCTGGATGACGCCGTCCGTCTCCACCGCGACCCCGAAACGCTGTGCGGTGGTCGCGGTCACGCTCACCGCGGTCGCCCCGCCGAGCCAGACCGACCGGTCCAGACAGTGCGCACCGATGTTCATCAGCGCGCCCCCGCCGGCGATCGCCGAGGAGAAGAACCACGCGGAACGCGCACCCGGCCGGTAATCGGTACTGCGGTAGTCGTGCACCATCACCGGAGCGCCGCACTCGCCCTGTGCCAGCAACGCGTCCGCGGCCACCTTCTCGGGCAGGAAGTGCTGGATGTGGCCGATGACCATGGTGACCCCGGCGCTGTCGCACGCGGCCCGCATCGCGTCGCAGTCGGCCAGCGTGGTCGCCATCGGTTTCTCGACCAGCACGTGCAGGCCCAGCTCCGCGGCGTCCAACACCATCTGGCGGTGCAGCGCGTGCGGCGTGTTGACGATGACGGCATCGACCAGGCCGCTGCCGATCAGGTCCCGGTAGTCGGTGAAGGTCGCGGCCCCCAGGGGCGCGGCCACCTTACGGGCGGCCTCCTCGACCAGGTCACAGACCGCGGTGAGACGTACGTGTGGCAGGGACTCGGCGGCGTGCGCGTGCAGACTCGCGACGGCGCCGGCACCGATCAGCCCGATACGCATGAAGCTCCTTGATTCGCGATCGTGTTCATGGGCGCCCGGCCAGGAGGGCGCCGCAGGAGGCGCGGACGACGATGCGTGGCCGCAGACGTATCTGGTGCAGGGGACAGGCGTCCCCCTCAGCCAGCCGGCGTAGCAGCACTTCGGCGGCCATCCGGCCCACGCGGTACTTCGGAGGGGACACCGCGGTCAGCGGCACCTCGGCGACATCGGCGGTCTCGTCGTCGTACGAGACCAGCGCCAGTTGCTCGGGGATGCGGAGGCCACGGCGATGGGCCGCGCCCTCGATGAGGGTGGCTTCCCGGTCGCCGAAGACGAGGGCGGCGGTCACGGCCGAGTCCAGCAACCTGGAGACGAGTTCGTCCGCCAACCCGGGACTCCACCGCTCCTTCACCGCGCAGTGCTGCTGGTCGGCCGGCAGTCCCAGGTCGTGCATGCCCCGTTCGAAGCCCGCCTTCACGGCGGTCCCGGTGGGGTTGTTGCTGCGCGAGAGGAGGGCGATCCGGTCGTGTCCGAGCCGGTGGAGGTGTGCGACCGCGTCGTAGGCACCGGCCTGGTGGTCGGAACACACGTGTTCGGTCCGATCACCGGGGCCGGCGTCAGCCAGCCGCCGCTCCAGCAGGACAGCCGGGACGGGCAGGGACATCAGCTGGTCGGCCCGTCCGCCCGGGTCGTCGAGCCCCAGCAGCGTCGGCACCAGGAGCAGACCGTCGACGCCGGAGTCGAGCAGGAACCGCAGGTCGAGCTCCTCTTCCCGCTGGTCGTAGTGGTAGGTGGACAACTGGAGGCGGGCGCCGGCCGCGGACAGGGCCTCTTCGATGCCCTGCAGGACGCGCGGGTAGTAGCTCTGGGTGTCGGGCACGAGCACGCCGATGGACCACCGGGCACGTGGTTCCCGCCGGTGGGGGACGGCCACGAAACTCCCGGCACCCTGCCGGCGAACGACGAGCCCCTGCCCGACCAGTTCCTCGTACGCGCGACGGACGGTGGTGATGGAGAGCCCGGTGTCCCTCGCCAGTTGGCTCTCAGTCGGCAATTTGGTGCCCGCCGCCCAGTCCCCGGCCAGAATCCCGCGTCGCAGGTCGCCGGCGAGCTGCTGGAACTTGAGGTCCCGGGTGACGGCGTCGCGCGCCCGGCTTCTGCGGGGAGCGGTATCTGGTTGCGTCGCCGTCATGCCGTTTCCCGCCCCCCTCCTCAGTGGAACCTGGACCCGTCGTCGCGGGTCATGCGTCCGCCCATTCTCTCCGCATCCGAGGAAGGATTAAAGACGCAATAGCGAAGGACTTCTGGGCGGTTTCTGCCTCGTCGGGTGGTCTGAAGGGTGTGGAGTTGGTTGTCCATTCTCGGGCAACCGAAGCCTGTTACGGCGTCTCTGGCCGTTAATCGGCAGGTCCGGCGCGTCGGCCGGAGAAATGTCTTGCTGGTTCGATGCCCGTGTGTCGGCAGAATTACTTCTTGAATCCTCTCTTTGTGAGCCGGAACATTTCGTGAACCGCAGCATGCTGGCTGCCCTGTGTACGGGAGGTGTAGTTCGTGGCAACCCGAGTTGGTAGAGCGCGATGGTCCGCGATGCTCGCGGCTGGTGTCGCGACGGCCGTCGCGCTGGCGGTGACCGGTTGCTCCGGGTCGGCCGGGGAGCAGTCGGGCCAGGAGTTCACGTACTGGTCCATGTGGAAGAGCGGCGAGCCGCAGCAGGCGGTGCTCGCCGACGCCATCGCCGACTTCGAGAAGCAGCACGACGTCAAGGTCAAGGTGCAGTGGCAGGGCCGGACCAACCTGCAGAAGCTGGTGCCCGCGCTCAACACGAACGACGTGCCGGACCTCGTCGACGGCCCGTACGTCAAGATGTACCCCGCGCTGGTGGCGACGGAGCAGGCCCGCGGCCTGGGCGAGGCGTACGCGGCGAGCGTCGACGGCAAGCCCGTTGGCGATCTGCTTCCCGCGAAGTTGCTGCAGAACGTCAACATCAAGTACCCCGACGGCCAGCCGTGGATGCTGCCCTACCAGATCCAGTCGGACGCGATCTGGTTCAACGCGGCGAAGCACCCCGAGTTGACGACCAACCCGCCCAAGACCTGGGACGAGTTCATCGCCCTGCTGGACCGGCTCAAGGCCGCGGGCGAGGTGCCGCTCGCCGCCGACGGTGACGTGGCCGGCTACAACATCTTCTACTTCATGACCCTCATGGTCCGAAACGGTGGGCCCGGAGCGCTGATGAAGCTGGCGTCGGACAAGTCGGGCGCGGCGTGGGACGACCCGGCGGTGCTGGACGCCGCCAAGAAGGTCGAGCAGTTGGTCAAGGGCGGCTACCTCATCAAGGGCTACCAGGCCAGCAAGTGGCCGGCCCAGCAGCAGAAGTGGGCGAGCGACGAGGCTGCCCTCTCGTTCATGGGCTCCTGGATGCCCACCGAGTCGGCCAGCTACGCCGCCGACGGATTCCAGTTCGGGTCCTTCCAGTTCCCGACCACCGGTACCCAGGACAGCGTGCGCTCCGACGTCACCGGTTTCGCCGTTCCGAAGAAGGCGAAGAACGCCGAGCTGGCACAGGAGTTCGCCGCGTTCTTCCTGAGCAAGAAGTACCAGGACGCGAGCGGCGTCGAGGCCAAGTTCCTGCCGATCCGCAGTGACGCGAGCACCGCGCCCGAGCTGGCCAGCGTGAAGAAGGCGCTCGACGGTGCCTCGTCGTACCACCAGCAGGTGGATGGGGTCGCCTTCCCCGGGTACAACGAGAAGGTCCTCTACCCCAATGACGACGAGCTGTTCCTGGGCAAGATCTCGGCGGAGCAGTTCGTGAGCAAGATGAAGGCCGCGCAGGTCGCGTACTGGAAGACGCAGGGCTGATGGCGACGAGGGTCCTGCCGCGCGCGAGCTCGCCCGAAACCCGTCCGAAGTCGGCCCGACGCGGGGGGTCCCTCGCCGATCAGCGACGGCGCCTGCTGGTTCCGTTCGTGGGTCCGGCCCTGCTGCTCTACCTCGTCCTGTTCGTCATTCCGATCTTCGGGGCGGTGTGGATCAGCTTCCACAAGTGGGCCGGATCGGGGCCGATGGCCTGGACCGGGATCGACAACTACCGGCAACTGGTGCAGGACCCGCTGTTCCGGCAGTCCCTCGGCAACACGTTGAAGCTGCTGTTCGTGGTGGGCATCGCGATCTTCGTGCTCAGCTTCGCGATGGCGCTGATCCTGCGGGACATGGCGGGCCGCAAGATCGTACGTTCCGTCATCTTCTTCCCGCACCTGGTCAACGCCCTGGTCTACGGCATCCTCGTCGGCTTCATCTTCAATCCGGACGGTTTGACCAACTCACTGCTCAAGCCTCTCGGAGTCAACAACCCGCCGCAGTGGCTGGCGCAGGAGAATTTGTTTCCGCTCATCATGGTGACCATGGTGTGGATGACCACCGGTTACTACACCACCATCCTGATGGCGGGGGTGGACCGGATCCCGGTCTACTACTACGAGGACTGCGCGCTGGCGGGCGCGAACGCGTGGCAGCGACTGCGGCACGTCGTCCTCCCGCTGACCTGGGACGTGTTCGGCGTCTGCGCGGTGTTGTGGACGATCTCCTCGGTGAAGATCTTCGAGATCATCTGGATCTTCGGCGCCAGCAACGGAAGCGGAGTTCCGCCGACCCAGACCTGGACGGCGGCGGTCTACACCTATGTGACCGCGTTCTCCGGCGACTCCATTCCGGCCTATGGCGCTGCCACGGCATCGGCGGTTGTCTCCCTCTTCCTGGTGACCGTGCTTGTCGTCCTGCTCCGGCGCGTGATGCGTCGTGACGTCATCGAGTTCTGAAGGGCACGAGATGCGTACACCCTCCGCGTCCCCGTCCACCCGCCGGTGGCGGGCCCGCCGGCGAGGTCCCGTCTCACTGAGCGGGACGGGACCCATGCGCCGCCTCGGGGCCGGGCTCATGTGGTTGATCGTGCTGCTCAATGTCGCCTTCCTCGCCTGGATGGTCCTGCAGGCGTTCCGCGACACCCGGTCGATCCTCGCCACGCCCTGGGGGCTGCCGAAGACGTTCTCGCTCGAGAACTTCGTCGAAGCCTGGACCGTCAGCGACTTCGCCACGGCGGCGTGGAACAGCACCTGGGTCACCCTGGTGTCCTCGGTGCTGACGGTCGCCGTGGCGGCCCCCGCCGCCTACTACCTGAGCAGGCAGGAATCCTCGCTCAGCCGGGGGCTCACGCTGTTCTTCGTCCTGGGACTCGGGGTCCCCGTCCAGGTCATCCTGATCCCCCTGTTCGTCATGCTCAACTCGGTAGAGCTGGTCGACAGCCTCGTCGGTCTCAACCTGGTCTACATCGGCCTCTCCATGCCGTTCACGGTCTTCCTGCTGACCGGGTTCTTCCGCTCGCTGCCCCTGGAGTTGGAGGAGGCCGCCGCACTGGACGGCGCGTCGCCGGCGCGGGTCTTCTGGCAGGTCATGCTGCCGGTCGCGAAGGGCGGCATGCTGACCGCGTTCGTCCTCCAGGTCATCGGGCACTGGAACGAAACGCTGTTGTCCGTGACGCTGCTGCACTCGACCGAGAACTACACCCTGCCGGTTGCACTCATATCGTTCGTCCAGCAGCAGACGTACAGCGGTGCCGACTGGGGAGGCCTTTTCGCGGGGCTGTGCATCATCGTCATTCCCATGCTCGCCGTCTACGTGTGGCTCGGCCGGCGGTTGACCGAGGGACTGACCCTGGGCATGGGCAAGTGACAATTTCTCTCCGATTCCGGGTCGGCCCGGTCGGCGAGTGACCGTCTCGATTTTCACCCGGTCCACCGGATCGGCCGTCCGCCGAGTTCCGGAAATGTGCAAGGCGTTTGTCGATCTTCTATGTCGGAGAGAGTGGTCATGGCTGGTGGTGTGGGATGTCATCTTCTCCGCGAGGTGTTCGGTCAGCCGGACGACTGGTCGGGCGTGGTGTCGCGGGTGGCTGAATTCGCCGGCGCTCTTCCGCGTCCCGGTGTTCGGACGGCGGTCGTCGGTTGTGGGACGTCGTTCTACATGGCGCAGGCGTACGCGGCGTTGCGGGAGCGGGCGGGGCTGGGCGAGACCGACGCGTTCGCGGCGAGTGAGCACCGGCTTGGTCGGGGTTACGACGCGGTGCTGGTGATCAGCCGGTCGGGTACGACGACCGAGGTGATCGAGATTCTGAAATCGCTTCGGGAGCGTGGCGTGCGGACGTCGGCGATCGTGGCGACCGACGGAACGCCGGTGACCCGGCTGGCGGACCAGGTGATCCTGCTCAGCGAGGTGGATGAGTCGTCCGTCGTGCAGACCCGGTTCGCCACCTCCGCTCTGGCTCTGCTGCGGGCGTCGTTGGGGGAGGACCTCACCGGTGCGGTCGCGGACGTGGCGGCGGTGCTGGCTGAGGAGGAGCAGGCGTTGGCCGGGTTGGTCGACGCCGGGCAGATCACCTTCCTGGGGTCGGGTTGGACGGTGGGGCTCGCCGAGGAGGCGGCGCTGAAGTTGCGGGAGTCGGCGCAGTGCTGGACCGAGTCGTACCCGGCCATGGAGTACCGGCACGGGCCGATCAGCGTGGCCGAGCCGGGGCGGGTGACGTGGGCGCTGGGTGCCGTTCCGGACGGGTTGGCGGAGCAGGTGCGCGCGACCGGGGCGCGGTTCGAGCATCGGGACATCGACCCGATGGCGGAGTTGGTGCGGGTGCACCGGCTGTGCCTGGCCAAGGCCGCCCGGGCCGGGCTCGATCCGGACCGTCCCCGGCACCTGACCCGTTCGGTCATCCTCGATCCGTCGGCGGGGCGGTAGCGTGGCCGACACCCTCGAGGTGGTCGCGGCCATCGACGTCGGTGGCACCCGGGTCAAGGCCGCACTGGTCGACCGGTCCTTCGGGCAGGTGGCCCGACTGACCTGCCCGACGCCGCCCGACATCGCCCAGCGAGTTGGAGCGGTGGCGGCCGATGTCGTGTCGGAGTTGCTCGACGGCGTTCCCGGCGGGGGTGTGCGGCCGATGCTGGTGGGGTGCGGCGTCGTCGTGCCGGGGTTGGTCGACGAGCGGCGTGGGGTCGGCCGGTTGTCGGTCAATCTGGGATGGCGTGACCTGCCGGTCGCCGAGTCGGTCGGTGCCGCCCTCGGCGTCCCGACGGTGGCGGGACACGACGTGCGGGCGGGGCTGTTGGCCGAGGCCCGGCTGGGTGCCGCGCGCGGCGCTCCTGACGTGGTGTTCGTTCCCGTCGGCACCGGGATCGCCGGAGCGCTGATGCTCGACGGTCGTCTGGTCGCCGCCGGCGGGTGGGCGGGCGAGCTCGGCCATGTCGTGGCGGATCCGCGCGGACCGCGGTGTGGTTGCGGCGGTCGGGGATGCCTGGAGGCGATCAGTTCGGCGGCAGCCGTCGAACGGGAGTACGCCAGCGGGAGCGGGCAGCGGGTCTCCGCCGAGGTCGTGGCCGCTCGCGCGGCCGACGGTGATCCGCTTGCCGGCGCGGTATGGGCGCGCGCCGTCGACGCCCTGGCCCGGGCGATCGCCACGACGGTCAGCATCACCGGTGTCGAGCTGGTGCTGATCGGGGGCGGGCTGGCCGAGAGCGGGGACATGCTGCTGGCGCCGCTGCGGCGGGCCGTCGACGACCTGCTCACCTTCCAGCGCCGCCCCCGCCTGGAACGGGCCGCGCTCGGCGACCGCGCGGGCTGCCTGGGAGCCGCCTGCCTCGCCTGGGAGGCGCTGTGATCATCACGGTGACGCTGAACGCCGCGCTCGACATCACCTACGAAGTGGCCGACCTGGCGCTGTGGGGCAGTCACCGGGTCAGCGCGGTTCGTCAGCGGGCTGGTGGCAAGGGGGTCAACGTCGCGTCGGTGCTCTCCACGTTCGGGATCGCCGTGACCGCGACCGGGCTGGTGGGCGGCGGAACCGGGGCGGCGATCCGCGCGGACCTCGATGCCAGAGGGGTGCGTCACGCGTTCGGGGACTGCGCGGGGGAGAGCCGGCGCACGGTGAACGTGGTCTCGACCGCCTCTGGCGACGCCACGATCTTCAACGAACCTGGCCCCGTCGTCACAGCCGGCGAGTGGCGATCCTTTACGTCGTGGCTGGACGGGCTGGTCCGTGAGTCCGGCGCGGACGTCGTCGTGGCCTCCGGCAGCCTTCCCCCGGGCGCGCCGGTCGACGCGTACGCCCAGATCGTCGAGCTTGTCCGCGCGCGCAACGCGCGTTGCGTCGTCGACGCCGACGGGGAACCGCTGCGGCGCGCACTGGCTGCCGGGCCCGATGTCGTCAAACCCAACCTCGCCGAACTACGCGCGGTGACCGGCGTCGCCGCGCCGCTGCGCGGCGCGGCGGTGCTGCGGCGGCTCGGGGCCCGCGACGTCGTGGTGTCCCTGGGCGCGGACGGTGTGCTCGTGGTGCCCGCTGACGGGCCGGCCTACCGCGCCGCCGCCGGCCAGCGGCTGGCGGGCAACCCGACGGGCGCCGGTGACGCGGCGGTCGCCGCGATCGCCGCCGGGCTCGCGCGGGGACACGACTGGCCGCGGGTGATGGGTGAGGTTGTGGGGTGGTCCGCCGCTGCGGTGCTCAGCCGGGTCGCGGGCGAGGTCCGCCCTGTCGAGGCGGCGCGGTTGGCGGCAATGGTACGAATCGAGGAGACAGATGACGCTGGCAAGGCTTGACGAGGTGCTCCGGGACGCGCTGCGGGATGGGCGCGGTGTGGGCGCGTTCAACGTGATCCAGATAGAGCATGCCGAGGCTCTGGTGGCGGCTGCCGAGCGTGCACGCCTGCCGGTGGTGTTGCAGATCAGCGAGAACGCGGTGCGGTACCACGGCTCGCTGGCGCCGATCGCGCTGGCCACAAAGGCGATTGCACAGCAGTCGGAGGTCGTGTGCGTCCTCCACCTCGACCACGCAACGAGTGAACAGCTCGTCGACGAGGCGGTCGCCCTGGGGTTCACGTCGGTCATGTTCGACGGCTCGCGGCTGGACGACGAGACGAACCGGGCGGTGACCCGGTCGGTGGTGCGGCGGTGCCGCGGGGCCGGGGTGAGCGTCGAGGCCGAGCTGGGTGAGGTGGGTGGCAAGGATGGCGTGCACGCCCCGGGCGTACGCACGGACCCCGACGCCGCCGCGCGGTTCGTCGCGGACACGGGAGTGGACGCGCTGGCGGTCGCCGTCGGCTCGTCGCATGCCATGACCAGTCGAACGGCCCACCTCGATCTTGATCTGGTGGCGGCCATCCGCGCGCGGGTGCCGGTCCCGTTGGTGTTGCACGGGTCGTCCGGAGTGGCCGATGACCAGTTACGGGCGGCGGTGGCCGCGGGCATGACGAAGATCAACATAGCTACCCACCTGAACAAGGTGTTCACCCGTGCGGTCCGTGGATACCTGGATGACGAGCCAGGCACCGTGGACACCCGCAAGTATCTGGCGCAGGGACGTTCGGCTGTCGCGGACGAGGCCGCGCGCTTGCTCGAGCTGATCGCGATGCGGACGGATGTCACGGTTTGAGGAGACGTCATCGGGACGGCGGGTCCGGTCCGGAAACTTCCAGATCGACCAGGACGTCACCGATGCGATCCGCGTCGACCCGGAGCACCGACGGAAGCTGCCGCACGTGAACAAGCGCCACGGCTCGTACTGCAATCGCTACCGGGTCGCCGCTCGCACCATGTCGACCCCCGACAGCACCAGCGGCAACACCGGTTTCCGCCGCGTCGCCGACGAGCCGGGACCGGTCCGATGAACTCCGAACGCCTGGACGTGGACGTGCGGTTCCTGCTCGCCAACGAGCGCACCCTGCTCGCCTGGCTGCGTACGGCGCTGACGATGTTGGCCGGGGGAGTGGCGCTGCTGCACCTGTCGGACACGCGCCCGGTGGCGACCGCGACGGCGTTGGGGATCTTCGCGCTCGGCATCGTCACAGCGATCATCGGCTACCTGCGCTACCGAGCCGCAGGCGAGGCGATCCGGGCCGGTGACCTGCCCCCGTCCGGGCGCGGCGGGGTGCTGGTCACCGTCGGGGTGGTGGTGATCGCAACGGTGATCGTGGCCGTCCACCTCGCCGGGCTGGGCTGAACTGCGACTCGGGACGCCCACGCCGGGCTGCTGCTGGGTCGACCGGCAACCGCTGAATGGCCACGACGGCTCGTGCCGTCGTAACCGTCACGTCATGTGGAGCGCACGTTCAGGTCACCGAGTGTGACCAGGATGATCGCAGTGGTGAAGGCGTAGACGTAGCGTTCGCGGGTGTACCCGAACGGGTGCGGCGCCCACGGGCCGCGGAGGGCGCGTCTGCCGCCGAGCATCAGTGCCTGGTTCGTGGAGTCCGCCGCGGAGTGCACGCCCTTCGCGAGCATCGGCGCCGAGCCGGTGGCCGCTGCGGCGACGAACTTGCTCACCGCGATGCCCAGGTTCGCGACGAGCGCCGTCACCACGCCGTTGACTGCCACGACGCGGATGTTGGTCGTCGCCGAGGTGCGGTGCTGCCGGCCGGCATCGTTGCCGCAGCGGCTCGCGGTATCCCTGGCATGACCGCGAGGAGAGGACTGTCGTGATGCGACGGAGCTGGTTGGCGAGGGTCCTGGCGGTGGTGGTGGCGGTGGCCGCGACGGGGGCGTGTTGGCCGCCCCGGCGCGGGCCGCGGACCCGCCGCTGCTTTTTCAGCTGCGCTCGGAGCTCTACGGCACCTGCGGCGCTACGGACGCCGGCAGCCTGTACCGGATTCGGGGCGCGGACTGCGACGTGCTGAGCCTGCCGCAACGGTAGATCTTCGACCCCGCTGACCAAGCGGGTCACGAACGGGCGGCTCAGCCCTGGCCGGCCGCTGCCTCGCCCTGGCCGACGAGTTCGTCAACAGCGAAATCCGCATGCTGCCCGGCGCCGCGGACGACGACCGGCAGAAGTGGACGACGTACCGGTTCACCCCCGACGGCTGCCTGACGCTGCGGCCCCTGTTCGACAACGGGTTCGGCCAGTGGACGGTGCTCACCAGCGAGGGGACGGCCGCCGGGCAGGCGCTGCTGACCTTCGGCGTCACCTCGCGCCCCTGCCTGACGTTCCCGCTGCTCTCGGCGTGACGGGACGCGCCCCGCGAGCCGGGGACGGCGGGGCCGGGTCGCACCGGTCCCGCCGTCCGTCACCTCCCGGTGCCGGCCCGGACGCCGCCCGCTCCTGCGGGCGGCCGTCGTCACTCGGCGGCCGCGACCCCGGCCAGCGTCGCCAGCTGAGCCCGCGACGTGATGCCCAGCTTGGGGAACGCCTTGTAGAGGTGGTAGCCCACGGTCCGTGGGCTGAGGAAGAGCTGGGCGGCGATGTCGCGGTTGGAGGCGCCGGCAGCCGCCAGCCGCACGACCTCGCGTTCCTGCGCGGTGAGCACGCTGAGCGGGTCGCCGGCCCGGCGCGGCGCGGCCGGGACGTCCCCGGTCGCGCGCAGCTCGGCGCGGGCCCGCCGGGCCCACGACTCCGCGCCCAGCCGGTCGAAGACCTCCAGCGCGGCGCGGAGCTGCGTGCGCGCATCCGCCCGCCTCCGGGCCCGTCGCAGCCACTCGCCGTAGGCGAGTCGCGTCCTCGCCTGTTCGTACGGCTGGTCGGCGCCGTCGTGGGCGCGGACGGCGGCAACGAAGTGCGCCTCGTCCTGGTCCATCAGGGCCCGGCAGCGCAGGGCGACCGCGTCCGAGGCCGGTTGACGGACATGCCGCGCCCAGGTCAGGTAGCACTCCAGCGGCTCGCCGGCCCGCTCCGGCCGGCCACTGCGGACCGCCGCCTCGACGAGATCGGCGGCGGCGAGCGCCCCGAACCCGCTCAGCGGGATCCGTTCCAACTGCTCCAGAGCGGCGTCCGCGTTTCCCAGGCCGAGTTCGAGCCGGCCGAGCGCCCAGCGACCGAGGGTCGCCGCGAGGACCAGCTTGCGGTCGTCGGCCCGCCGGACGCCGTCCTCGGCCCTCGCGCGGCACCCCGCCACGTCCTTCTGATGGGCGAGCACCCAGGCGAGGCAGCAGGTGAGGTGGATGACCCGGTGCTCGTGTCCCAGGTCCGTCGCCAGCCGTAGCCCCGCGTCGAGGGTCGCCCTCGCGTCCCCGTAACGGCCCTGTAGCCCCTGCGCGAACCCCTGGTCCTGGAGGGCGAACGCCAGCCAGCCGATCATCCCGCTCCTTCGGCAGTCCGCCACGACCCGCCCGGTGAGTTCCTCGCATAGGGCAGCGCGGCCCGTCGCGAGGGCGGCGCCGGCAGTGAAGGTCAGCCCCGGGACGCCCAGCCCGGCGAGCCCGGACGGGTCCAGCGCGTCGCCAGTGAACGGCAGCCCACCTGCGAGGTCGCCGGCCAGCAGTCGGGCCAGCCCGACCGCCTGGTTGACCAGCGGCGAACCGATCGCCGGCAGCTCGTGGAGCGCCGTCGCCGCCTGTCCGGCCAGCGGCGCGTCGCCGGCGAACCAGGCGCAGCGGACCGCCTCCACCAGCAGCCAGGTCGCCTGCTCGGGGTCGCGCGCCGCCACCCGGGGGGCGGCGTCGAGGATGATCCGGCCGGCGGCCAGCGGGGTGCCCAGCTCGACCTCGCGGTGGGCGCGGACCTGGGTCAACGCCACGATCATCGCCGGCTCGTCCACGTCGGGCGTGGCGCTTCCGGCGAGCGCGGCGGCGCGGTCGGTCAGACCGGCGTCGCTTGCGGCCAGCGCCGCCGTCGCCAGCCGAGCGGATCGGCGTACCGGATCGACGGTGAGCTCGGCGGCCCGCTGGTAGGCGGCCGCCACTGCGGCGTGGCCGCCCCGCGTACGGGCCCGGCCCGCCGCCTCCTCCAGTTGCCGCGCGACATCCTCATCGGGACCGAGCGCGGCGGCGGCCAAGTGCCAGATGCGCCGGTCGGCGGCGTCGGGCGAGGTCGAGCTGATCAGCGCGTCGGCGAGCGCCCGGTGTACGGCGAGGCGTCGGCTCACGGACGCGCTCTGATACACGGCCGCCCGGATGAGGGGATGACGGAAACCGACGGCCGTCCCGTTGATTCCAATCAGCCGGCTCCGCTCGGCGGCTTCCAGACCGTCGAGCGAAGCGCCGCCGGCGACCAGTGTCGCGAGTTCGCCGGAACCGTCCGCCGCCGCGACTAGGAGCGCGGTGCGCGCGGCCTCCGGCAGCGCGGCCAACTGTGAAAGGAACGCCTCCTGGACCCGCACCGCCACCGGCATCGCGCCCACCGGCGACAACCGCCCGGTCCGCTGTTCGGGAGTCAGCGCGGCCGGCAGCTCGATGAGCGCCAGCGGGTTGCCGGCCGACTCCTGGACGAGGCGCTCCCGGACCTGCGGCGGAAGATCAGCGGGGAGCAGGGCGGCGGCCGCCGTGTCGTCCAGCCCGGCGAGACGGTGTGCGGGAAGGCCGGTGACCGGGAGGTCCGGACGGGCGGCGAAGATCATGGCGACGCCCTCGGCCCCGAGCCGGCGCGCCGCGAACACCAGGGCGTCGACGGACGCCTCGTCGCACCATTGCGCGTCGTCCACAAGGCAGAGCAGCCCACCGTCCCCGGCCAGCTCGGACAGGAGGCTGAGAGTGGCCAGGCCCACCAGGAACCGGCTCTCCGGTGGCGCGTTGCGCAGCCCCAGGGCGGCGCCGAGCGCCCTCGCCTGTGCGTCGGGCAGCGCGTGGATCCGGTCGAGCCCGGTCCGCAGGAGCAGGTGCAGTGCGGCGAACGGCAACGCCGCCTCGGACTCGATACCGACACCCCGCACCACCTGCATGCCGGTCGCCCGCAGCGCGGCGTACTCCAGCAGCGCCGACTTGCCGATCCCGGCCGGACCCCGGAAGACCAGGGCGCCGCTGCGACCTTCCCGGGCGCCGTCCACCAGTCGGTCGATCTCCGCCTGTTCCTCGGCCCGCCCGTACAGCACGACTGGCAACCTACCGTCACCATGACGGATTCGGCATGGCCGCCAGCTCCGTAGCTTCGTGATCAGACGCACGTCAGCACCACGAAGGGACTTCGAGATGGCCACCATCGCCAGCACCATCCGGACCGCCGACGACGCCAAGCTGCTCCGCTTCGCCCTCAGGCAGGACGCGATCGGCTCAGGCGCCAACGGCGTGGTCTACCTCGCCGCCGCGGCGATCTTCGGCCGGCTGTTCGGCCTTCCCACCGGTCTTCTCTACCCCGTAGGCGCCTTCTTGGTCGCCTTCGCGGCCGCCCTGCTCGTCCTCGCGTCGAAGCCGACGGTGAGCCGACCGGCCGTGGGAGTCGTGATCGCCGTCAACATCGCCTGGGTCGCCGCGAGCGTTGAGCTGCTCGTCGCCGGCTGGTTCCCGTTGACCACCCTCGGCGTCGCGCTCGTGATCGCGCAGGCGGTGGTGGTCGCCGGATTCGCCGCCCTCCAGATCACCGGCCTGCGCCGGACCGCCTTCTGATCCGTGCGGATCCCCGGGTGCACCTTCCCGGCCGGAGCGGGCACCCGGGATCCGGCTCACCGGCCGAACCGGTCACCGCACCGTTCAGTGACCTCACAACCCCTAACTCAATGAGGTTGGCCTACCCGGGCAGTCGTGAGGATCGTTCTGTCCGGCTGCTCAATCGGCGAGTCCGCGTCTTCGATCTGCCTGGTCGATCAGCCCCGGGCCGGACGCAGAGCCGCCCACGGATCGACTCGTACCCGAAGGAGGCGGGACCAACCGAAGCCGCGCCGCCGCGTCCCCCGATCGGGGAGGCGCGGCGGCGCGTTGGTGCGGGTGGGTCAGGGGGTCCAGAGGCCGGCGGCGATCGTCCGGGTCAGGGTGGCCCGGTCGTCGTCACCGTCGAGTGACCAGACCATCGCCCCGCCGAGGCGCTCCTTGCGGATGTAGAGCGTCTTCTGCAGCACTGTGGCCGGGTCGTCGTAGGTCCAGAAGGTGGTGCCGTCGAAGAGCCAGGCGTGCCCGGTGCGCAGGTCGCGGTGCACCCGGTAGCCCTGCGCGGGCAGGTTCTTCAGCACCTTGTAGTCCTCGTTGCCGGGCGCCCAGGTGCCCTGCGCCGGGCCGGTGGCCGGCTTGAACAGGCCGTTGCCGCCGCCGGTCACGCCGGTCCAGCCCTGGCCGTAGTAGGGGATGCCGAGCACCAGTTTGCCGCGCGGCGCGCCCCGGTCGAGCCAGCCGTTGATGGCTCGTTCGACGGTGAAGTCCGGGTTGTCCGGGGCGGCGGCCGACCGGCGCAGCGCGGACTGCTGGTTGGTCACCGCCTCCCAGGTGCCGTGGAAGTCGTAGCCCTGGATGGTGGCGAAGTCGAAGTCCTCGAAGATCTTCTTGGTCTCGAAGCCGGCGTCCATCGCGGCCGGGTTGGCCGGCAGGAACGCGGTCAGCTCGTAGTGCTTGCGGGTGACCCGGCCGTAGCCGTCGAGCTGGCGGCGGAACTCGGCGACCAGCGCGGTGAAGTTCTGCTTGTCCTCGGGGCGGATGATGTTGCCGGGCTCGCCCGCCGAGCCGGGCCACTCCCAGTCCAGGTCGATGCCGTCGAAGACACCGGCGGCCGAGCCGGCCCCGCCGACCTCGCCGACCTCCGGCAGGTCGCCCTTGATGAACTGGTCCACACAGGAGGTGACGAAGGCCCGCCGGGACTCCGGCGTCAGGGCCGCGTCGGAGAAGTACGTCGACCAGCTCCAGCCGCCGAGCGAGAGGAGCACCCGCAGCCCGGGGTGCTTCGCCTTGAGCTTGCGCAGCTGGTCGAAGTTGCCGTTCAGCGACTCGCCGGCCGCGTCGGCGACCCCGTCGACGCTCTCCTCGGCCGACACCGGGCGTTGGTAGTCCGCCCATACGTCGCCCGAGGCGCAGAGCCCTTCGGCGGTGACGTCGCCGAACGCGTAGTTGATGTGGGTCAGCCTCGCGGCGGCCCCGGAGGTGTCGAGCTTCTTGACCGGGAAGGCCCGGCCGTAGATGCCCCACTGGGTGAAGTAGCCGACCTGGTAGAAGCCGTCCCGCTGGGACGCTCTGGACGGCGATGCCTGGGCGGCGGCGACCGGGATGCCGGCGGCGAGGACGGTCAGAGCGGTGACGAAGGTGGCGAGCCGGCGGGGGATCGTTCCGCGCATGTGCCCTCCCGGGCGGTTGGCGATGCGAAACAGTGAACAAACTTTCCTGATCCAGGAAGTTAAGGTGCCGCTCTCGCCGGGTCAAGGTCCTGCCATGGAGGCATCTGGTGACTGGCCACGATCGACCTTCTCGGTGGGGTCGCTGGGCAGCGCTGAGACGCTGCCGGCGGGCCTGTTCACCGATGTGGCGCCCAAGGTGGTCGCGGAGTGGCGGCACCTGCGCTGATCGAGTCACCCAGCCACGTGCGCCGGCGCTCGGATCCGGTGCAGGCGGCGATGCTGGCCGCGCTGATGGTGACCCGGCGGCAGGAAATCACCGGCCAGCTGGTGCAGCTGCTGATCTCGACGGTGCACCGGATCGGGCTGCGCGCGGAGAAGAGGGTTTTCCGGCAGCTGGCGGCGGAGTTCACCAGGGTGGGCGGCAAGGAGAATCTGCTCTTGAAGGTTGCCGACGCCGCGTTGCGCCGGCCCGACGAGACAGTGCGGCAGGTGGTGTTCCCGCTGGTCGGCTCGGAGACCTTGCGGAACCTGGCGGCGGAGTTCAAGGCCGGGCGCACGGTGATCCAGACGAAGGTGCAGGCCAGCTACCGGGAGTCCTACACCCGCCACTACCGCCAAGGCCTGATCCGGGCTGCGCCGGCCCGTGGGGACTATCTCTCGGGAAAGTCACGTTGATCAAGATCAAACGGCGTTTACCAACGGATACGTGCACACACTGACCTCTGCGGCGGTGGTGACAGAGCCGTGGGACGGCCAAGACGGCTGTTGATGTGCAATGCCTGGCAGCTCCATCTTTTCCCAGGTCATCCGCAAACCCGGCCCTCGCGAGGTGCCTTGAATCCCACATCAAGATCACCGTTACCGTGACTCTGGCGAGCAATAGTCCTCAAGGGCCGGCCCGGCCCAACACGGGCCGGGCCGGCCAGTCAGCCTTCCGTTGCGGGAGCCGAGGAGCGAGCTGACCGCCCGCCGCTGACCGAACGGCACGACGCCCCCGTACCGGCCTGGTGCGGGGGCGTCCGCCAGCTTCGCTGGGTGCTAGCTGTGGGATTTGATGGCGCTGACCCAGGGGCCGATGTTGCTGTAGCCGCTGCTGTCAACGGTGATGGAGTAGCCGGTGCAGTTGATGTGCTCCCACAGCTCCACTGTGCCGCTGCTCTCCGTGCGAGCGGACCGGATTCCGTCGTTCCACGCACCGACGGATGTGCAGTAGTTGTCCTCGCCCGTGTACAGCCATGCGGAGATACCTGACCAGCCGGTCCCGTCCCAGACGTGCAGGACACGTCCCGCCGCGTGAGCCGGGCTAGCCGCCAGGGCGGGCACCAGCATGACGGCGGCGGCGACGGCGCCAAGAACCTTCTTCTTCATGTCCCCGTTCCTTTCAGCGAGGTTTCACCCCGGGGCCGGACGCCGGAGTTTCATGCCGCGAGGGCAATTGATTGACGATAGCAAATAAGTGCTTCGCGTGGTGTGTGGATTTTCACAGCGGAATGCAACCTTTTGTTGTCGTGATTGATGCAGGTGAACACCTCGCGGCGGGGCCTGCGCACGGCTGGTGAAGACGCGGGTACAGATCTCGGCTTCGAGGCTGGCAAAAACGCGACTCGGCGACCGCGTTGTCGAAGCACGACCCGGTCCGGCTATCGACGGCCGCATGCCGAGCCTGATCAGGGTGGCCTGGAAGTCCTTCGTCGGGGCCGACCGGTGCTCAGAGGGCGTCTGCCTCCTCGGGAGCGGCTGCGTGCAGGCGCGCTGTGATCGGGGAAACCGGGAGCCGCAGGTCGCGCACCAGTCGGGCCAGGTACACCTCCCGCTCATCCACATGCCAGAACCAGCGGTAGTCACGCCGAAGGCAATCGGCGATGAGTTCGGGCGCGGTGGGGTCGACCAGGGCTCGATGAGCGCCGCGGCCAAGACCATGTTGCAGCGCCCCCGCCAGCGTTCGTGGGTCGGCGTAGTGCCAGTCGTGGTCACAACCTTTGGTATCGCAGTTCATCGACACGCAGTCTTCCCTGCCAGCGATGACGGCGCCTCTTGTTTCCTGCTACGTAAGGCGCCGACCAACCTGGTGGCCCATCGTGTGGCGACCTGAGGTTCCCCCGGTTCGCCGGAGGGTCGGTTTACCCGGCGCCAGGCTCAGGCTGAACGATAGCCTGGTGGGTGTGCCAGGTCGTGTTCTCCGCCTCGTCACGGGTACGCCACGAGTGCGGTACACCAGTTCGATCTTCAACGTCGACCAGAGCTGATGCCGCACCCGACGGCGTGACGCTACTGGCGTCACGGCCCTCGCCGCCGCAGCGCTCGTACTGGGCCTTCTGCCCGAGCGGAGGAATCCAGGTCGATCGGGACGCCCCTCACTCGGCCCGCCCTTTGTCGGATGAAAGCATGACGGCATGGATATCTACGAGGACGCCCGGACCGTGTCTCGGGCGGATCTGGCCGCCTGGCTTCGCCAACTGGCGGGCCAACTGGAGACCACCGGGCACCTCTTCTACGGCGCTGCGGGTACGATCGCCGTCGCCGACCAGGTGCGGTGCGAGCTGGAGATCGAGCAAGAGGGTAAGGACGAGTTCTCGGTCGAGATCGAGTTCTCCTGGGTCAACCCGCGGACCGTCGAGGCGGTCGAGCCCTCCGCCGAGACGGGGGCCGCCCGGGAGACCGAGGCGAAGACGGAAGCACCGGATACGGCGGAGAGTTCCACCGCCGAATAGCGCGGTGCGACGGCGCTCCGAAAGCCCACGCACGTGACCACGGAGTTAGGGTAGCGAACGGCCTTGGCCTGGGATCTTCCCGGGCCAAGGCTCATCACCGGGCCGGGCGACCGAGGAGTCCCCGGCTGGGGCCCCGCCCACGACGCTGGAAACGCGACGCCCTGCACCACAACGTTCCCGACGGAAAGGTCGAGGTGGCCACCCGCCTCGCCGCCGGTCAGGCGCTCCTGGCCGTCACGAACACGGGTCCGGTGGTACCACCCGAGGAGGTGGACCGGCTGTTCGAGCCCTTCCAGCGCATGCGGCGGGTGGCTGACGACGCCCACCACGGGCTGGGCCTGTCGATCGTACGGGCGATCGCCGTCGCTCACGGCGCCGTACTCACGGCCCACGCACGTCCCAGGGGTGGGTTCACCGTCGAAATCAGCTTCCCGGCCATGCCGTGACCCCGATGGCAGGTGCGGCTGCGTAGGTTGCCTGCGACAGACGCACCAGGAAATGGCCGGGTCCCTGTCAGCGGTCCACCGACGCCACCCGACCCGGCGACGACACCCCCGGACCATCCGAACGACAGGGGCAGGAAGTCATACCGGGCCGGGCGACCGAGGAGTCCCCGACCGGGGACGGCCAAAGGTAACGGGGACGAGCACCGCGCGTGCACGACGTCGGCGCGCAGGGCGAGGCCAGGAATCCGACCCAGGGCGCGCAGCAGCGGACGGCCGCTACCCGGCCAGCGGCGTCGAGGCGGGCCACGTCGACCGGGCCGAGCTGGAGCGGGCGTTCGCGGCGCTCGGTGACCGCCTGGTCCGCCGGGGTGTGGTGGCCGACCTGTAAGGAGGCGGTCCTACCCCACACCACGGCTGCCCGGGGCTTCGACGTACCTCGGTAGCCAAGCCTTGCTCATCGAATGCTCATTCGTTCGCGGCAACCTCATAACCAACCGCTGCCGGACAGTCCGGCAGGGTACGAGGTCCCGGCTCCGGCCGGCGGCCAGTCACGAGGGGGACGAATGGACCTGCAGCTCACCGGCAAGACCGCGTTCATCAGCGGATCCAGTCGAGGCATTGGATACGCGACCGCGAAGGTTCTCGCCGCCGAGGGCGTCGACGTGATCCTCAACGGTCGCGATCCGGTGAAGTTGATCGAGGCCGTCGAAGCGTTGCGTCGCGAGGTGCCCGGCGTATCCGTCAGTGGCCTGCCCGCCGACTTCGCGGTCGCCGACGACGTCGACCGGCTGTGCGGACAGATTCCGAGCGTCGACATCCTGATCAACAACGTCGGGCTCTTCGAGCTCAAGCCCTTCCAGCAGATCTCCGACGACGACTGGCGGCGCTACTTCGATGTCAACGTGCTCAGCGGAGTCCGCCTCGCGCGGCGCCTGATGCCGGCGATGCTCGATCGGGGGTGGGGCCGGATCGTGTTCGTCAGCAGCGAGTCGGGCGTCAACATCCCGGCTGACATGATCCACTACGGCACGTCCAAGACGGCGATGCTCTCGGTTGGCAACGGCCTGGCGAAGCTCACCAAGGGCACTGCGGTGACCGTCAACTCGGTGCTGGGTGGCCCGACGTACTCCGACGGCGTCGCACAGACGGTCACGACGCTGGCCAGTGCACAGTCTCTCCCTGAGGAGCAGATGAAGGCGGCGATCATCGGCACCAACCAGACGTCCCTGCTGGGACGCTTCATCGAGCCGGAGGAGATCGCGAATGCGGTGACCTTCATCGCGAGCCCTGTCGCGTCCGCCATCAACGGGTCGGCTGTGCGCGTCGACGGAGGCGTGCTGACGACGCTGTTGTGAGCCCGCGCGGCATCACACGGGTTTCGAGACACTGAGGCTAGCTGGAGATGGCCCGCGAGTTCGGTGCGTACGCCGTGGGTCGACTACCGCGTCGCCGGCTGGGCCGATGAGGTCCGTGCCGCGGCGGGTGGCGTGGAGGTGGGCCTGGACGGTGCCGGCGGTGCCGTCGCCGAGGCTGCTCTTCGGCCTGTTCGGCGCGGGTGGCCGGATGATCGGTTTCGGCTTCAGCGGCGGCGCCGGCTGGCCCGGCGTGCCGGACGAGGGAGCCGCACGACGTGGGATCCGGGTGCAGCGAGGTGTCTTCGGATCTCCGGAGGAGCAGGTTCGGGCTGGAGCAGGCGGCCGAGGCGCACGCCGCGACGAGAACCGGACGGCTGTCGGCAAGACGCTGCTGACCATCTGACCCAGGGAATCGCGATAGCGTGGCGGCGTGCACGGCGGTCGGATCACTTTCGGCGTTCTCGGGCCGGTGATCGCCCAGGACGCGCAGCGGCGGCCGGTCGCGTTGAAGGGTCCGATGCATCGTGCGGTACTGGGCCGGCTTCTGGTGGCGCGAGGCCGGGTCGTACCCGTAAATGATCTTATTGATGATTTGTGGATTTCGCCGCCGGAGGGCGCGGTGGCCGCGGTGCGGACGTTCGTGGCGGCGCTGCGCAAGGCGATCGAGCCGGACCGCCCGGCGCGGGCGCCGGCTACTTTGCTGGTCACCCGAGGCCTGGGGTACGCGTTGACGTGCGCACCCGATCAGGTGGACGCCTGGCGGTTCGAGCAGGCGGTCGCCGACTCCGCAACGGAGGCCCCGGCCACCGCGCTGGCCCGGCTGGACGAGGCGCTGTCCTGGTGGCGGGGTCCCGCGTACGCGGACTTCCCGGACGCCGCCTGGCCGCGCGCCGACCGGTCCCGCCTGGCCGAGCTGCGCCTGCAGGCCGTCGAACGGCGGGCGCAGGCCCGTCTCGACCTGGGCCGGGCCGACGAGGCCGTCCCGGACCTGGACGGACACGTCACCGCGCACCCCTGGCGGGAGCAGGGATGGCGGCTCCTGGCTCTGGCGTTGTATCGGTCTGGTCGCCAGGGCGATGCCCTCGCGGTGCTGCGCCGGGCCCGTGAGCTGCTCGCCGGCCACCTGGGTGTGGAGCCCGGCCCGGCGTTGCGCACGCTGGAGACCGACATCCTGCGGCAGGAGCCCGGCCTGGACGGCCCCGGTCGTAGGGATCCGGCCGGTGAGGTGCTGACCCGGGTCGCCTCCGCCTACGAGCGGGTCGGCGGCAGCGCCCGGATGCGGCTGGAGTCGGCGGTCGGCATGCTGCGCAACCTCGCGGTCACCGGGGCCGGTGGTCTGGAGGTGGCCCGCGAGCAGCGGGCCGCGGCGGTCGCGGCCGCCGAGCAGCTCGGCGACCCAGAGCTGACCGCCCGGGTGATCGGCGCCTACGACGTGCCGGCCGTCTGGCCCCGTGCCGACGACGCGGCGCAGGCGGCCGGCATCGTCGCCGCCGCGGAACGGGCCCTCGCGGTTCTTCCGCCGACCAGCCGTGATCCGGCCCGGGCCCGGCTGCTGGCCACCATCGCGATCGAGTCGCGCGGCACCCACGACCCGCGGCCGGCGGAGTGTGCCCGGCAGGCCGAGGCGATCGCCCGCGAGAGGGACGACCCCGGGCTGCTGGCGTTCGCGTTGAACGGCGTGTTCATGCAGAGCTGCCGGCGCACCGGCGGATCGGTGGACCGGGATCGGATCGGCGCCGAGCTGGTCGGCCTGGCGAACCGGCACGATCTGCCGAGCGTGGAGGTGCTCGGCCACCTGATCCGGCTGCAGTCGAGTTGCGCGGTGGCCGCGTTCGGCCGAGCCGATCAGCACGCGCGGGCCGCCGACGACCTGGCCGGCCGGCACGAGCGGCCCCTGGTCGGCGTGTTCACCCAGTGGTACCGGGCGCTGCGCGCCGACGTGGCAGAGCAGGTGCCGGCCGAGCGGGCCGAGCGGCTGTACCAGGCGGCGGCGGCCGAACTGGAGGGCGCGGGGATGCCGGGTGTGCGCGACGGACTGTTGCCGTTGGCTCTGCTCGGACTGCGTATCCGCCATGGTCTGCCGCTCGCCCTCGCGGATGATGAATGGGGCCCGTACGAGCCGTGGGTGCGTCCCCCGGTCCGGCTCGCCGACGTGCCGGATCCCCCGGCGGATCTGCTCGCCGAAGCGCTGTGGTGCCTGCTGGGCCGGGCAGCGATCGCCGCCGGTGACCGGGACGCCATGATGCGGGTCAGGCAGGCGCTGCTACCGGCGGCGGCGGAGTGGGCCGGCGCGGCCAGTGGAGCGCTGACGGTCGGCCGGGTCGCGGATCATCTGGCGGCGCTGGATGCCGCGCTGCGATCCGGCTGACCCTCACAGGTCGCGCAGAACCCGGATGCGTTCCGCTTTGTGACGCTCGCCGGCCTCGTCGCCGATGAGCAGCACGTCGAAGGCGTGTGGAAGCCCGGGGTGGACGTGCAACTCGGTCGACACGCCTGCGGCCCGGAGCCGGCGCGCGTAGTCCACGTCCTCGTCGCGGAAGATGCTCAGCTCGCCGACCTCGATCCAGGCGGGTGCCAGACCGGCGAGGTCGTCGTTGCGGGCAGGCGCGGCGACGGCGGGCACCGCACCGGTGCTGAGGTCGTTGCCGAGGACCGCGCGCCATCCCGTGTGGTTGAAGTCGTACGAGAAGATCGTCGGCCCGGCGGCTGTCCCACTCGCGCACCGTGGCGAACGCGAGGCTCACCTGCCCTCCACCAGTTCGAGGTAGTGCGGGTTGTACATGAGGCCGAGCAGGTTGCCGAACGGGTCCACGACGGAGGCGGTGACGAACCCGCCGCCGCGGTGCTGCGCCGGCTCGTGCACGGTGGCGCCGAGCTCGACGAGGCGGGCCAGCTCGGCGTGGATGTCATCGACGTGCCAGTAGAGGACCGCGCCGACCGGGCCGGTGGGGGTGCCCGCCGGCTGGAAGCGGGCGTCGATCAGGCCGAGTTCGGCCTGGTAATCGCCGAGGCGCCACTCGGCGTAGCCGTCCCGCAGGAAGTACGGCTCGACACCGGTGACCTGCGTGTACCAGTCCCGGGCGGCCGCCCAGTCGGCGGCGAAGTAGTTGACGGTGGCCATGCCGCGAAGTGTCATGCCGGCAACGCTACTGACGGTTGCGGAAGATTAGCTTCCTCAACTCGTTTATGATCCGGAACATGTTGGAGACGTCGGTGCGGCTGCTGCGGTTGCTGTCCCTGATGCAGCAGCGGCGCGAGTGGGCGGGCGCGGAGCTGGCCGCCCGCCTGGAGGTGACGACCCGCACTGTACGCAGCGACGTCGACCGGCTGCGGCAGCTGGGGTACCAGATCAATGCCGCCACCGGCCCGGGCGGCGGGTATCGGCTCGGTCCCGGCAGCGCGCTGCCGCCGTTGGTCCTCGACGACGACGAGGCGGTCGCGGTGGCGGTCGGGCTGCGGGCGGCAGCGGCCGGCAGCGTGGCCGGGATCGAGGACGCCTCGCTGCGGGCGCTGACCAAGCTCGAGCGGACGCTGCCCGGCCGGCTGCGGCCGCGGATCGACGCGCTGCGGTCCACGACCGTCGCGGCGGCCGGCGGCGGCCCGACCGTGGACCTGGACACGCTGACCCGCATCGCGTCGGCCGCCCACAGCCACGAGCGGCTGCGGTTCGCCTACTCCGGGCACGACGGCGAGGGCAGCGTGCGCGACGTGGAGCCGCACACCCTGGTCTACACGGGCCGCCGCTGGTACCTGCTGGCCTGGGACACCGACCGCGGCGACTGGCGCACGTTCCGCGCCGACCGGATCACGCCGCTGCCGCAGGATCTTCCGACCCCCCGATTCGTACCGCGGGAGCCGCCGGGCGGCGACGCCGCCGCGCACGTGCTACGGGGCGTGACGACCGCCCCGTTCCGCTACCGGGTGCGGGTCCGGTTCGCCGCGCCGGCCGCGGTGATCGCCGAGCGCAGCACGCCGACATCGGGCCGGCTCACGCCCCACGGCGACGACGAGTGCGAGCTGGCGACCGGCACGGACTCGCTGCACGACCTGGTGACCTACCTGGGCAAGTTCGAGGCGCCGTTCACCGTGCTGGACCCGCCGGAGCTACGCGATTTCCTGCGGGCCCTGGCCGCCCGGTACGTCGCCGCGGCTCAGCCGGACGACCGATCGACGGGGTAGACGTGGTGCCGGCGGTCGTCGGGGGGCGTCGGGCTCGATCTGGTGCTGGAAGTACCCGAGGAGTTCCGCCGCCCAGCCGCTGCGTTGGTGCTCGGCTCCGGTCGCACGATCCGCGACGTCGGCCGGCTTGACCGCCTCGCCTCCGGCACCGGTCACGCCGAGGGCGCCGAGGAGCTCGGCCAGCGTGCCGTCGAACGCCTGGGCCACCGCCGCCGCGGTTTGCGCGTCTGGTGTTGCCGAGCATGGCCAGCACGGTGACGCCGGCGAGGGCGACCACGCGCAGGTTTCCTCTGACTATGGGAACTCCCCGGAGTGAGGCGGGCGGGACATACCTGCCGGCTGCTGTCAGGCGCGGCAGGAGCTTCGGAAGGGACGATCGATGGAGGGTCGGTGTCGGTGCCCGACGGCTACGGTGCCGACCGTCGCTACCAGGCGGTGGAGTCCGGCACCTGCGGCCAGGCCACCCCGGTCGGCTTGATGAGGTAGACCATGCCGCCGGAGCTGCTGCCTGTGCCGCCGCTGGCCGTGGTCCGCTTGGTCCGCAGCCAGATCTGCTCGAACTGCGTCCGGGAGTAGATGTGCCGTACCGCGTCGTTGCTGGGGGAGGCCGGATCGTTGGCGATCACGTCACCGGTGGCGGTGAAGCCGACAACCACCATCAGGTGCCCGGCGGTGCCGTAGCCCGCCCCGGTCAGCTCACTGGCGAGGAAGGATTGACTGGTCACCACAGGGATGCCGGCGGCGATGAAGTGCTCGATCTCGTCGAGTGAGTGCAGCCGGGTCACCTTCGCCTCCAGCCCGGGAAAACTGGCCGCGTACGCGGTGTTGAACGGCCAGTTGCCGGTGCCCTTGTACTGGTAGTCGTAGGTCATCCGGGCGGCGTGGTCGACCGTTGGGTCCGCGTGGTCGGGGTTCACCCAGGATGTGTCGGCGGCGGAGGGCTTCCGGCCCCAGTATTCGATCACCATTTCGACGGAGGTCGGCGAGCACCAGGCCTCACCGCCGCCGCCGTACTGGCTGTAGTGGCCGGCGTGGACGTTCTGCGAGTAGCGCGGGACCGCCAGCTCGGTGCCCCAGGCGATGTGGCCGGCGCTGGGGGTGACGGTGAACCGGTCCGGCACGTTCGAGCTCATCGCGCCGACCGAGCGGACCAGCGGGGAGGCGGTCTGCGCCGGGTCGCGGTAGAGGGTCAGCCGGAGCTGGTACGCCCGCAGCAGCACCCCGGCGCTCGCGTTGTCGATGGCGAAGGTGTCGGTCCAGATGCTGGACGTCTTGTCGCCCTGCCTGTCGACGCTGGTCCGTTTGACGTCGGTGTCGCCGGAGGCCCAGCGCCCCAGCACGTACCACGGGGTGCGGGTGCCGGTGGTGTAGGTGCCCTGGAGTTCGACCTGGAGCCAGGTGCCGGCCGGGGTGTCGGCGTTCCAGGAGGCGACCAGCTCACTGGCGCCGAACCCGACCTCGGTCAGCGGCGAGGTCCAGGTGCCGTACGCCCAGGTCCGCCTGATGCTGGTGTGCGGGTCCTTGTAGACGGTGGTGCCGGCCGGGGTGCCGAGGGTGAGCCCGGCGGCGGTGACGGTAGTGCCGGCGGTGGCGCCGGCTGACAGGGTGGGGCCGGACCAGCCCTGCCAGGTGATCTGCTCGTCGTGGGTGACCGTGCTGGCTCCGGTGGCCGGCCTGGTGGCCCCTGCGGGGGCGGCGGTCCCGAGAAGGACGAGCGCAGTGGCACCCGCGAGGGCGACGGCACGCAGCGGTGTCATGGGCATGGCAGCTCCACAGAGTGAGGCATCGTTGCCGTTCACTGTCCCGCCTGGAGGGAAGTTTCGCCAGAGGTCTATACATGGAAAATCATTGCCGGCGCGAGGATCCGGTCGGAATGAGTCAAGGTATCGACAAGTGCTGACATCATCGTCGAACGCTGGGGGTCGTGGAACGGACCTTGGACTGGCTCATGCAGCATCGACGACTCGTCCGTGACTACGAGGCCCTTCCCAACGCGCCCGGGCGATGATGGCTACACAATGAGCCGCTACCTCACCGGAGAATCCACCCCAACCTGGCGAACGCGCAGGCTGCGTCCCCACCGGCGGGGCTGGACGTGGAAGCCCTTGCGGGCGTGGCGGGGTACGGCCTCAACGTCGATGCCGAGGCGGGCGCCGTGCGCTCGTACGGCGGTGTCGTAGCCACCATCGACCCCCACCCCTTGGCCACGGATCCGCTGCGTGGCTCCGTCTGCTTCCCACTTGGCGTAGAAGTCGTAGACCGTCTTCGCCGGCGGGAAGTCGTGCGGTAGGCACTTCCACGCGATCCTCGTCCTGGCCACGCCCATCGGCGGGTGCCTCGGTCGCCGTGGGCGCACCCGCACATGCGGCCAGTCCGGCCAAGGCCATCACCACGACGAACCCCTTGACAACTACTCGGTGGAGTGGGCGTTTACCGAGCGGTGATTAGTGTCGCTGGGACAAGCAACCCCGGCGGCGTTGGTGTGGTTTGTGGGGCTCGGCCTGGGGAAGGATGGTTGATAGATCCGGTCGGGTTCGAGTGGCGGTGTTCCCCGTGCCCGGTCGTGATGAGAACGGGGCTCCCGCTGCCACGGCCGGGAGCCCGTTCCATGCCCGCGTCCACCCGTGGTGTCGGGTCAGGCAGCCGAACCGATCCCGATGTCGTGCATCGCGAGCCCACACAGCTTGGCGCGCCCCGGATCAGGGACCGGCGAAAGTACCGCGAGCAGCAGGCTGGAGCTGCTGACGAGCCGGACGGACGCTCTCGACGCCTGGTACATGCATCGGCTCGGATACCGCCGGACCCCGGCTGACAAGCCTCGCCTGATGACGGATCGGGGCCTGTTGCAGCTCGCTGACGACCGGTAGTCGCCGCACTCCTCACCGGGTGTCGTCGCGAGCCGTGTCGCGGGTGGACAACGCCCCTCGGCGTCCGACCGGAGATGCGGGCACGGGGCCGGCGCGCTACCAGCCTGACGTGGCGGCCGGGCACTTCCCGACGTCAGCTCCCCGAAATATTGCCGAAATCGTTTTCGTGGTGCATGGTAGCTGCATCGATATCCGACTATTGATTTTGAGCGACCCCAACGGTCGCGGATGTCTGCGCCAACCGTGATCCGACGGTCACCGAAACGTCTGAAACGCCGTGGATCACCGACTCTCCGACAGGTGGTATCACCACAATGCTGCTTCCCCGTGCGCGAACACGGCACCCCTGGCTGGTCGCCCTCCTCGCAATCACGCTGCTCGCCGGCGCATCCTTCACGCCGCAACTCTCCACCCCGGCCTCCGCGGCTGCCAAGACCGTCTACATCCCCGCCCGCTGGACCCAGACCGGCGAGGTGCCGTGGGCCGCCAACCGCACCCGGGAGTCGACCAACTTCATCCTGCTCTGGGGTGAGAAATCAGGTACCAACCCGCAGTCGGCGCCTTCGCCCTACAACTTCGACCCGGCGAACATCCTGACCCAGCTGGAGAACCTCTACAACTTCTACGTGAACACCATGCAGTTCACGCCGGAGACCGGACTCCTCGCCCAGCACAAGATCATCGTGATCATCACGAACACCTGGAACCGCACCGAGCTGAACGCCTGGGCCACCGGCGGCTCGGTGGACGGCCGGGTCGGCGTGATCAACGTGGCACCCGGCGCGGCCCTGCCCGGCTCGTGGGGACTGGCCCACGAGCTCGCCCACGTCTTCCAGAACTACACGTTCCTCGGCAGACCCGGCTACGGGTTCACCGCCGCCTGGGCCGGCACCTTCTGGGAAGCCAGCGCCGAGTTCATGGCCATGCAGGCGCTTCCCACCACGGCAGCGGGCGATCTCACCCGCTGGCTGCGCTCGGAGAATCTCTACTACAGCTCCAGCCGGCATCATTACGGCGCCTGGATGCTCGCGCAGTACATCAAGGACCGCGACGGCCTGGCCATGTTCAACCGGATCTGGAACGAGGCCCGCAACACCGAACACCCACTCGAAACGTACCGGCGGATCGCCGGCATCACCCAGACCGAGCTGAACCGCCGCCTCGGCGAGTACGCCACCCACACGGTCACCTACGACTTCGGCAACCGGTCCACCCTGATGCCGTTCATCAACAACGTGTACGGGCGCGGCTTCCTCACCGCCTACAACGGGGGCAACGTCGAGGCCGTCGACCAGGGGCAGAGCCACTACCGGATGAACCCTCGGCAGGCGCCCTCCGACTACGGCTTCAACAAGATCAAGCTGGTCCCGTCGGCCGACGGCGGGATGGTTCGGCTCCGTCTCAAGGGGCACGCCGAGACCGGTGCCACCGGCTGGACGTTCGGCCTGGTCGCGGTCCGCAACGGTACGCCGCGCTACTCGCCGCTGCAGACCGGCACCGACGGGCAGGTCGACTTCCAGCTCCAGTCCGGCGAGAACGAGGTGTGGCTGGTCGTCACCGCCACGCCGACCACGGTGCCGCACTACGCCTTCCTCGACGGCTACACCAAGTCGCGCCGCTTCCCCTACGAGTTCCGGGTCTCCGGGGCGACCCCGTCCGGCTTCGAACCGGGCTACGTCAAGCCGGCCGCGACCAACGGTGGCCGCTGGCACTCCAACGGTGGCGGCTGGGTGGCCGGCAACGCCAGTGTCGCGTCCACCGCGTACGTCGGACCGACGGCGGCCGTGATGGCCGGCACCGTCACCGGCAACGCCCGCGTCGAAGGCCTCGGTTGGGTCAATGGCGGCACCGTCGGCGGCAACGCCGTCGTCAAGGACAACGCCCTCATCCAGGGCGGTGCCAACCTGTCCGGTACCGTCGTGGTCGGTGGCGACGCGGAGGTGGCGTTCGCCTGCTCGTCCGGCACCTACCTGCTGTTCAACCCGGACCGCCGGTGTGACGGCGCCGGCGGTGAGGCTGACATCAACCCGTCGTTCAGCGCATTCCCCAGCGCCGACCTGGCGATCAACGGCACCACCCCGCCCCCGCCGACCGGTGACAACAAGGCCCGTACGGCGGTCGCCTCGGCTTCCTACACCTCCCCGTGGGAATCGGTGAACGCCATCAACGACGGCATGGAGCCGGCCTCGTCCAACGACACCGCCAATCCCCGCTGGGGCACCTGGCCGGAAACCGGCCAACAGTGGGCGGAGCTGACGTGGCCGAGCACGCTCACGTTGAACCGGGCGCAGGTCTACCTGTTCGACGACAACGGCGGCGTTCGGCTACCCACCTCCTGGAAACTCCAGTACTGGACCGGCAGCGCCTACGCCGACGTGCCCGCCACCAGCGGACACCCGACGAATGCCAACACCTACAACACCGTCACCTTCTCCCCGGTCAGCACCACCCGACTCCGTGTCGTGATGCAGGCCAACGGGACCGCCTCGGTCGGCCTCCTCGAAGTGAAGGCCTTCTCCCCGTAACTCCCCGACGTGCGCGGTGCGTCGCGGCCGCTCGCACTCGCACCACCCGGCCGTCCCGGCGACCGCCGCGGTGCCTGCCGACCGACCGCGACGCACCGCGCACACCAAAGCCGATCGCGCACACCGACTGACCCGGCTCCCGACGCGCAACGACCTTCAGCACGACCCGCAACCACGGATCCCCCTCGGCATGCCGCTCTCGAGAAGCGCGGCTGTCCCGCCCCTCGGTTGGTGAACCAGGCGACGGCGCGGCGTAACACGGCGGTGGCGGTGGCGGCTTTCTCGTCGGCGCAGATTTCGGCGTACGCGACCCGGGAGTGGTCGTCGACGACGGTGTGCACGAACGCGGTCCCGACCTGTGGTTGCCATAGGCCGTTGCGGGCAACCGGTGCGGCGGGCGGTGGCCTCCCGGTGGCGTTTGCCCTGGGCGTGGCCGACGTAGCGCCACCCGCCGCCGTCGGGAATCTGGCCGAGCTTCTTGATGTCGATGTGCAGCATGTCGCCGGGCTGGTCGGGTTCGTAGCGGCGCACCGGTTCGCCGGTGCGCCGGTCGATGTGTGACAGGCGGTTGACCCGACAGCGAATCAGCACCGCATGCACCGTCGAGGCGGGCCGGCCTCGCCGAGCTCGGCATAGCGCAGCGCCCACCGCTTCACCGTCGGCGCTTCGGGACGTTGGTACGCCCAGTGGCAGTCCTCAGCCGGGTCAGCTGTCCGGTAGGCGCGCGTCGTCGCTTCCCGTGCGCAGTCGCTCCTGCAGGCTCGCGTGGCGGAACTGGTAGACCGCGCCGGCCTGGCGCAGCACACCGCGCCGATGGGCGTCGTCGAGGAACCCGGTCAAATTCCAGGGCAGCTTGCCGGTGGCTGCCAGCCAGCTGCGGCTGACCAGTGACCAGGCCCATCCGCTGCCCACCAGTCCGGCGGAGAACCCGTCCCGGTTGCCGGCCGCGTGGCGGTCGGCGAGACCGGCCGCGACGCCGGCCACCAGCCCACCGGCGAGCCCGACCGCGAGCCCGGCGTAGGGGTCGACCACGACCGGCACCACCGTCCCGATCACCAGGCCCACCGCCAGCCAGGTCAGAAAGACCGCGACGAAGGTGCGCAGGACGCTGGCGGTCCGGTCGTCGCGCAGGCTGGCCGGTGGGCTGGGCGACCGGATGGTGTCCGCCGGGGTGTTCAACCACTGGGTGACTCCGCCGGTCAGCCCGGTCGCCAGCCCGCCCAGCAGCCCGGCGGTCACCCCGGTGCGGACGTCGATTCCGCCGGAGAGCCCGGCGACCAGGCCGATGCTCAGGCCGATTCCCAGGCCGATCGTGAGGCCGGCGGTGAACTCACGCCCCGCTGGTCGCTGCCGCCACCGGAGCCTGGTGTCGACCTGCCTGGGTTGTGCCGGCGGCCCGGCGATCGCCCCGGCCACGAACTCGGCTGTCAGTCCGCCGGCGAGGCCGGCGACGAAACCGCCGGGCCCGAGCCCGATCCCCACCGCGACCGCGGTGGCCAGGCCGTCGACCAGGCCGAGTGCGGCCCCACCGAGCGGGCGGAGGCCGCGCTGCGGCAGCGCCCGGTGCAGCTGCCACCAGGCCAGGTCGCCGGTCTGCTGGTGGTGCAGGTGTCGGGCCAACCACGCCAGCCACCGGTGGGCCTGCTCGGGGCGGTACCCGGTGACGGCGGCGGGTCGGGTGCCACCCGCCTGCGGCAGGTTCGGGTGGTGGCGGTAGACGGCGGGCAGATAGGCGTCCAGCAGGTGCCCTTCGAGGGCCGCGACGGTGCCGAAGCGGTCGCGGTCGCAGAGTTCGGCCGGATCAGTGGACGGATGGGTGTACGCGACGCGGGCCAGGTAGACCATCAACGGTGTGGACAGGGCTCGGGCGAGCGGGTCACCCGGCACCGCGAGCCGGTCGAAGACCGGTTTCCAGCGTCGGTCTCCGACCGGCTGCGCGGCGGCGAGGAAAGCGATGCTGTCGACAGCGTCGACGGGTTCGATCTCCACCACCGCGGCCCGGCTCAGGAACCTGCCGCTGCCGAGCACCGCTGCCTGGTACTCGGCGCTGCGGCAGGTCAGTACCAGCGCGGCACCGTCGTTAAGAGCCTGGTCGAGCGCCGCGAGCGCGGCGGTGTGTAGGGCCGGGGGCAGCTCGTCCAGGCCGTCGAGGACCGGAACGAGTCGCCCGTTGCGGACCAGGCGGTCAGCGGCGTCCGGCCCGAACCGGCGCACGTTGCCCAGGGCGGGGTAGTCCTCGACGAGGCGTCGGGCCAGCCAGCCGTACAGGTGCTCGGTGTCCGGGTTCCATGACGACAGCGCCACCAACACCGGTACCGGCCCGGCCGGGGGTCGGCTGTCCAGCAGGCCCAGGGTGAACAGGATGGCCAGGACGGTCTTGCCCGCGCCCGGCTCGCCCAGCACCACCAGTTGCCGGCGGGGCAACTGGTGGAACGCGGACACCATCGTCTCCAGGTCGCCGTGCAGCCGCAGGCGGGTCGGTCGGCCGGCGACCGGTCCGCCACCCAGCACCACATCCGGACGCGGTGACACCGGTCGTCCGCTGCTCGACCAGCGCAGTCGCAGCGGGTGTGGTTGGCGCAGTTGTCGCAGCTCCACTTCGGTGGCCCACTGCCGCCGTACCGCCTCGGCCAGGCTGGCGACAGCCCGGTCCGACGTCGTCGTCGGATCGTTCGTCGCCGACGTGGACTGACCGTCGGTCCGGGCTCCCGACCGCAGCGCCATCCCGCTGAGCAACAGCGCTGTTATCCCTACCAGTAGGCTGCCGACGCTGGCGATCTTGTCGGCCCGGTCCAGCCCCCGCTCTGACAGCTGCGCCACGCAGCTCACCCCGGCGCCGAGGGTCAGCAGGAGGGCCAGTACCGCCAGGCCCCACCGCAGAGATCTCCAGGAGTCGTCGCGCCACACTCCTTCATCATGTACGGGGGACGCCCGCCCTACAGTGCCGCCGTGTGCAGGTTCGACTCCTGTCGCGGGAGTCAGGGATGAAGCCGGCCGGCGTGGGAAGCGCCGTTGGCCAGGCGGTCACGTCGCGGTGGATGGCCTCGGCCGCGGATCGGTGCAGGGCTTCACCGCGGTCCTCGTTGTGGACGTAGTAGCGCTCAGGGACACTTCCGAGTACCGAATCGCTTGTAGTCATAGGACTGCTTCCCCCGCAGTCACCACAGCTAGAGGTCTTCAAGGATCGTGGCCGCTCGGAGCATTGGCGGCGTTCGTTAACCCGTTGCGGGCTGGCTGAGGGCACGTGGCGGTTGAGGCGGATCAGTTCGCGCCAACTCAGGACTTGAGGCCAGGAGTTGGTGATGGCCCGGCCGTCAGCAGTTTCCGCCAGTTGGCCGGTGGCGCCGTTGAGTACATCCCGGTTCACGCTGTGGTTGCCTCCCCGGGCACCCCACCGCCGTACGCACTCCGGTCGACTGACCGCCGGCCACCGGCGCCCGTCTGTGACCGTGCGGACAGCCGGAAACGCGCTTCTCCGCTTGGCGATCGCTGCGTAGGATCTCCGGCGATCAGGGGGGATGAAACGGTGGGCGATTTCCAGCAGTTCGTGACGGATGTGACCTCGCGTCTGTCCACGATGTCCAAGGGCGAGCTGTACGTCGTCGGCGACGGCCTCGACCGGGACTCACTCTGGCTCACCTTTCTCGATTCCTTCCCCGCCGGCACCAATCTGCGGTTCCGTGAGCGATCCGAGTACGACTGCTCGACCTGCCGCGGTTTCATCAAGCACTTCGGCAACGTCGTCGAGATCCACGATGGGCGGGTCCGTACTCTCTGGTCCGGGGTGTCGGCATCCGACCCGGTCTTCTCCGTCGTCGCCGCCGCTCTGGACGAGTTCGTTCTTTCGCTGCCGTTGTCCACCATCTTCCGGTCCACTCAGGCGCAGTACGGGACGAAGACCACCCGAACGCTGCGCGACGGCCAGGTCGAGGTGTGGCACCACCTGCACGGCCGGGTGGAGAATCGGCATCGCATCGAGGACGTCGGCGCGGCACAGGGCAACTTCGACGCCGCGGTGCAGGTCTTCCAGCGTGGCCTGGCCGAGCTGACCCGGCACGCTCTGGACACCGTCGTCGACCTCGTCGACGACAACGCCCTCTACCGCGGCGCGGAGCATCGTCGGGCGGTGACCGAGTTCCGCTCGCTGCAGAACCGGTGGACCCAGGCGACCGATCGACGTGCCTTCGTCTTCGCCAACGCCATGAACCCGGCGGCCCGGCTCCGCAACACAGTGATCGGCACCCTCGTCCAGGATCTCTCTGCGGGCGTCGACCTGGAGCAGGCGGTCCGGTCGTTCGAGGCGAAGGTGGCGCCGCAGAATTACCAGCGCCCCACGGCGTTGATCACCCCGGGCATGGTCAAGGCCGCCATGAGGACCATTGCGGAGCTGGGCATCGAGGAGTCGTTGCAGCGACGGTTCGCCCGGCTGTCCGACGTGTCGGTCACCAACGTGCTGTGGGTCGACAACGACACCCAGGCACGGATGAAGGACGGCATCGAAGGGCTGCTCATGCAGGCGGCCACCATCCGGTCGTCAGGTGTGCGCCTTCGCGACGCCAAGCCGGAGGAGATTCCCGTGGTCTCCTTCATGAAGGACATCCTGCCCGGCGCCGCCACCATCGACCTGTGGGTCGCCAACACCTACGAGCCACATCTCGTCAGCCTCACCACCGGCAGGTGCCCGGCTGCTCCGCGGTTGTTCAAGTGGGACAACGATTTCGGCTGGTCGTACGGCGGCAACGTCACCGACTCGATCAGGGAGAAGGTCAAGCGGGCCGGCGGCAACGTCAGCGGCAAGCTGCGGGTGAGCCTGTCCTGGTTCAACCACGACGACCTGGACCTGCATGTGTACGAACCCAACGGCGACCACATCTGGTACCAGGAGAAGCGCAACAAGCTGGACGTCGACATGAACGCCGGCGGGACGCTCTCCCGCGAGCCGGTGGAGAACGTCACCTGGACCGACCGTGTCCCCGACGGTGAGTACCGGATCGAGGTGAACCAGTACCGCAAGCGGGACAGCGCCCAGGTCGGCTTCGTGATCGAGACCGAGAGCAACGGGAAGATCGAGCATTACAGCCACGAGCGCGCGGTCGGCCACAAGGAGACCGTCGAGGTGGGCCGGATGACGGTTGCCGGCGGGGTGATCACCGCTTTCCGGCCGGGTAAGGACGTGCAGCCGGGCAGTGCGGGCAGGGAGTTGTGGGGCATCACCACCGAACAGTTCGTACCGGTGTCCACCATCATGTACTCGCCGAACTACTTTGACGACAACGAGGTCGGCAACCGGCACTACTTCTTCATCCTGAAGGGGTGCGTGAACGACCAGCCGACGCGGGGGATCTACAACGAGTTCCTCCGCAGCGACCTGCAACCGCACCGCAAGGTGTTCGAGGTTCTCGGCGATCGCACCAAGTGCGAGCCGTCTCCGGATCAGCTGTCCGGCCTCGGCTTCAGCTCCACGGTCCGCAGCTCTGTGGTCGCCAAGGTGACCATGACCGGCGGCCGGCGCCGCCTCATCAGCATCCAGTTCTGATTCCCTACCCAGATATTCCAGAGAGGCTACCGTGAGCATTTTCGAGAAGGCCACACGGGAGAAGTTCCGCTATCCGTCGGCCAAGGGACTGCTGACCACGGAACAGCTGTGGGAGCTTCCGCTTACCGCCAGGTCCGGCTTCAGCCTCGATGATGTGGCCAAGGCGGTCAACGCCGAGCTCAAGGCCGTCGACACCGAGTCGTTCGTGGCCACCGAGGCCAATCCGGCCAAGGCAACCTTGGAAACCAAGCTGGAGGTCGTCAAGCACGTCATCGCCGTTCGCCTCACGGAGGACCAGGCGGCGAAGGCGGCGGCGGCCAAGAAGCTGGAGAAGGAGAAGTTGCTGGCGGTCCTGGGCCGCAAGCAGGACGCGGTCCTGGAAAACCTGACCGAGGCAGAGCTACTGGCCCGAATCAACAACCTGTAGCCCGCCGCTATTCAGCGTCTGCCAGCGGGCCGCACATCGCCGAGAAGTACGGTCGCCATGCAAGACCTGTGCGGCCAGGCCGGCACTCACGGCCACTTCTCGGCGAACTCACAAGCGGTTCACCGCAGCGACCTCCCGGTCCCACGTCGCACCGGCCACGCGCGGCCCATCTGAGTCCCGGCGCCGCCACACGAGGTAGGCGACGTGATCAGCTTCGGTGGCCTCCCGCCACGACCGCTTCCCCCGCGCCGACCACAGAAACGACAGGATCCCTGCCAGATCCCGCGCATACCTGCTTGCGTCGTCACCGCCGCCGCCCGCATGGAGGATCAAGGAAGAACCCATTCAGCGCCACGTCGTAATTCAGCGACGGCGACACCAGAAATGGTGTACCTGGCTCCGGCGCCGGATCGCAGAACCTCACCGGGGACGCCGAAGGGCGGCTCGCGACCATCACCGCGGGCGCCAGCCTGCTGCAGTCGGTCTCTACGACGCCGGCGGAGCTCCTCTGAGACGCATGGTCACCGCCACGTCCTGACCGAAGACGAACCCGGAGTGTTCACCCTTACCCGAAAAGGACCTAAACCTCCGAACCGCCCTCTCAGATGACCGCGTTGCCGCCGAGCGCGTCGATGACCGAGGTGATGAGGGAGGCGCCGTCGCGGCCGTCCGGGTCGGCCACCTCAGCCGAGTGGGGGATCACCGCGTCGGGGGCGTTGGGATCGGGACCGCTCCACAGGGGGAGCAACTTGCCCCGGCCCCCGGACAGCAGCAGGTCAGCGAAGGCCTCGTGTGCGCTGACGCCCTGGTGCAGGCGCACCCAGTCGCCGGCAGGCGCTCCGACCGGGGACGCCTGCGCTCCGCCGCCGACCGGCTGCGGTCCCACTCCGAGGTGCATGGCCATGAGCGCCTTGCGGTGGGCGCGAATGGCGACGGATGCGCCGCGATCGATGGTCCAGTCGGTCATCACGACGTCGTTGGAGCCGTCGAACGTCAGGCCCCGCCGGCTGAACGATGACGCCCCGGTCAGGCACCAGACGTCGTCCACGATCACGGTCGTCGACCGGATCACCAAGGGGCGTCCGGGCACGCCCATGGGGTGGGCGATCACCACGCGGGGCCGTCGGGCGTTGAGGCCGTCCACGGTTTCGCCGGCCAGTGCCAGGGCCTGCGCCGCCAGCCGTCGCCGTGCGTAGTGGTACATCGCGAACGGCTCGTAGCCGGGAACGAACGGCGTCTCGCGAGGGACCAGGATCACCACCCGCAGTCGGGGTTCGATCGTCAGCCGATTGGCCAGTTCCGCCACCAGGTCGACCGCGGCGGCGGAGTCTGCGGGTGCGCCGTCGTTGTGTGCGGTGCCGCCGAACAGCGGCGTCTCGATATAGACCAGCTCCCGCGCGTGGCGCAGGGCCCGGCGCAGCGCCCACTGGGTGTCCCGACGGCCGAACTTGGCACTGCGGATCTCCCGTCCGATCTGCCGGTGCAACTCGGGGTCGTTCGGTGTGCTCACCCAGTTGCCCAGTTCGTTCGTGACCCAGTCCACCGCATCCTGGGTGTTCGCCGCTGGCACCAGAGCCAGCTCGGGTGTCTCCACGTAGGCGGGAATCGTCTGCAGCACCGCCGCCGAGACCGACGTGGGTGCCGCGGGCGCCGCGGGCGGAGCAGACAGCGCATTGGCCTGCAGCAGCACCCAGTTCGGCGGCAGTCCGGCGTTCGGCCCGCCGGCCAGCACGCCTCCGGCGTCGGCGGTCGGCACCACCGGCCGGGCGCGGTGGGCCGCGGCGACCCACAGGTCGAAGCCGAGCTGACTGGTCGCGGCGATACCAGGGGAGTGCACCTCGTGCCGGCCAGCGCCAGCGGGGTTGCCGAGCCGGTAGGACGAGGCGTCCGACTCGCTGGTCAGCCACCCGCCGGTTAGTACCGCGCGGTACAGATCGGGCGTGCCCGGCGGCATCTGCACCGCCCACAATGACTCGTTGCGCGACATCGTCGGCAGTCGGGGAGCCTCGCGCGGGTTGCTGTCGCTGGACACCGCGCGCACGGTCTGCCGTACCCAGGCGACGGGGTCGCCGAGAATCGCGGTGAGCGGGAACGGCCCGCGGGGCGGTGCGCCGATCAGCGGATTGGTCGCCCGTCCCCGCCAGAACAGGGCGCCGAGGACGTTCGCCGGTGCCGCGGGCGGCGGCGGGACGTCGGCTCCCACCTTCCAGTCCAGGTGTGCCACGAACACCACCTGCGGTACCGCGTTCGGCGCGGCCACCCAGCTCACCACCGCGTCCATCCGCAGGTCCGCCGCGTCGGCGGGGCGGGCGGGCGTCGCGCCCAGTCCGAACGGATCGGTCAGGCGCAGCGTGTCGCCGCCAGCGACGATGACGCCAGGCCCGTCGGCGCGTCGCAGCAACGGCTGCTCGTCCGGGCTGACGCTCATCAGTACCTGAATCGGGTACAGCCGCACGTGCACCCCCACCGGCAGCACGGGCAGGGTGACGAGTACGTCGTTGGTGCCGGCGATCCAGTTGGCCGTTCCACCGGTGCGCAGCGCGGCGAGCTGGCCCAGCACCGTGGCTACGGTGCCCGGGACCGGGGTCGCCGCCGGCTGCACCGGCCACGCGCCGGCGGGTCCCGGTGCGACCGGAAGCGGCCAGTCCGCCGCGTCGTAGGCGACCGACGTGGCGAAGATCGGACCGGTGGTGAACGACCCGGCCGGGTTGCCGCCTTGCAGTCCGAGGAACACCTGATTCATGAAGCCCAGGACGGAGCGCCCCTCGGCCAGTAGCGTCACCGGGCTGCCCTCCCGGATCAGCGGCGCCGCCTCGGCCGCAGTGACACTGTCCGCGCCGGGGACCCCGGCCCGAGCCGTCTGGCCGCGGTTGCCCAGCAGGTGGAACCCGGGATCGCTGGCGATCAGTCGCAGGGTGTCACGGGTGGGTGCTTGGGCACCGGCTGCCGGCCACCCGAGGCCGGCGACGCCCATCCGGCCGACGGTGTGCCAACCGAAGTGGGTCAGTCCCGGCGTTCCGGTCGCGGGCAGCGCGTCATCCGGGTTGCCGTCGGAGGCGATCACCTGCCCCTGCGGAACCGCCACCAGAGACCCGTCGGAGATGGCAGTCGTCTTGGTGCGGCTTCCGGCGGCCCCCAGGTACACCCCGAGTCCGCCCGTTCCGCCCGGATCCTGCCAGGGCTGCCCATGCAGGTCGACGGCGTGGACGAAACGTCCTGTACCGGCGGCGGTGGCGAAGGCGGCCAGGGTGCCCGCAGGTCCGCCCTGCGGCATTGGCGCACCGGCGGCGGGCGTGGCGGTGAGCACCGCGGCCATCGCCGCGGCGAAAGCGAACGGGTCCACGGTCAGACCGTGTTCGTCGTACATGGTGACCACGCCGGCCGGCAGCACCTGCTCACCGGCGGTTACGGTCCAGGGCACGTCCACCGTCACCGCCGGGTTGCGGATGAGGATGGTCGCGGGCACCGGCCGCACCGACCGATCGACCGGCCCGCCAGGGGCTTGTAGTGCCGCCACGATCAGTCGCTCCAGTCGCAACCGTGCGAGCGGATGGACGCGTAGGATCTCGCAGGCGGTGCCGCCGGCCACCGCGGGGGTGCCGTCGAGCGCAGACAGGCCCAGCTCGCCGCCGTCCGGGATCGGGACGAGCATCCCGGGCAGTGGCGACCACCAGGTGGCGGCCGTGGTGAAGCTCAGCGTGTTCACCGCGACGGTAGGCGCGGCAGTGGTCCACGCCTGCGCGATGAGCGGTGCCGTCTGGCCGAGTGCGGCCACCCCATCGGCGTTCAGCCGCTGCCGGATATCGTTCTGGCCCGCGACGGTGAAGGTGGTCATCGGAGTCGTCATGTCGTCACCCTCGTCTCGGATGCTGATTGCCCGGCGCGGTTGGCGACCGCGAGACGGACGCGCATCGGCTGGGTGGCACGGAACCAGCCGACGATCGTGCCCGTGCCGGCGATCCTGGCGACGACGTGCTGCGCGTTGATGACGGCCGGTGTCGGCAGGTCCCCGACCACCGTGATGGTCGGCAATGCCGAGATCGCGAAGGTGAACGTCGCCTGGACGGTGATCCCGATGGCGCGCCGGTAGGTGACGGTGCCGTTCCACTCGTGGGCCGGATCGGGCGGCAGCGGCACGTTCGTGGTAACGGCGAACCAGACGGCCCGGTCCAGCAGCGCGGTGTGCCGCACGACTGACACGTCGGTGAGCTCGGGGGCCGGATCGGGGACGAACTCCGGGATGTCCAAGAGGGCATGGCGGGAACGACCCAAGGGATCCGTCACGTCGACGGCGACCGACACCGGTTCGCCGCCTGTCCGGTCGAGTTTGAGATACAGCTGCCCGCCGACATAGCCCTCGGACGCGGTGCCGGCGATGAAGCCGGCCAGTGTGCCGAACGTGGGGATCGCGGGCAGCGCACGTAGCCGGCTGACCGGCGCTGCGGACGCGGTCCGGTACACCCAGGCGAGCGCGTGATCCCCGACCTGCTTCGGTGCGGCGGGCGCGTCGGTGACGACCCGCACCACCGCGGCCGTGAGACTCGCACTGTCGGTGACCTCCGACAGAGTGAGTGCTGGCGCCTCCGGTGGCGGGCACAGGAGGGCGAACGGGTTGGACGGCACCGACGCCAGACCCATCCCGGCGTGGTCGGGGTCGTCAGCGGTGACGACCACCGCGCGGTACTGCAGGCGGTCCCAGCCGACCGGCGCGGCCGGATCGGCGAGGACAGTGGTGTCACCAGCCGGGTTGGGCGCGCTGTCGGGCAGCCGGGCCATCGTCCCCACCGACCGGGCCAGGACCGGGTTGGTGGCCCGGTACAGGCGGATGGTGGTGATCGGGGCGGCTCCGGCCACGGTCACGCTGAGCTCAGGGATGCCCGATGCGGACAGCCGCGCCCGGATCTGCGGCTGCGGAGGCTGCACGGGGTGCGGAATGGCGTAGGCGAGGAAGCCCTGCCGTCCGATCGCGTCCGGTACCGGCCAGTCGGAGATGACATTCGTCTCGGTGACGCCGACGACCACGTAGCAGTGGATGAGGCTGCTGCCCCGCGGCAGCAGGGCGTCAAAGCGCATCTTCCCGTTCACCACGGGAGGGTGCACCGCCGCGTCGCCGAGCTTGCGGTAGGCGGCCCTGAGTTTCGCGAGGTTCGACGGCACGGCGTAGAGATCGAACAGCGTCTGCATCCGCTCGCCGAAGCCCTGGGTGAGCACCAGACCCGGCCGGCCGCACGCCGACAGCAGTGCCGCCTCGGTGGCTTCGAACACCCGATACCCCCAGGCGCCGGTCGGCGACCACTCCACCGGTGAGTACGAGGCACCCCCGGCATCCGGAAGCGACGCCCACCGCGGGTACACGACGGGCGGCGGCACATGTGGCGGCGGGGGAATGGGATTGGGCGCCAGCACCGACTCCTTCGCGTGGCCCCACACCGGTGACCAATCCCCGGGACGGACGGTCTCCTCGCCCTTGACGTAGACGGTGATGAGCTTTTCCCGGGCGCCCGTGTACGTCACCGGCACGGCGGCGAACGTGACGCGGTAGCGGCGGTCGTCGCCGTCGGCGGTGTCCCAGGGGTCGGCCGCGGTCACCGGCGCGTCGTCCTTGTGCAACGGGGCGACGGTGACCCCCGCCGGTACCCCGATCGGCATCCCGTCGGCGTCGAAGTCGATGATCGCTGTCGCCGCCGGAGCGACCGGGGCGCCCGGGGGATCCGGAATCTGCTGCGGTGGCGCGGGGGCGGCGGTGACGTCGACGGTAAGCCAGAGCCGGCTGCAGGTGCGTTCGCTGGCATCCCAGACGATCTCCGCGACCACCCCCGCCGTGCAGGGATCGGTGTTGCCCGGTCCAGGTCGCGGTGTGGCACGGACGACCGTCACCGCCGGGACCTGGATGTCGGCGGGGCCGGCCGTCAACCAGCTGGCAGTCCACGTCGACCACTGGCCGAACAGGTCGCCTGCGGCGACGGCGTACTGATAGGACAGCTGGGGTGCGGTGATCGGCAGGACCAGACCGTTGTCGCGGAGCATGACGGTGTTGTCGGTGAGCGCCGGGTCGGGGGTGTCCTGCGGGCGCCGCACCGGTCTGGCCGTGCCCAGCGGCACCCAGCCGCCGGCCGTCGTCCGGGCCCGCATTCGGTAGCTGCCCTGGCCAGGGCCGTGGAAGCGGGCGACGGCGTACCCGCTCACCCGGGTGGTATCGGGTAGCGCGGGCAGCCGCGGCGTCTCGACCTTGACGGCTGCCGTGTAGGGGTGATCGACCGGAAAGGCGCCTTCCAGGTAATTGATCGCCGGCGTGGCGGGAGCCGGCGCACCGGGGGCGGGCCGCGCGAGGGGCGACAACACGATCGCCGCGAGCTCGCGATCGACGTCCTTGCGTACGAACACCGGAGGCGGCGGCGGAATGTCGAACTCGTCGGCCCACGGGAAAGGCCAGTCGATCGGCACCGCGACCTCCATCATTCCGCGCCACGGCGCGGTGACCATGAAGTCGTCCACACCCCCGCGGCCCACCCGCGATTCGCTCTGCTGGCCGATCGGCGCGCCGGTCCCGAATCCCAGGGCCAGACTGGCCCAGGCGTCGGACGACACACCGGTCGCCACCGCCTGCAGCGGCCGCGTGATCATCTCCGACTTGTAGTTGGGTTCGCCGTTGTTCAGGTCGATCGTCGGCAGCGACCGCTGGATCAGCTGAGACAGCGGACGGGGTGGCGCTTCGGCGAGCCGCTGTTTGTCGACATCGGGAGGGCCGTTGCCGGCGAGCACCCCCACCAGGTCGTCGACGAGCGTGTCGCCGTACTCCTTCACGAGGCGCGCCGGATCGGGCGCTTCCCATGGCGGCAGACCGGACAGCGCCGGCCACCCGAGCACCGGGCCCCAGTACCGCAGTCGTTGCTCGGCGGCGGTGACCGGGTCGGTGAGTGCGGACAACGGTCCCTGCGGATCGGCGGCGTAGTAGCTGCGCCCGAGTTGCTCGGGGTTCAGCGGTAGCCCCACCCGCTCGATCGGCTCCCAGCCGTCGCCGTTGCTGGCAGTCACCACGGACAGTCCGCGGATCGCCTGCATCGCCCCCGGCGGACTCACCCTGACGCCGAGCATCGGCGCTGCCTGCAACACCACCCTGCCGGATCCCGTCGTCACCACCTCAATGTCGACCGGGTCGTCGTCGCGCCGGGACAGCCCGTGCACGGTGGCCGGGCTGGACAGGTCGACCTCGATGAGGAGCATCTCGGTGAGCCCGTCCCACCACCAGGTGTCAGCGCCGATCCGGCGCAGGTTGGGAATCGGTGTCGCCCGTTCACGCTTGGCCGCCGGGCGCCGCCACACGGTGAATGGCTCCAGCGGGATGCCCACCGACGTCGAGAGCACCCAGCGCAGTGACACGTACCGGCCGCGTTCCTTCGCCGCCCTCAGGCAGTCGTCACCGAATGGCTCCGGCCGCACGAAGTCGGACCGGTCGAGGTTGGTGTCGCGCTGCGAGATGGCGCCGCGCAGCTCGTCGAGCAGGATGGCATCGAGGTAGAGCTCCCCGGGCAGCGGCATACGATCGGCCATCACACCAACTCCCAGCTCGGGCCGTCGAAATTCAGCGACAACAAGGCGTGATCGGTGGTGGTGTTGCTTTCACCGAGGATGGCCGCCGAGAACCGGCGCAGTGACAGCGAGATGGGCTTGCCGCGTCCGTCCTCCACCAGCACGAGAATCGTGGACATCCCCGGCTGGCCCACCACGGCGATGGCTGCCGCGCCGGCGGCCCCGGGGGTGGCGACGATGTCGAGGTAGGGCTTGGGCGCCATCCTGATGACCTCGCGGTAGAGCCGGTCGTTGCCGGGTGGGCTGTAGTTCTCCGGTTGGGCGCGGGTGCGCAGCAACGGCTCCGGCGTGCGGATGACGAGCACCCGGGGCTGCTGCACCCCGCCGATGGCGGTCCACAGCACCTCCACCTCCGGTCCTTCGACGTTCACGACCGGCCGGAGCCCGGCGGCCCGCAGGGCGGAATCCAGCGCGGCCGGGTTCAGCGCACCGGGAGCCGCGAGCGCGACGAGTCCGGCGATGGCCACAGCGTCGGCCGGGCTCTCGGTGACCCGACTGCTGACGACGTCGGCGCACATCTGCGCCTCGTCGGCGTACCGCGAGGTGCTGAAGTTCCGCCGGAACAACGGGCGGGCCAGGGTGCCGGGGACCGGCGGTGGAGCGTCCTTCACCTCGATGTCGAGGATGTAGTCGGTCCGCGGCTGCAGCAGCAGGTTCACGTCGAGGATCTGGTGGCGTACCTTGCTGCCGGAGCTGTCGACGCAGGGCTTGTCGGCCAACAGATCGGTCATCATCCCCTCCCACGGCGTGAGCACCGCCGTGCCCTGCAGAGGCCTGACGTTGGCCTGCGGGCCCTTGGTGACCAGGTCGGCGACGGTCAGCGGGTACGTGGGCGTGCCGGTCGAGTTCTTGAACGACGCCGCGCGCACCTGGACCTTGAGCTCTCGGCCGTAGGCTTCGAACATGGTGAGCAGGTAGTCCACCGAGAAGGCGATCTTGATCGAGGCCGCGTGGAAGCGGAAACGGTCGCCCTCGTCCGGGTCGCTGGTGAGGATCCAGGGGTCCAACCTGACCGGCATCGGCACGGCAGGGCCGTCGGCGGGTGCGATCTCCCGCGGTTTGAGCGGTTCACCATCGGTACGGAACCGGAACTTCTGCGCGGTCCCGGCAGTCCAGGTCTGCGGGGCCTTCGGGGTGCCGTCGGCGTCGGTGAGCGCGTACTCCCAGGCGACGGTGACGGCGTACTCGCTGTTCGGTCGCAGCAGCGCGGGCGGATCGGGCATCTCCTCGAGGGCCCCGTTGACGACGGTGACGGTGTCCTGCTTGACCTTCGTCGCCATTTCCTCGCGGCGCACCTCGGCGGCGGTGAGGGTGTCGACGATGCCCACCAGGTAGCTCGGCCGGGTCAGGCCGCCGACCAGCAGCCCGGCGACCTCGCGCAACCCCAACTGCAGGTAGCTGGTGCCCTGCGGCACCGCGGTGTCGACCAACAGCACGATGCCGCGCTCGGTCCGCACCATCGACTCGAACAGCGTCCACACCTCGTCGACCCGGCAGTGCCAAGGGCCCTCGGGGTCGATCCAGTCCCGGGGCAGGTCGTTGCGTGAGCTGACCTGGATGCTCGGTCCGGTGCCATCCAGCACCACCTCGTCGAGGACTGTGCCGTCCGCGGCGAAGAACCGCAGCACCAGGGCGCCCACCCCCAGCGCCACCCGCGGCACCCACAGCAGCATCCGGGTGGCGACGATCTCCCGGGTGCGTAGCGCCACCACGTCGTCGAGCGCCGGGCGCCCCTGCGCCAGAGCCTGCGTGAGCAGATCGGTGAGCAGGTCGCCCAGCGGATGCTGACCAGTCAGCACCTTGGGGTCCGCGCTGCGCAGGAACGGCGCCTCCAAGGCCCGGGCGGAGCAGCCACGGGCCACCGCCCGCGACGAGGTTGCGGTGGCCGTGGTGGTGCGGCCCTGCACCAGCCCCAGCCCCAGCGAGCCCAACTGTTCGGCGCGGCTGGCCCGCGGCACCGCATTGGCGATGGGGCCGGCACCGACCACCGTCAGCGGCAACCGCTCACCGGTGTCCGCGACCCCGGCCCGGCCTGGCGCCTCGCGCTGCGGCGTCTGCCCGCAGCCCTCCCCACATGCCACCAGCGAGCCGATGACCCGGGCCGGCGCGACATCGACCAGGGAGTCGGCGAGCAGCGAACCGCTGCGCCAGACCTCCGCGACATCCAGGCGCAGGTTGGGCGTCGAGTCCCTGGTGCTGCCCGGCGGATCGGGCCAGGCGATGCCGGTGAGCAGCCAGCCGATCGACGAGGGCCCGAGTGGGGCGTCGTGGAACGTCCACAGCACCCGCGTCGCGGGGGCGACCGGATCGCAGATGCTCGCCCAGTGCTGCTCCAGGAGGTGCTCGGCGTGCCTGCTGCGCTCGACGGCACTGGGGTGCGCGTCTGGCACCCGGGTGAGCAGGGCGAACTCGCGCTTGCTCTCCGCTCCCGGATTCGGCACGTTCGGCCACCAAACGGTCGGGGTGGCGCCTTCGGTGAGATCGGGGCCGGCCACCGTGATGGAGGTGATCCGGTAGGTGTAGTACGGCTCTCCCCGGCGCACCGCCGGCGCACTCGGTCCGGGAAGAGCGGCGATCGCCTCCGGGTGCGGCCCGCCGGGCATCGGGAAGGTGGTCGTGGCACCGGCGACGCGGGGAGTGCAGTCGAAGTGGATGACGATGATCGAGTCGATCGGCACGGCCTCGGCAGAGGGGATCGCGGCGCTGTCGGCATGGGCGTCGGCGAGCTTGCCGTCGATCGGACGATCGCTGTTGACTCCCTGCAGCAGGGCGGCAGCCCGCGATTGCAGGCTCACTCCGGTCACCAGCGGCGGCGGTGCCGGCGGGCTTCCGGGGGAGGCGCCCAGGGTGACGTGCACCGAACCGGAGATGGTGAAGAAGAACAAGTCGATCTCGCCGCGCACTTCGCCGTCGATGAGCACCATGTTCTTGGTGGGCTGGACCGTCTTGGTCGGATCACCCGGGTACTCCGGGTCCGGTATCGGCGGTCCGTCGGGAACCTGCCCGGCCTGGATGGTCAGCTGTGCGGACGCCTCGATGCCGATGACCCACAGATGCAGTTCGCCCCAGAGCCGCAGCTTGCCCGCGAAGAAGATGGGAGCGAAGCCGATGCCCATGTCGAACGACGAACCGACCGAGATGTACAAGCCGCTGCTGCGATTGCCCCAGATGTAGGAGACGGAGACACCGGTAGCGATACTGAAGCCACCCAGCGCAGGAAGCGGGAACGGGGTGTTCGCCGACGCGTCGTAACCGCCGGGCCCGAGGTCGGGGATGCCGCGTCCGCGGATCATGAAATATCCGCGCGCCTTGAAGATCTCGAAGAAGGTGACAGTTCCCGGGTTCCACCAGGTGCCGACGTCGATCGCGAAGTGCGGCAGGTCGTTGAACGGGAAGATCGCGCGCACCGGCAGGTGGATGGCCAGCAGCGGCCTGATCTCGTAGTCGAAGGTGAGTCCGATGGTGATCCGTCCGCGGCCGAGGTCGATGTCGATGACGGCCAGGATCGTCGCCGTGGGGTTGCCCTTGCGGGGCGGGCGGACCCAGATGAGCTTCGCCTTCATCACCAGCAGGATGCGCGGGCCGGGCATCTCGAAGATCAGCATGCCCTTGACGTTCAGGGTGAATCCGGCATCCATTGTGCCCAGCAGCGCACCCAGCCCGATCGCCCAGTGATCGATGTCCGGCACCCACCCGGTGATGTCCATGGGGTTGCCGTTGACCCGGGTGAGCCAGTCCAGGGCGGGCACCGGATCGTTGTCGTTCTCGTTGCGCTTGTGGTGCAACGCGAACAGGCCGCCGAAGCCGTAGATGCCCAGTCCCGAGCTGCCCAGCGCGATCGGCACCGGGAAGTCGACCTCCAGCGTGAGCAGGATGGCTGTCGCCTCCTTGGCTCCCGGCGGCACCGGCGCCGAGGGGACGTGCCGCACGGACAGGCCCGCGGCCACCCGGATACCCAGGCCGGGCAGCGAAACGTCGAGCTGCCCGGCGAACCCGTCGTCGAAGATCGCGAGGTAACCGCTGCCCTCGATCGCACCGTCGACGTCGATGTGCACCCCGAGCGCGGAGATGGTCGGCGCCGAACTGCCGTCCAGCGGGATGCGTACCGTGGTCTTATCGACGGTCACGACGCCGAGGTCGGCCTTCAGCTCCAGGTCGAGCTCGATGTTGACGGGATTCGACCGGGCGATCCGGGTTCCCGCCACCTGGATGATGTCGCCGAGCGGATCCGGGACCCGGATCCCACCGGAACTGGGCACATTGATCGTGTAGCCCTTGGACGAGTCGAAGACAGGCAGCAGATCGCGCAGGCCCGGCTGCTTGGACAGGGCGAAGCCGACGGCCTTGTACCGCACCGTGATCGGGTTCTTCGGGTCGGTGTCGATGATCGGGGGCAGCGCGACGATGATCGCCACCTCAACGTCCATCAGCAGCGCCGCCGACGTGCCGGTGGGGTCATCATCGACCTTGAGTTCCCCGCCGTACAGGGTGATCCGCGGGACATGAACCACACCGAGCGCGGCGGCCGCCAGCGGCAGTCCGGCGCCCAGCGCCAGCCCGATGACCGCGCCCTCGGTGGTACCCGCGTTGGCCGAGGCGTCAACCAGTGGCGCGAGCGCGATCATCAGCCCGAAGAAGTCCCGCAGGAAGTTGTCTGGTGGCGGTGTCGGGGCAGTGGGTGGCGGCGTCTGAAGGAAGCCGTCCTTGTCGTTCTCGAAGAGACTGAGTAGCAGCTGCCATCTGCCGACGGTGTCGTCCAGGGTCAGCTGGAACCGCATGGCGAGCAGGCCGTCATCGGGGTCGGCCTGCTTGCCGACCGGCAGCAAGGGGCTCGCGGATCCCGGGACCTGGCCGGGGTTCTGCGTCTTCACCTTGGTGAGGTAGGACTCCAGGACGGTCTGGACGTCGATCTTGAGTTCAGCCTCCGCGGCGATCAGCCGGTTGTGGTCGATCTGCACCCGAATGTGCAGTTCCTTGAAGCGGGCGTCGTCGGAGCCGACCGCCTTTCGCTCGACCACCGGCGGTACGACCGGCACGGGTGTGCTGGGTCGCGGTGGCCGGGCGATCCGTACCCCCACGGTCTTCGTGCTGGCCGCGGTCCCCGGGACCGTCAGCTCCGCTTGCACCCGGCGGTACTCACTGCGCTGCGGCTGGCCGTACCCAGGTCCGGTCTCGCCGGCGGCGACGGTGTTGACGGTGTTCGTCACCCCGAAGCCGGCGGAGCGCAGCAGCGCCTTGATCACCCAGAGTCGTCGCCAGGACAGTTCGACGTTGTACTGGGCGTTCGGCGAGCCCTCCCGCGATGCCGAACCGGTGAGGGTGATGGTCGCGGCGGGGTTTTGCTTGGCCGCGTCGACGAAGGCGATGAAGGCTGGGCTGTTGACCAGGTAGTTGTCCTCACCCTCCCAGCCGCCGTACGGGTCGGGGGCGTCCTTGGACCTGATGGTGCGGATGTTGCTCGGGTCCGAGGCGAAGGCCGACCAGCGGAGGTCGTACTCGTTGGCGTCCGGATTGTTCTTGTCGCGCAACGGCTGGTCGTACTGGAACTGTGCGTCGAAGGACTGCGTGGTGGCGCCGGTAGCCCCGTGGTTCCAGGTCGCGGTGACGTCGACCTGCGCGCCATGGGCCAGCGGGACCACCGCTCGCCCGTCGACGAGGGTGACGACCCCGCCTGGGGAGAGCGCGACGGTGGGCGGCGGCGCCGTGCCCTCGGGGGTGACGACGATGGTGACCTGCCCGGCCCCGGGATTGTCCTCGATGGTGATGCTGTGACCTGCCGGGACCGGCCCGAGCGGGGTGATGGTCGCGGCCTGCGGGGCTCCCGGCACGGATCCCTGTGGAGCGGTGAGCGATCCTGCCGTCAGGGTCAGCGGGAAGCTCGCGCGCCGTTGTTGCGTGGTGTGCACGTCGGTGATGACGACCTCGACGGTCTTGGCGGTGGCGCCCGGGGGGATCGTTACGGTGACCGCCGCAGTGGTCTGCACCTGTCCGTCGACGTTGATGTTGTACGGCGGCTGACCGCCGGTGACGTCAACGACCCACGTGGTCTTCGCCGGTACCGGGGTGGGATCGACAACGAGGGCGGGCGCGGGGCCGGGGCCGGGTGACTCGTGGATATCGATGCGGCGGATCAGCATCCCGAACTCGTCGTAGATCGTCACCGTGCCGGCCTGCGGGCTGTCGGGTTTGACGATGTCGAGGCCGAAGATGCCGGACACCCCGCCCTCCGGCCCGATGCCGATCAGCAGTTCCCGGGCGGAGACGTCGAAGGCCAGGCCGGTGGCCCCGCCGGGTTGCAGGAAGACCCGCACGTCGGGCAGGTAGATCCCGCGGAAGTCTTCTCCGACACCGAATTTGGCGATCAACTCGGGTGGCGTGGACGTTCCCGACAGGTCGAGCACCACGCTGGCGAATCCGAATCCGAACCAGTCGGCCGGTCCGAGCAGGGCGTATGGCGGATTCATCCGCAGCAGTTCGCCGTATCCGGCTCCAGCCGGATCGTCGATGTCGTGGGCGGCCCACGAGTCCAGACCGATGGTGAACTGCGGATCGGTGGCCGGACCACCCGCGGTCTGCGCGAAGGAAAGCTTGATCTTGGGCAGGGTCACTGTCACTTCGGGCGTGACGGGGTCCGGCGCAAGCCGACCGTCCGGCAGCAGCCGCGCGCCGGTGAGGAACGGCAGGTGGAGAGTGGCGGCGTCGAGCAGCAGATCCAGGTGAAACACCGTGCCGGGGGCATCGGCGGCGGGTACCCCGGGAGCCGGCTGCCCCTGCCCCAGGCCAGTCAGCAGATTCTGGACCCCGGCATTGCCCAGGCCGCCGGCCAGCACCGCATCAGCCGCCGGGGAGGACTGGCGGGGCACGCTGAGCCGGAAGGTGATGGCGATGTCGGCGAAGTCCCAGTAGGCCCCGGGACTACGGACCGTGTCGTGGTCCACCGCGAGGGCGCCCTGCCACGTGATCGACGCCGGCGGCGTGTAGACCGGCGGATTGGTCGCGACGTCGGCACTGAACCGAGCGATACCGCTGATCACCACGCCGTTGTCGTCAAAGGCCGTCTCGACCTCGGTGACGAACAGCACCGTGAGCAGCTCATGGAAGGGTTCCCCGATGGCTGCGCCACCAAGAACGTAGGGGCTGACGATATCGATCAGCGAAAACGTCGCCATTTGTCGCTCCCGGATTGGGGTGTCGACGTCGATTGACCGGTGACGCGCGATCATTTCGACAGCTCGCTGGCGCGATCGTAACACCCGCCATTGCCGCAATAGTCTGTCAAGTTTGACTCACCTCAGGCTGGCATGAACGCGAAGAAACTCGCTGCGCCCTTCAGGATCTGGGTCGTCCGCCGCAGCTCACCACCTCTGTTCGAGAGCGGCGATGCGTCCGGCGTCGGTCTCGGCCTTCTTCACCCAACCGCGTACGGATGAACCCCGAGCTGGCCGGCGATCCGCCGGATCGCTCCGACCGCGGACGCCGGGTTCCGGCGGGCCTCGACCGCCAACCGAGTCGCATGCTCACGCAACTCATCGTTGTAATTCTTCGGTGCGGGCATCGCTGGCGTTCCGCCCAGGGGTGCCGTTGCATTATCTGATCGAGAGAGGCGTCACGCCCGGGTCGGGTCCCGCTCAGATGGCCCGGGCGAGTTCGCTGAACGCCGAAGCGACTTGGAACTTGGGTTGGCTGTCGAGCCCGAGTTCGTCGTGTCCGCGGCGGAGGTTCTGGATGAATGCGTGTCCGGCAATGATCACTTGGGCGGTCTGGTCGGTCCGGAGCCCGCGCATGGGTCGTAATCGGTGTTTGAGCTGACTGTGGTCGGCCTCGACGAGCTGCGCCGAGGCGTCACATGGAAGTAGGGGTCGCCATGGCCGGCGGCAGTTGTACGGTGATGTCCATGCCACCGGTTGGCCGGGCGGTACTGAAGATCTCTCCGTCGTGCGCGATGACGACCGCCCGGACGATGGACAGGCCGAGCCCGGCCCCGCGGTTGTCGTTGCCGGTGCCCCGGACGAACGGTTCGAACAGCCGTCGCTCCTCCTCTGGCGTGACCGGGGGGCCGGTGTTGACGACCCGCAGGAACGCGTGCCCTTTCGCGGTGCCGGAGGTCACCGTGACGTGTCCGCTGGCGTGGTTGTAGCGCAGCGCGTTCTCCAGCAGGTTGCCGGCCATCCGTTCCAGCAGAACCGGCTCGCCGCTGGCCGGCGCCGGCCGCAGGTCGGCCTGCAGGGTGACGGCCCCGTTCGCCGCCCAGTCGGCGGCGTCGGCAACGGCCGCGGCGGCGACCGCGGCCAGGTCCACGGGCGTCCGGCGGGGTGGACCGGCCTGGCTGCGGGCCAGGACCAGGAGTCCGTCCAGAGTGCGCTGACTGGTTTCGACGGCGGTGGCTATGTCGCCGGCCATGGCGACGAGTTCGGCACGGTCGGGTTCGCCGTCGAGGGTGACGTCGATGGCGGTGCGCATGGTGGTGAGCGGGGTGCGTAGTTCGTGTGCGGCGTTGGCGACGAACAGGCGCTGGCTGTTCAGGACCCGATCGCGTTCGGCGATGCCGTGCTGGATGCGGTCGAGCATGCTGTTGATGGTGGCGGCCAGCGTGGCGAGTTCGTCGGTGGGCTGGCGGACGGGTATCCGGTCGGACAGGTTTTCTGCGGAGAGCTGGTTCGCGGTGCCGGAGATCGTGCGGATGGGGCGCAGTATCCGCCCGGCCACCAGCCAGCCGGTCAGCCCGGCCAGCGCGGTCACGACCAACAGCGCCGGTGCGGCCTGGGTCAGCAGCTTGGACATCGCCTCGTCGATGTGTAGTTGCAGGCTGCGAAACAGCAGCAGGTAGGTCACCGCCGTGAGCAGCGACCCGGCGGCCAGCACCAGGCCGGTGTACACCAGGGTGAGCTGGCTGCGGGCGGTCAGTCGCCGGATCATGGGACGATCTGGTATCCGGCGCCGGTCACGGTTTCGATCAGTGGTGGATCGCCGAGCTTGCGGCGCAGGCTGCTGACGGTGATCCGCACGGCGTTGGTGAACGGGTCGGCGTGCTCGTCCCACACTTTGTCCAGCAGCGTCTCCGCGCTCACCACGGCGCCGTCAGCGGCGAGCAGCCGTTCCAGCACCCCGAACTCCTTCGGGGTCAACGACAGCAGCCGACCATCCCGTTCGGCGGTGCGCCGGGACGGATCGAGTTCGATATCCCGCGCACGCAGTACCGGAGGGCGGGCAGGGGTGCTGCGCCGGGCCAGCGCACGCACCCGGGCGACCAACTCGGAGAACGCGAACGGTTTGCCCAGGTAGTCGTCGGCGCCCAGGGCCAGCCCGTCCACCCGATCGGACACGGCACCGGACGCGGTGAGCATCAGCACGCGGGCGCTGCCGCGCTGCGCCAACAGCCGGCACACGGTGTCGCCGTGCACCACCGGAAGGTCCCGGTCCAGGACCACCACGTCATACGGGATGATGTCGCACTTGTCCAGTGCCTGCTGACCGTCGTGCACCACGTCCACGGCGCAGCCGTGCTTGCGTAGCCCGGCCGCGATGTAGGAGGCCAGAGGCTGTTCGTCCTCGACCAGCAGCACCCGCATCCGGTCAGTATCCCCAGCACCGCATATGGGTGACGTATGGGTCGGCGATCGGTCGCCGCCAGGCGGTCGCCGGTATACCTGCAACGGTCCGGTTGCCGATTGGAAAGGACCGCGATCATGAATTCGGATTCGGTACGTGGAATCGACCGGCGGCGGCTGGTCAGCTGGGGCGGGCTGGCGGCCGCCAGCGTGGCGGCCGGCGCACCGCTGCTGGGTGCCGAGCCCGGCCACGCTGCCCCGGCCCCGACCGACTCCGACGCACTCCTCGCACCCGGGCCGTCCGGGCACCACCGGATCCCGCCGGATACCCGGCCCGGCGGTGCCTACGACCGGTACGTGGCGCAGCTGGCCGCCGAGGACAGGTTCTCCGGCGTGGTGCTGCTGTCGCACCGGGGCCGGACCGTGTTGTCGCGCAGCTACGGCATGGCCGACAAGGAGAAGGGGATCCGCAACCACGAGGGCGTCGCGGTCAACCTCGCCTCGGCGAGCCAGCCGTTCCTGGCGGTGGCCGTCTTGCAGTTGGCGCAGCAGGGCAAGGTGAGCCTGTCCGACAAGGTGGGCACCCACCTGACGGGCTTCGCCACGGAAATCGCCGAGCAGGTGACCATCCACCACCTGCTCACCGTCACGGCGGGGCTGGACGCCCCGATGCCGGACTGGCAACGCGTCTTCAACAGCAAGGAGGAGGTGCACACGTACTACGAGCAGTGGACCCGGCAGGCGACGCTGGTGGTTCCCCCCGGTTCGGGCGACCAGGCCCACCTTGCCGGCGGCGGTGCCGGCCTGGCCATCGCGGCGCAGATCGTGGCGGCCGTGACCGGCCTGACGTTCTGGGACTACGTGCATGAGCACGTGTTCGGCCGCTGCGGCATGACCGGTTCAGCGTTCTACACCAGGCCGCAGTGGCTTACAGACGAGCACATCGCGCACTCGTACATGCGGCTGGCCGACGGCAGCCGGGTGGACGCCGTCCGCAACCTGGACAAGGGCAGTCCGAGCCCGCAGATGCCAGGCAGGAATCCGGGCCGCGCCTTTATCGGTCACGCCGCGGGCGACGGGTTCGCCACCGCGCCGGACCTGGTCCGGTTCGCGCACGCGCTGCGCGACGGCACGGTGCTGGACCGGCCCTTCGTCGAGCTGTTGACTGGGGCCAAGATCCCCGGGCGTGCGCCCACGTCGTTCAAGGCGTACTCGGGCCCGCTCCACCTCGTCAACGGACGCCAGTGGGTGTTCGGCCGCGGTGGGGCCAACGGCGGCAGCGTCGCCAACTGGAACGTCTACCCGGATACCGGTTGGGTCGGCGTCGTCCTCAGCAACTACGACGACGTGCCGATACAGGAGATCCTCCGGCGGGAGACGCAGGCCATCACCGGCCAGCCAGTCGGCCCACCGGGAGGCGGCTGACAGTGGCCACGGCTGGCCGACACGACACGAAGGGATCTCCTGACGTACGGCATCTGACGCAGCGGTTGTTTGAGATTTCCGCTGGTGTGTACGTCGGCACCTGAGCACCCGCGTACGCGACAGGCTGTGGACTCGCGTTATCGACATGGCTGGTGCGGGCCGGGCGCTGATGGTCTTCCAGGTTCGCGGGGAACAGCGGCTCTCGTTCGTGGCTCACGACCATCACTGGATTCCTGTAGATGTGGATGGAGTGACCCTGATGCGGCGTCCCGCTGACCCGATGGTCAACCCTGCGGTCTCTGCGGGGTGGAGCAAGGCGGCCAAGCGCCGTCGGTTCGGGCGCCGTGGACGACCAGCGTAGGGAATGCCAACAGGCAAGGTGATCGATGCCTCAGTCGACGGCGAGAATGCGACATGTAGCTGATCGGGCGAGTCCGGTCCGAGAGGACCCCTGTATGCCCGACGTGCAGCGGTAGGTATGACAGTTCGACGGACTGTTGGCATCCCGTGCGCGGGAAGCAGGACCGGCCGTCACGCGAACGCGGGGCGGCGCGATCCCGCGATCCGCGATGCATGCGCGGGGAGCAGAACGCCTCCCCATGGGGCCCATCAGCCGCTGAGTACTACCCGCGTTCACGGGCGGCAGCGCGGCATCGGCACCGATGCCGTCATCTGCACGACGGAAATGGCGTCTTTCTCGCCTTGGACGTCGGCAAGGACGGTCATCACGCGGTCGGGTTGGCCCCGGACGGCAAGCGGCTGCACGACGCGCCGAACACCGAGGCCCGGCTGCGGCAGCTGTTCGACAAACTCGCCCGCCGTGGTGCGGTGCTGGTGGTGGTCGACCAGCCCGCCTCGATCGGCGCCCTGCCGGTCGCGGTCGCCCGGGCGGCCGGGCATCAGGTGGCCTACCTGCCCGGCATGGCCATGCGCCGAATCGCCGACCTGCACCCCGGCTCGGCGAAGACCGACGCTCGCGACGCCTGTGTCATCGCTGACGCCGCCCGCACCCTGCCCCACACGCTGCGCCGGGTCGACACCGGCGACGAGGCCCTGGCCGAGCTGGAAGTCCTGGTCGGCTTCGACGACGACCTCGCCGGGGAAGCCACCCGGGTGCCCAACCGCATCCGGGGTCTGCTCACCCAGATCCACCCTGCTCTGGAACGCGTCCTCGGCCCGAAAGTCCAGTACAAGGCCGTGCTGGAGCTGCTGTCGCGCTGCGGTGGACCGGCTGGTCTGCGCAAGGCCGGCCGCCGCAACCTGCTCTCGATCGCTGCCGTCCACGCACCGCGCATGGGTGAACGCCTGATCGAGCAGATCACGACCGCCCTCGACGAACAGACCGTCACCGTCCCCGGCACCCAGGCTGCCGAGACGATCCTGCCCCGTCTTGCTGACAGCCTCCGCGAGACCCTTCGGCAACGCGACCAGGTCGCCAAAGAAGTCGAGAGGATCCTTGGGCGCACCCTCTTGCCCCGGTCCTGACCTCGATGCCCGGCATCGGCGTCAGGACCGCAGCCCGGATCCTGCTCGAAGTCGGTGACGGCAGCAGCTTCGCCACGCCTGGGCACCTCGCCGCCTACGCGGGCGCCCCCGTCACCCGACGATCGGGCAGCAGCATCCGCGGCGAGCACCCACCCAGAGGCGGCAACAAAAACCTGAAGCGTGCGCTCTTCCTCGCCGCGTTCGCCGCCCTCGCCGACCCCGTCAGCAGGTCCTACTACGACCGCAAACGCGCTGAAGGCAGACGCCACTACGCCGCCCTCATCTGCCTCGCCCGACGCCGCTGCGACGTCCTGTTCGCCATGCTCCGCGACAACATCCGACCAGCCGCTGCATGACGACTCCACGCCACACACGACCGACACGCTGGTGTGTCACCATGTCAGCCATGACGATCATCAGAAAGGGTCATGGCGCGTAGGTCACCAGCGAGAGTGCGCGCCGCCGCACACCGCCGACTCGATCATGCCGTCTCTACCTTGCCCGGCCTAACAGCACGCGGCAGAGCCAGCATCGCCCAGCTCGAACGCACGCGACTTTGGCCAGGAGCCGCACACGAGGCCTTGACCGCCTGGGACCGGTTCCTCCACGACCCAGCCCACCGACTCTTCGACCCCGCATACGGCTGCGGCGTCCTCGCGTGCTGCCCTGACCCGCTAGAACTCCGCCGCATCCTGCACGTCATCATCCATGCCCTGCCTCGGCACGACGCCCGCCAACTCCGCCGACGCCTCACCGAGCTAGACGCACAGTGGTGAACTTCTTGACGAAACCCATAGGGACACCCGTTACCGCATGCGTGGGGAGCAGACAACACCACGCACCACCAGCACAAAACCCTGGGACCACCCCCGCGTGCGCGAGGAGCAGGCGTCACCAATTGCGGGGGGATGATCCGCCAACCCTCAACGAGCCCACCGGAACACCCCCGCGCGTGCGGGGACCAGCGCATGGTGACGCGGCCGGCGGCGAACCGCCGAGGAACACCCCCGCGCTTGGCCGCTCGGCGGACGTCCGCTCATGGCTGACTGCTCGGAGGTGCCGATCGCTACCGGGATGCGCGATGGATCGTAAGGCCGGCACCGTCCGGAGATTCCGCCCGGGTTCAGAAACGCCGGCCTTCGTCAAACCAACTCGTGACCCGGGTCTCGGGTACACGAAGCCGTTTTGCCAGGTCGCAGAAGGTGTCCCAGGCCTGCTCGCGGTAGATCGTGTCAATCAGACCGTGCTCGTCGTTGACCACGTTGAGGTCAGCGAGGAGGCCGCGCAGAGCACGTTCGGCAGCGTCCAGCCGATCGGGTGCCTCGGGTGCGATGGCGTCGACGGCGCGCCGTGCCCGGTTGTAGGCCGCGCACGCCGCCTGCCCGAATGCCTTGGAGTCCTCCACCCAGTCGCGGAACGGGTTGTCCATATGGGCTGAGAGCCATGCCTGCGATTTCGCCCCGTTGACCGATACCGTAACCGCGCTGCCCTTCAAACGTGCTTTCACCGCGGCGGCCGTCGTGCGTCTGGTCCCGTTGAGGGTGAGATGCCGCAACGATGGCAACTCCGGCAAGCTCTCCGGGTCCAAGCCATAGGCGTCGTCAAGCTGGAGGCTGCACAGCCGGTGGTGCCTGCGTAACTCGGGTAGGTCGGTCAGGACACCGGGAGGCTCGCCGAACGTGAGTCTCAGGTCCTCCAGGTCAGTCAGGCCCGCCAACACGGCGGCCGACATCTCACCCGCGACCCAGAGCCAGACCTTGCGCGTGCGCCGCAGACCGTCTGGTAACACCACGTCCGACGCGTACTGGAACAGCCGGAGATCCAGCCCGTGGCCCATGTCGGGCGCATCGACGTGAAGCGCCGCCGGTGGCCTGCGGAGCAACAGCGTCTCGACCGACTCAGGCAGACGAACGCTACGAAGCCCGGGGCCCTCCAGGCGTACCGTGCCGAGGCTGGTCGAGGCGAGATCGATGTCGCCGACCGCATCGTCCCAGTAGAGGAAACGGATGCCTGGACGAGCGGCAACCTCATCGATGATCCCGCGCTCCGGACCAGCCCACTCCACCGTCATGCAATGTGGCAACGCATCCAGTTGTGACCAGTCGACCGGGCCGTCCACCGACACCATGCCAGCGGCTCGGCGCAGGTTGAGCACCCTCGTCGAGCGGGCCAGACGCTTCGGACCAGCACCAAAATCCACCTCGACATCAGTGGACAAGACTCGCCGGACATCACCGATGGGTCGGAACCTCCCGGACGCAGCAGGCACGCAAACGATCTTATGTGCCGTCAGCGTCGGGAGCCACGACGCTGGGACAACCGACTTCCGCTCATGCCGCCGACCGACCGGTGACCGGCGTAGGTCAGAGGTAGTTGACGCCTGTCAGTTCCTCGGCTGCCGCCCACAGCCGCTTGCCGACGGCCGGATCGGCGGCCTCCTGGCTGAGCCGGGCCTCTGTGACCCTGCCCCGCGCCTCCCAGAGCCCTGACGGGCCGAAGAACTGGCCGCCCTGCACACCGGGCTCGGTCGCGGCGTGCAACTGCGGCAGTGCGCCCTGCTCCACCGGCTGGGTTGCCAGCAGCCCGGCCCACGCGATCACCCGCCCGAGGCGGCCACGGTGCTCCCAGGCACGCGGAGTCAGGTTGGTGCGGGTGAGACCGGGGTGGGCCAGCGCGCTGACGATCGGCGCTCCGGCGGCGCGCAGGCGGCGGTCCAGCTCAGTGCCGAAGATCGTGGTGGCGAGCTTGGACCGGCCGTAGGCCGGGGCTGCCCGGTAGTCACGTTCGAACATCAGGTCATCGAAGTCCAAGTGCGCGTTCTTGTGCGTGATCGAGCTGAGACTGACCACGCGGGCTTCCCGCGCCGCGGCCAGGTTGTCAAGCAGCAGGCCGGTCAGCGCGAAGTGGCCCAGCATGTTGGTGGCGAACTGCAGCTCGAATCCGTCGGCGGAGGTGCGGCGCGGGCCAAGCAGTACGACGCCGGCGTTGTTGACCAGCATGTCGATCGCCGGGTGGTCGCCGGCCAGCTTCGCCGCGAAGGCCCGCACGGAGGCGAGGGAGGCCAGGTCCAGCTCGCGCACCTCGACGTCGCCGCCGATCCGGCGGGCGGCCTCCTCACCGGCGGGGATGTTGCGAACGGCGAGCACGACGTGGGCGCCGTGGCTGGCCAGTTCGGTGGCGGTGACCAGGCCGAGGCCTGAGTTCGCGCCGGTCACGACGGCGACCCGACCGCGCTGGTCGGGGATGCGGTCGGCGGTCCATCCGGTCATCTGCTGCTCCTGGAGGTGTCGGTGCGCTGGTCCATCGACGTTAAGAGCGATCCGGTCCGGTTCGGTCGTTCTCGACTGCCTAGGTCTGCGGGACCTACCTTCGGCGGTCCGGGCCGCTGCACACTTGCGGCATGAACAGCCTCCATCCGTACGCTCGTGAGCTCGGCGACTTCCTACGCGCTCGGCGTAGCCGGCTGCGTCCACACGACGTCGGCTTGGAGCCGGGTGGCCGGCGCAAGGTCACCGGGCTGCGGCGCGAGGAGCTGGCCCTGCTGGCCGGGCTGAGCACTGACTACTACCAGCGGATCGAGCAGGGCCGGGAGGTACGCCCGTCCGACGACGTCCTGGACGCGCTTGCCGGCGCGCTGGGCCTCGACGACAAGGAACGCCGGCACCTGTTCACTCTGGCCCACGCCGCCCGCCGGTCGATGCCCGCCCGGGTGAACCGCGATCCGGAGCGGGTGCCGGACAGCACACGGCGCCTGCTGCGGGTGATGGACACCCCTGCGGTCATCCTCGGCCGGCATCTCGACCTGCTCGACTGGAACCCGATGGCGCAGGCGCTGCTCGGCAACCCGGACGCCTACCCGACCGACCGGCTCAACATGCTCCTGCTGCTGTTCGACGACACGCTGACCGGCGAGCGTAGCTGCCCGGACTGGGAGCGGCAGGCCCTGGACTACATCGGCATGATGCGCGCCGCCGTCGCCACCGACCCCACCCACCCACGCGCCACCGCGATCGTTGGCGAGCTGAGCATCCGCAGCGCCCAGTTCCGGCGGCTGTGGGCCCAGCACGACGTACGCGACTCGGTCAGCGGCACCAAGACCTTCCGGGTTCCTGAGGTAGGCGACATCGTCCTGGACTGGGACACGTACCCCCTACCGGGAAACCCCGGCCCCGTCATGCTCGTCTTCACCGCCGAGCCGCGCAGCGCCGACGCGGACCGGCTACAGCTCCTGGCGTCATTGCACGCGACCCGCTCAGCGCTCACCAACAAGCACCCTTCCCAAACGGACAGGACCGCCGCCGGCCCGCCCCCTAGCGGGACTTCATGATCGGGTGCGCGCTCATGCCGCGAACCGCTCGTCAACAACCGTGACCGCACCGTTCAACATTCGGATCTGCCGAGAAGGGCGCGCGTCGTGGGGTTCGGTACAACCACCCGAGCCTATGGCGACTCGCTTACATGGTGAGGACGTACCAGGTTCGTCCGTCGCCGAACTGCATCCACATTCGGTTGTCCCGGCACACCGTTCGTCGGGCCCAAGTGGTGGGGCGGTGGCCGGTGGACAGGAGAAGTGGCGCTGTCGTGGTGGCCTCGACCGGGCCATCGATGATGCGGGAGAAGGTAACCAGGTAGCGGCCGGCGGCTTGCGGGCCGTGTCCCTGGCCGCCCACGAACGCCACACGCTCACCGGCAACGATGACACCACCTGCGGAGCGGACGGGCGTTCGGCGTACGCAGCGCACCCCGTCCTGGTCGATCTCCACAAGCGGAAAGCCCTGGTAGGGATACGCCCAGGTGCGGTGGGTGCCGACGTTGAGCGCGTAGCAGTCGACCCAGCTCGCTGGGCCGTTTCGATCTTGGGTCGCATACCAGGCGGCGTCGCCAGTCGCGGTCCAGCGAATGAGGCCGGGCATGGACATGCTCGTGCGGTGGGGTGGTTGCGTGCGGTCCTGCCTGACCGGATGCGGCGCGCAGACGGAAGCCTCATCAAAGTAGCTGATCCAGATGTTGCCCGCCTGGTCGACCATCAGTTGCCCGATGCCGTCACCAGCGTGGAAGGTGGTCCGGGTCGAGCCGTCGGCGTCGACGATGCGCGCGTTGTGGGGGATCTGTGCCTCGAGTTCGGCGACAGTCGTGGCCGCCGGCCCGGTGGGCATCCGGCATCGTGCTGCCGCCAGGACGAAGCCGTCACCGAGGACGTCGATTTTGGGGAACCGTAGATCGAGTTCTGGGATGGTCACCTCGGTGACGTCGCCGCCGTCGATGACGACCGCGGTCGCGGCGTACGGCTGGAGCGCGGCTCCCCGCTCGGTGCAGGTCGCATCGGGAGCGACCAGTAGCGCGATGACACGTCCGGCGGCGTCGACCGTGGAAGCCGCCACTTTTCTGTCCGCATAGTGGTCGGGCAGGGTGCGCCAGACGCGCAGCTGTGCAGCTTGCCCGCTCACCAGGAGGTGGTGGTGTCCGTTCTTTCAATCATGCTCTGATCATGTCCGCAGCGAGGCCTCGATGCAAGGACGGCGATCTGCAAACTGGCGGAGACCAGACCCGCCAACCGGATTTGCCGCGATCCGCGCGCTACCGGTGTGATGCCTCCCCCGGTATACAGACATCCATCGTTTCCGCTCCGCTCGGCGGTGCAGTTAAGGCTGAAGCTGAGAACCCCAAACCACCGCCGAAGCGGTCATCGGCGGGGTCACAGGCAGTGTTGCCATACCAGAGACCCTGCTGCTCGGCCGCTAACACGGCGGCGGGTGCCTACGCCAGGTCACTGTGCACCCACCACCCCACCGACCGGCACCGGCGTTCTTTGGCGGGCCTGCTCCGCCCCGCACCGTCCTCCGTCGGCCACCCCTGGCCCGAGCCGTTGCCCGGCGCGTGGAGCGGGCAGTACGACCAGCAGCAGGCACTGCCCTACAGGCGGGTTCAGCCCACGTGCGTGGCGTGGCTGAGGCCGGCCGGGAGCCAAAGGCGCGAACGAAATCCGCAGGCCAGAACAAGTCCTTGCCGACGCTCCCGGTGGAGGGTGTCGGCGCTGGTCATACGCTCGAATCACCAGGTGACCGGCAGGCCCCAGGGGCCGCGGACCAGCATCGTGGTGCGCCACTGCACGTCCTCAGCCGGCACGGCCAGGGCGAGGTTAGGGAACCGGGCGCGCGCAGGTGCCCGCCGACAGCGTCGTCGCCGTCACCGACTACCCGCTCGGGGTGGTTCTCCCGGCGCTTTACGCTGCCGCTGAGTGTGGCGGCGGGTCCGTTGCTCCGTTCCCCCACGGTTGGTAGCCGCAGCTTGGAGATGCAGCCTCCGAGCGCCTGCGCCGTGTGCCGGCTGTCGGCTGCCGGCTGCCGTCGGGCGGCGGCGTCAGGCGCGGTTCCGTTGTAGTCGGGGTGCCGGTTGCAGTAGCCACAGATGATACGGATTGGGCGTCGGTCAGTTGGCGCAGAGTGCGGCATGCGGTTGCGACACCTTTCGGGCACTGGTAGTGAGGACGGACGACAAGGGGGCGATCGTCCAATGCCGACCCCTTCGGCATCTTCTACCGACGTAAGTCAAGGTTCCGTTGCTAGGACACGCTGAAGTCATGGAATGCGAATGGGTCGTAATCGATCTTCAAGGTTCTGCGCGACCGTGACTCTTCCCGAAGCTGGTTTACTTCCGAGCCGAGCATCGCGCCGGAACATTCGTTGAGGCTCACCCGTTCAAGTACGGTCGACCGGGCCAGGCCGCCCAGGTGTTGCAGGATTCGACAACGATCGAATATCGCGGTCTCTAGCCCGGTCATGTGCTCGGCGAAGGAAGTGTCCGTGACCGCGCAACCGGACAGATCCAAACGTCGCACCCGTGTCAGCTGGGCAAGCCCCGACCAGTCGGCAACCGTCCCCGCATCGTGAATCGTGAGTTCGGTAAGTTCCGTCATACTCTCAAGGATGCGTAAGTCAGAAAGCTTTGACATTTGAGTCAGCTTGAGCCTTCTCAGTTCCGGGAGGGCGGCAACCCTCGACAGCACGGTCTCGTCGGCTCGGCCAACAAGTTCTAGCGAGTGGAGCGTGGGAGGAAAGTCGACATCCTTATCGGCAGCCGGATCGAGTCGTACCCGAAGCCGACGCAACTGAGGGCAGCGCGACAGCACGCTCAGATCTCGTAGTCCGATCGGGACGTCCACGAACAGAGAGCGCAAACTCTCCATGCTGCCGACCACGTCAAGTGTGGTCAGGGAAGAGCCGTCGACGGCGACGGTCCAGGCGTTCGTGAGTGACGCCAGCCACGACCAGTCTCTAACCTCTGTGAGGAACTTGGCTGAGATGACACGGAGCCCAACCAGGCCGCCCAGTGCGTCAAGGTCGACCAGCGAGGTGCACCCGTCCAGGTAGAGCTCCCGGAGCGCCGTCAGCGTCCCAACCGCGGCGATGTCCTGGATGAGCCGGTTGTGCCGCAGGTCGAGCTTGCGCAAGGCCGTGAGTTGTCCGATCCCGTCAATCGACCCGCCCAGGGATCCGACCGCGCCTAGGGAAAGCAACTGACGGTTCCCGGAGAGCGCGTGCAGATCGTCAACCGATACGTTAAGTCGCAGGTTCCTTATATTCGGTGCGGCGCCCAACGCTCGCAGCGATTCCGTTGACGTCACGCTGAGGACTCGCTGCGACAGATCCAACTTGACGATGACCTGCGTCGCGTACGCCGCCGCGGGAAACCGGGGCCACGCATCGATCAACTCTTCGGTGATCTCGTCCGCTAGCGGGAGGCTAGCGTAGGTGCCGAGAATCGACATCGCGCGGGGCGTGCCGACTTTGACCGCCGCATGCATGGAGGCCCGTAGCGTCGGAACGTCGGTAATCTCTAATCCGCCAAGCCAGGCGATCACATGGTCCCCGAAACCGGCCAGAGTGTCTGCCTCATCCAGTGTGCGTGGCGGCATCACCATCCGAACCATCTCGCGAGCCGCGTCAGCGGTATCCTGGCTTAGCGGACCGCTGGCTCCTACGCACTCGGCGATCAGCAGGAGCATGTCCCGTCGGTTGTCGCTGGCCTTGGCTGAACTGATCAATCCACGCACGATCTGGCTGGCGACGCTCTGGCTGGCTGCCCCGGCTGCAAACACGATGGTATTCCGATACGCTGGATCATGCGCATTCGAGAGCAAATTGTTGACGTCGCCAACGTACGCATAGTCGCGACCGGCAAGGAATTCTTGGAATGTCCGATGCGCGAACTGTCCCTCGCCACCGCCAACATCGCTAAAGACCACACTTCGATCCACTAGATGCTCAAGTGCCTCAGTCGGTGTCACCGCGGCAGTCGGCATGCTGACCAGCCGCTCCTCGACCGCGGCAATTGCAGTCATATGGTTACCCGGCCGCAAGCCCGAGCGCCATATCGGTACCAGTTGCCGCGACTCTTCAGTCATATAGCGGGCAATGGCCTGTAGGAGCTGCAACTTCTCGCGAGCAGAGAAGTCGGTCATGCCCTCGTATAGCAGCAGGCGCTCCCGGTCTCGTCGGTCTACCAGGGATTCGACGACCCGCGCGTAGAGGTCCATTCGAGTCTGCGGCGCGGATTCCGGTGTATTGGTTGCGTATAGGGCGGAGAGCATGGCGCAGAGCAAGGGCGTCTGCGCGAGATCAGTCACCGCAGGCCGAGTCTCGAGATCGCCCAGGAGCTTGTGTAGTTGCCTGTCGTACTGATGATGCTTCTCAACAGTGGCGCCGTCCTTCAATGCGGCGTACCAGTTTGAAATGCATTCACGGGCTTGCGGTAGCGCCATTGGGAAAAGCTCCACAAGCTCGAAGTCGTAGTGCGCGAACCATTGCCGTCGAAGGCCCTCTGGGCGCGACGTGGCAAAGTAGTGACATGCAGGGTATTCCGCCAGCAGTTCTTTGAGCCAAATCTCCGCCGCAGACCTGGCGGTCTCGGACAATTCGTCAAAACCGTCGAGGATGATGAGTGCTTTTCCATCGCGGAGGTTGCTCAGCAGCCACCGTCGTCCAATGGATCTCAGTGCTGGGTCTTGACGGAAGAACAGATCGTCAATCGAAGGCGTGGACTTTTCCCGCAGCAGCCCGCGCAGCGGCACGTAGAAGGGTACGCACTGGTCCAGCGCGGACCGGAGGTCTTTCGGTAGCCTCCTCGTGGCGACTCTTACGGCGAGCCAACGACTGATGGTGGTCTTGCCGGATCCGGCGCCGCCGACCAACATGACCCGGGCGCCATGCCGGAGATACCGTTCGAAGCGTTCCCCGCTCTTGTCGTCGTGAAAGGAGAAGGTGGTGGCGCCAGACCTGCTCTGTCCGTGGTTGAACGTGTCTGCCAGGGCGACGTCCACCATGGCGGAGCTGGGCATACGGCGCCCGACTACCGTCTGTCGTGGCTCGACCGGGAAGTCGTCCCGCTCCTCATCGTCACGCCTGACGTCCGCAACATGCCGGCTTAGACTTTCGCCGTGCATTCCCTTTGGATACGATGCGCGGAGGTGAATATACGAGATTTCTATCGGCTGTCGGCGCATGTCGGTTGGCAGACTGAGACCGAAAAGGTCGATGTCCTTGTAACTGTTCGCGATATTCGACCGGTGGGACGCCTCCATGCTTTCCAACTCATGGTTGTCCGCTGCCGTCACCACCGGGGGTACGACACCGGCGATACTGCTCGCGAGTGCCTCCTCCAAACGACGCCCCAGAACGTAAGTCTCCCAGACCACCCGGCTGTCGAAGTCGGGCATTCCCTTGGCAAGAGCAACAATGTAGTCACAAGAGTGGGACAGGTAGATCCTGCCGTAATTCCGTCCGTCCTCTGAGAGTAGGCGCTTCTCCCACGCCCGCTCCGCAGAGGGCTGGTATCGGCTGACCAAGTGTTCAGCGGTCAGATCCTCCAGCGGGATCTGATCCTCCCGCCGCCCATCATCGATGGCCTCCAGGACGCCCTCGATAGCCGCCGTTCGCTCGTTCTCGCCGACTGCGCGGAACTCATTCTCTCTCAGACGCTGCATCCGCTCGGCTATGGCCTCTGCGGCCTCGTGCAAACGAGCGGCGATGACGGACTTGGTGCGACGGCCCGTCCGGAACTGGCGGAGCGAGTCGACTAGGCCCGCCGCGCCCTCAACTCTGTCCGACATTGACGGTACGAGTATCTTCAGGGCGTTTTCGACAACCCTGACAGAAAGGCCCGTGTGATCAACGCTCATAGCTGTCCCCGCAGTGGCCCCATGCTGTCCATCTTCGTGCGTGCTGCGCGTGCTTTTCAACTGCGTACTGGCCGTTTGTTGCCTCATGACACGAGAGTGTCGTAAACCGGACTCGCATCGATGGCATGCTGGCAGGCGTGAGCCCGTTGACGACTATCAAAGGGCGATGGGGCCAGTCCTCACGCCAGGGCCGGCAGGATCGCCCCGTCTTCATGACGCCGGCGGCGGGGAGAGGGCCTGGTGTAGCGGTCCCCGTCGCGCCGCAGTGACAACGGATCAAGCTGGCGAGCTGTCCGGGGTGGCTGGCCGATACGGCGTCGGCGCGAGCCGGGACCGGCCACAGGAAGGCCATCGCGGCCGTCCACCCGGTGACGACCGACCCGCACCTGCTCGGCATCCAGGCCGGCGTCGCTCTCGCGGACCGCACGGCATTAGCGAGCCGATCGTTCGGTTGCTCGAGGCTTCCGGTGCCGACATGGACGTCGCCGAACAGCATGCGACCGAGGTGCGGGGCGCGGGCGAGGATCGCAACTGTGGCAGGCACTGCTCGACTGTCGGACCACCGGTCGCACTGCGCGCGCTGGGCGAGGATCGCAACGAGGGGCAGCCGCACGGTGGCGGCGAAGCCGATGGGCTGCGCCGGGCCACCGCGTCGGGCGAGGAACACCCCGACCTGGCAGTTCTCCGTCCGGCCGGCGGTGCCGGAGTACTGGCGTTGCACCCCGGCCGACCGTGTGCCCTTCTTCAGGAAGCCGGTGTCATCGATGATCAGCACACCGGCCGGATCGCCGAGGTGCTCGACCACGTAGTCCCGCACATCGTCACGGACGGCGTCGACGTCCCAGTCCGCCCACCGCAACAACCGCTGCATCCCGTCCGGCGACATATCCCCGGCCTGCTCGGCCAGGGTCCAGCCGTTCTTGCGCCCCAGGCCCGACACCAGCCCGCACAGGTACTGCCGCGCCCGCCGCCGCGGCTCCGACCGGCGAAACCGAGGCCCGATCCGTGCGTGCAACCGGTTCAACTCCGCATGCCACCGGTCAACATCAACATCCGTCACAGGCAAACCAGCGAACGCGAGTCGAACTCGATTCGCCTACTGCCGTTGCAGTATTAGAACTCCTAACGAGGTCCGTGCGTCGGCGTGCCCGAGTTGCTCCTGTGATACGGCACGGCGAACCGGCACACCACGCCCCGAACGGAGTAAAACGTAACGAACCCGAACGTTCAGCGCGCCAGCCCGTCGTCGCAAGCGATCGGGTGCGGGCCGCCGCCCGCACCCGCACCGTTCAGCACACGTCGATGTACCAGATCGGTCCCCAGTTGACTTCCCGCTTCACGTCGTCCGCCGGGACCGGCACGCCGAGCAGTTCGTGGTTCTTGCCGAGCAGCCTGACGTGCGCGTCGCCAACCTGGTTGTTCACGATGGCACCGGCGTCGATGAAGTTGGTGAGGCCTCGTTCGGTGCAGCGGTACAGACGGTAGACCGTGTGCTGGCCGTCGCCCTCACCCACGGCGAGGCAGACCCTGCCGTTCGGGCAGTACTGAAGATAGAACTGCCGCTGCGACCCGTTGAGGTTTCGGTAAACCTGCTCCACCTCCCCGTAGAACGGGACCAGGCTCGGCGTCCAGGCCGCCGCCGCGACGTCGCCCCTCGGTTCCGCCGCCCGGGCCGCCGGAGCGGCCAGCGCCGACACCGACAGCAGTGCGGCGAACGCGGCGACGAGGGTCAGAGCCTTTCCGCGCGACCGGTGTAGTACGTCCCCCATGGTGTGCTCCCTTCGAAGCGATGACGATGACGCCCTCCACCATGGCCGCTGCGGTGCGCGAACGCGTCCGCACCGCAACGTAGGCACCGCTACGTCCCGTGGCGTACGACACGCTGACCCTCAGGTGGACGGCGAGGCCGCCGCCTGTCCCCCAGTTACCTCGACCTCGCGCTGCGGACCCGGCTGGCCCAGACCACCCTGCTCGACCCGCCCAGCCAGCCCTGACGAAACCCGCCCGGGCCTCGCCCTGGCCGAGGATCACAGCCGTCAGGGTGAGTCGACCGCACAAAATCCGTCGAAGGCAGACATCACGCCGGACGAGAGCACACCGAAATCGCTTCCGGCGCTGACCACTTTCGAAAAGGGTCTCTGTCTCTGCCGGGAGCCTGGTCAGCGGGTCGGTGCGGTGACCTCGGTCAGCCGCAGCGGCCGGTAGCCGCCGGTGTCGAGTTGGACGAGTTCGCCGTCGATGTCGACCGAGTGGGTGCCGTAGAGGTGGACGTTCTCGTGGTGGGTCGGCCAGATATGCGCGAGGACTTCGTCGTCGACGTCGCGGCCGGTCCGGCACAGGGCGGCCACGTCGAGGCCGTGGTATTCGGTGCAAGATCGGCTATGACCTACTCGACCCGGACCTGCCGGCGGACATGGAGATCGGAGACGTCAGCGTCACGTGGCAGGAGCAGGTGGAAGAGGCCTACATCAAGAGCTGCATGACCGGCGAGTTGAAGCCCAAGCCTGACGTCAACGGGGTCGGCGGCTGGTGGTGCGGCCGGCGGCGCAGTGCCGATCGGGGGTCGCCAGCTGACGTTACCCAGACGGCTGTGCCGGCGGTGTGGGTTGTAGAAGCCTTCGATGTAGGAGAAGACCTCCATCTCGAGGCTGGCCGCCGCGCCGTCAGACCATGATCGTTGGCTGCGGGCCCGTGCTGGTGGTGCCGAGGCCCTGGGGAGGTACCTGAGCATGATGCTGAGCAGTGTGGAGGGACGCGCCGCCATCACTTCAGGTGGCGGCGCACAGTCGATCGACGGCCGGCCCGCTAGGGGGTGAGCTTCTTGGCCATGATGTGCTCCCGGCGCAGGCCGTCGGGCATGAGGTCGCCGGGCTCACCCGTGTCACGGAAGCCGTTTCGCTGGTAGAGCGCCCAGGCGTTTGTGTTGCCCTCCACCACGGCCAGGCGCAGTGTCCCCGCGCCCACCAGCCGAGCCCACTGCTCGACCGCCCGCACGAGGTGGTCGCCCACGCTCCGGCCACGCCCCACCGGCGCCACGTACATCGAGATCAGCTCGACAACGCCGCCCTGATCGGTCGGTACCCCGCTGGCCATGCCGACGAGCTGCCCGTCGAGCGTCGCCACCACGTTGTATGAGCCGGGGATGGCCAGCCGACTGCGCCAGCGTTCCTCCCGGTCACCGTCGCCCTGCCAGTCCGCCAGTTGGGAACCGAAGGCGTACGCCGCCTCCGCGAGCGCGGCGAGCCGCAGTTCCCGCCAGACCTTCCAATCGTCCTCGGTGAGCACACCCGTCACGATCACGCCGCGAAGGCTGCCGCAGGTGTGGGGACCAGGCAACTTGGTTCCCGTCGTAGGGACGGTACATCGGTTCACTCATCTGCCGCCGTCGTCGTGCGGCCTACTCGTCGACATGTGTGCGGGCCTGCGCCCTGACGTGCTGCAGCAGTGCCACATTCGCCGTGTCGGCTCCGCCTGAAAACTGACCCCGTGGTTCCGCGTGGGTTCCAGTAGTTGTTGCAACATCGGTTGATGACGACGATGTCCGATGTGGTCGGTTGCTGCCATACTCGGCACCGGATATGTGGGGATCGTCGTTGTGGTGATGGCGCAGTTCCGGGTGCTGGGTCCGCCAGGGATCGTCCGGGACGGGCGAGGCGTGCCCCTCGGCGGGCCGAAGCAGCAGGCCCTGCTGGCCCTGTTCCTGCTACGGCCGAACCGGTTCGTCGCCGCCGACTGGCTGGTCGAGGCGCTGTGGGACGGGCGACCGCCGGCCAGCGCCCACACGACGCTTCGCACGTACGTCGCCGGGCTGCGCCGGGCGGTGGAGCCCGAGCGGTCCCACCGCGAGCCGGCGCGCGTCCTGCGTAGCCGCCCGAGGGGGTACGAGCTGCGGGTGGACGCCGAGGCCGTCGACGCGATCCGGTTCGGCCGCCTCGTGGACCGGGCGGCGGACGCGCTCGCGGCCGGGGAGCCGGCGGCCGCCGAGCGCACCTACGCCGAGGCGCTGGCGCTGTGGCGTGGCGAGCCGCTCGCCGGCGTCGGCGAGCTGACCGCGGTGCGTCCGGAGGTGGCGCGGCTGGCCGAGCTGCGGCTGACCGCCGAGGAGGGGCGGTTGACCGCCGCTGTCGCGGCCGGCCGGCACGCGACGCTGCTGGCGGAACTGCGCCGGTTCGTGTCGGCGAACCCGTTGCGCGAGGGGGCCCGCGCGCAGTTGATGCTGGCGCTGTACCGGTCCGGCCGGCAGACCGAGGCGCTGGCGGCCTTCGACGAGGGGCGCCGGGTCCTCGCCGCCGAGTACGGGCTCGACCCCGGCGAACAGGTGCGGGCGGCGCACCGGCTGATCCTGGACCAGACCGTACCGGCGGACCCCGGCCCTCCGGCGGCGGGCGGCCGGCACGTCGCGCGGGCGGCCGGAACCCGGTCGACCAGTGCCGAAACCGGTCCGGGTCCGGTTGCGGAGGCGCCGGGCGAACCCGGCGCCGAGCCGACCGGGAGCGGACCTCGGCCGGGCGAGAACGACGTGGGCCGGGGCGGCGAGCCGTCGGGCGCGGCTGCGACCGGTGAGCCGCCGGACCGGGGCGCGGACCCGCTCGTGGGGCGCGGCGCGGAGCTGGCGCGGCTGCGGGAAGCCCTCGACGCGGCCACCGGGCGCGGCGGGCGGGTGCTGGCAGTGGTGGGCGACGCGGGCATCGGCAAGACCAGCCTCGCCGCGGCGCTCAGCGCCCAGGCCGCCGCGGACGGGGTTCCGGTGCTCTGGGGTCGCTGTCCCGACGTCGGGCAGGCGCCGCCGTTCTGGCTGTGGAGCCAGGTGGTACGCGCGCTCGCGGCGATGCCGGACGCCAGCGCCATGGGCTCGGCGAGCCGGCTGGGCGGGTTCGCCGCCGGGGCGCTGCCCGGACCGGCGGGCGGTGGCGGCCTCGATCCGACGGCGCGGTTCCAGGTGTACGAGGCGGTGTCCGGCCTGGTGCACACGGTGGCCCGGCGACGGGGCCTGCTGGTGGTGCTGGACGACCTGCACGCCGCCGACCCGGATTCGCTGCTGTTGCTGCGGTTCCTCTCCGCCGGCCTGTCCACGTCCCGGGCGCTCGTGCTCGCCACCCTCCGGCCCTACGACCACGACCCGGCCCTGGTGGCGACAGTCGCCGAGCTGACTCGCGGGCGGGATTTCGGCCAGCTCCGGCTCACCGGGCTGGACGCCTTCTCGGTCGCCGACCTCGTCCGGCACCGGACCGGCGTGGCGCCGCCGGAGCCGGTCGTGACGCGGCTCGTCACCCGTACCGGAGGGAACCCGTTCTTCCTCACCGAGCTGCTGCGGTCCCGGACCGACCCGGCGGCCGCCGCGGAGCTGCCGCCGAGCATCCGGGACATGGTACGGCTGCGGCTCGGCGGGCTGCCCGACCCCGCCCGGCGCTGCCTCGACCTGCTCAGCGTGGCCGGACACGACCTGGACCTGCAGGTGATGGCGGCGGCGCTGGACAGTACCGCCCCGGTGGTCGCCGAAGCGCTCGCCCCGGCGTACACGGCCGCGCTGGTCACCGAGGCCGGACCAGGCGCGGTCACGTTCCGCCATCCGCTCATCGCCGAGGTCATCTACGCCGGGCTGGTCCCGCCGCGCCGGGCCGCGCTGCACGCCCGGCTGGCGACGGCGTACGAGCGGACGGCCGACGTCGCACCGGCCGAGCTGGCCCGCCACTACGGTCAGGCGATCGGCCTCGGTCACGGCGAGGACCACCTGCGGTGGTCGCTGGTCGCCGCCGACGACGCGACCCGGCGGGTCGCCTACGAGGACGCGCTCGGTCACCTCGAACGCGCCGCGCACCGGCTGGCCCCGGCCGCGCAGGTCTCGCCCGACGTGGCGTTCACCGAACTGACCGTCCAGTTGCACCGCGCGTCGCTGTTGCAGATGACCGTCGGCGTCGGCAGCGACGCGGTCGACCAGGTCTGCGCCCGCGCCGGTGAGCTGCTGGCGCTCGTCGGGCCGGACGCGGACATCCGGCACGCGCTCTGGGCACTGGGCGAGTTGGCCGCCAACCGGGCCGAGTTCGCGATCTGCGCCGACCTCGCCGGGCGTCTGGTGCGCTCCGAGGACGACGGCGGCGGGCTGATCACCGTGGCCGGCGAGTACCTGCTCGGCACGGTCAGCTACTTCACCGGCCGGCCGGCCGACGCCGAACGACGGCTCACCGCCGCGATCGACCGCCTGGAAACGGTCGACCGAGGGCTGCTGCGCCGGGAGGTCGGCCGGGGGCCGGTCCTGGGCTGCCACAACTTCCGGGCGCTCGTTCGCTCGATGTGCGGCGATCCCGCCGGTGCCCGGGCGGACATCGCCCGCGCCGAGGCGCTCGCCGAGGAACTGGACGACCCGTACGGCCGGGCGAACGCGGCGCTCTACGCCGCCTGGCTGGCGATGCAGGAACATGACGTCGACGCGGCCGACGTCGCGGGGCGGCGGTGCCGGGACATCGGCCGGCGCACCGGCCTGCCGCACATGACGGCGACCGGCGCGTACTTCATCGAGTGGGCGGCGGCGCGCGGCGGCGACCACGGCCGGCTCGACGCGATGCGCGCCGCCGCTGAGGAGTTCTACCGGCCCGGACTGCGGTCCACCCGTACCATCACGCTCTGCGCGATGGCCGAGGCGTACCTGACCGCCGGCCGCCTGGAGACCGCGGCGGCGCTGGCCGGGGAGGCGCTGGCCGTGGCGGACCGGGTGGGCGAGCGGGTATTCGTCGCGGAACTGCACCGCATCCGTGGCGCCGCCCGCCGCGACCGCACCGAGTGGGACGCCGGCGCCCGGATCGCCGCCGAGCAGGGCGCCCGGCTGTTGCTGCAGCGGTTCGCCGACTTCTGACCGGCGTGGAGGCCCGCCTCCACGCCGTTTCCACACCTTTTCCACGCCGGCCTGATGCCCTGGTCCGCGTCGGGAGAGGACGGCCGGACGCCGTCCCCACGCGAACGTCCGAAGGGCAGCGTCATGCGTCCAGATAAGCCGTCGACTCACGAACCGGTTCAGGAGGTCGAGGTCGCCGTCATCGGCTGCGGGCCGGTGGGTGCCCTCACCGCCAACCTGCTCGGCGCCCGCGGTGTAGCCACGCTCGTGGTGGAGCGCAGCGTGGCCCCGCACGGCCAGCCGCGGTCCTTCTCCTGCGACGACGAGGCGCTGCGCATCTACCAGCAGGCGGGCCTGCTCGACGAGGTACGCGCGGAGACGATCGCCCCGCCGCTCGTCGAGTACGTCAACCGCGCCGGCCGCGTCTTCGCCCGGATGGCGCTGTCCGAGACCGACTTCGGGTACGGCCACGCGCCGCTTCGCTTCTTCGACCAGCCGCGGCTGGAACGCACGCTGCGAACCGGGCTGGACCGTTTCCCGCACGTCCAGCTCTCGCTCGGCACCGAGCTGATCGGCCTCACCCAGGACGAGGACGGGGTGACAGTGCTGCTGTCCGACGTGGTCACCAGGCAGCGGCGGGCGGTTCGCGCCCGGTATGTGCTCGGCTGCGACGGCGCCCGCAGCGCCACCCGGTCCGCCGTCCGGATCCCGCTGTCCGGGGCGAGCTACGCCGAGCCGTGGCTGGCGGTCTCCGGCGACGTGCCGCCCGACGCCGTGCGGGTCAGGGACACCCGGTTCGTCTGCGACTGGCGGCGCCCGGCGTTCGTGTCTCCCGGCGCGGCCGGCAGCTACCGGATGGAGTTCATGCTGCGCCCGGGGGAGACCGAGGCCGAGATGCGGCGGCCGGAGACCATCGCCGCGCTCGTCTCGCCGTACGTCGACCCGGCCCGGTTCGCCGTCACCCGGGCGGTGGTCTACACCTTCCACCACCTCATCGCGCAACGGTGGCGGGAGGGCAGGGTGTTCCTGCTGGGCGACGCGGCCCACCAGATGCCGCCGTTCATGGGCCAGGGCCTGTGCAGCGGCCTGCGCGACGCGGCGAACCTTTCGTGGAAGCTGGCGCTGGTGCTGTCCGGCGCCGCCGACGCCACCGTCCTGGACACGTACGAGACCGAGCGGCGCCCGCACACCCAGGAGATGGCGCGGACCAGCGTCCGGCTGGGGCGTGTCTTCCTGGCCCGCAGCCCGTCCATTGCCTGGATGCGGGACACCCTGCTCCGCGCGGTCCAGACGATCTCCCGGGTACGACGGTTCGTGGAGCGGTTCGAGTTCAAGCCGGTGCCGGCGTACCGGCGGGGCCTGATGGCCGGCGGCCGGCGGGACGGCGTGGTCGGGACCATGTTTCCCCAGCCGCGGATCCTCCTGCCGGGAGGATCGGAGGCGCGCCTGCTCGACGAGGCGCTCGGCGACGGTTTCGCCGTGCTCGGCCCTGCCACGGCGGACGGCCCGCTCGGATCGCGGTGGCGCGGGCTGCCGGTGCGGTTCGTCGCCGTCCACCCGGGCGGCACGCCGGTGGCCGACCTGCCGGTCGCACCCGGGGACGCCGGGCCGGACCGGGTCGACGTCGTCGACGTGGACGACGTGCTCGGCGGGTGGCTCCGGCGCCACCGCGCCGGGTTTGTGGTGCTGCGCCCGGATCGGTTCGTGTTCGCCCTCGTAGCGGAGGGTGGCATCGAGCAGGCCGGACGGGAGCTGTCGGCCGCCCTCGGCACGCCGTCGGCCGGGCCGGGCGAGCCGCGTCCGGACAGCGCGGACGTCGCTGCGGCGCCGGGCCGGTGACCGACCTGCCCGGCCGGAACGGGCGTTGCCGGCCGGCCGGTGACCGGCCCCGCCTCCGGGACGGAGGCGGCGGACCCACGCGGCGATGCCGGTCGGCCGATGACCGGCATGGCCATCCGGCGGTCCCATCGAGACCCCTCATTTCCTCAGACGACTGTGCGCAGCCGTGCCCCGCGGCCGGCGCGCACGGAAAGGTGACAGTGATGCGATCAGGAAGATTCGGCCCGTGGGCCGGCGCGACCGTGGCCGCTCTGGCCGTGGCGCTGCTCGGTCCCGGGGCGGGCGTACCCGGCGCGGCGGCGCCGGTCCGGGCCGCCGGCCCGCCGGGTGCGGGCCTCGCCGCCGGCTGCGACACGTTCGGGTTCACGGCGATGCCGGTGGCCGCCGGCATCGCCGGCCCACGTGACGTCGAGGCGGTCGACACCAACCAGAACGGCTTCGACGACCTGCTCGTCGCGTCGGCGCGCGGCGACGGCGACGTGCACCAGCTCATCGCGGTCGGCAACGGCACGTTCCGCACGTCGGTAAACCCCGGTGGCCGGCCGGAGGTCTATCCGACGTCGGGTGCGCCGGGCCGCATCGCGGTCGGCTACTTCAACCGGGACGCCAAAGCGGACTTCGCGGCCGCCACCACCGAAGGGGTGAGCATCTGGGCCGGTAACGGCGACACGACATTCGGGCCGGCGGGGCTCCTGCTGGACGGGCGCAGCGTGGCGGACGTCGCGGTGGCCGACTTCGACCGTGATCTGCTGCCCGACCTCGCCGCCGTCGACCCCCAGATCCAGTCCAACCCAGGTGACGACCGGGTACGGGTGTTCCGCAACCTCAACGGCGGCGCCTTCGATGAGCGGTTCCTCCTCGGCGACCAGCCATCATACGTCCAGCCCGAATTCCTCGCCGCCGGCGACCTGACCGGCAACGGCGTGCCCGATCTGCTGCTCAGCAGCCGCCTGCAGAGCACCGTCTCGATGATCCGCGACGGCCGGAACAGCCCCGAGCCCCGGATCGAAGGGCTCGGCGAGGCGTTTTCACCCGCGATCGCCGACTTCGACCTCGACGGGCGGCTCGACGCGGCCGTCGCGATCATCGGCGAGGACCGGATCCGGTTGTGGAGCGACTTCCGCGACCCGCCTGCCGGCGGCACCTCGCCGGCGCCCCGGGAGCTGCCGTCGCTGGACCTGGGGCCGCTGACCCCGGAGCGGGAGGGGCCGTACGACGTGGACGTCGCCGACCTCAACCGGGACGGCCGGCCGGACCTGGTCGTGGTCGCTTACGCCAGCCGCGCGGTCTACGTCTTCCCCGGCAACGGTGACGGCACGTTCGGCAGCCCGGCGGTGCTCCCGGCCGGCAGCCGGCCGGTCTACGCGGCCGTGGGCCGGTTCGACAACAACCAGTCCCTCGACGTGGCCGTCCTGGACGAGGTCGACATCAGCCTGCGCGTCTACCTGAACACCTGCACCGCACCCGGACCGAACCTGAGGGTGAGCGGGCTGGAGGCCACCCAGGTGATCCAGGACCTGACCAACTCCGTGGACCTGGTCGCCGACCGCCGCACTGTCGTCCGGGCGTACGTCGGCACCGACGCGGCGACGCCGGCGGTGACTGCCGCCCTGCACGGTTTCCGGCCCGACGGCACGTCGCTGGGCCCGCCGGTCGCGCCGGCGAACCCGGGCCGCCTGCTGGTGCCGGACCGAACGGTACGGCGCGGACAGCTCGCCGGCGGCTTCCTGTTCGAGCTGCCCACGCAGTGGACGAGCGAGGGCGAGGTCAGACTGCGGGTCGAGGTCAACCCGGACCGCCGGGTCACCGAACCCGACTACCTGGACAACGTCATCGAGCGTACGGTGCGCTTCCAGGCGGCCAAGCCGGTGCGCGTCAAGCTGATCCGCCTCGGTTACCAACGCAACGGGCAGACCGTGCTGCCGGCCGAGTCCGACCTGGACCGGGCCGAGTCGCTGCTGCGGCGCACGCTGCCGACGAGCCGGCTGGAGGTCACCCGCGCCGATTACCGCGACGACCAGCCGTTCCGCTGGATCAACGACGACAGCCACTACCTGGACGGGTCGGACGCGCGCTCGGTGCTCACCAGCTACCGGAACGCGACGGCCGGGGTGCGGGAACCGGGCGTCTACCACCTCGTCATGGTGAACCGGCCTCAGATGGGCGGCATCGCCGATGCCATTCCCGGATGGGTGGCGGTCGGCGGATCGCACGATCCCACGATCATCCTGCACGAGTTGGGGCACCTGCTCGGCGCTCAGCACGTGGAGTGCACGGACGATCCCGGCGACGAGCACGGGCGGCGGCCCTACCCGTACCCGCGCGGCACCATCGGCGGGCCGGACCTGGCGAATCCCAGCTTCGCCGGCTACGACATCGGTGACGCCTCGGTCGGCGCTCCGCGCCGGGTCGTCTGGGCGCCGGACACCAGCCCGCCGGTCGCCGACCTGATGAGCTACTGCCGGAACAAGTGGATCTCCGACGACCTGTGGCGGCTGTGGCGCGACGGCGTCCAGAACCCGCCCGCCCAGCAGGGCGCCACAGGTGACCTGCTGGCGCTCTCCGGCGCCGTCGGCGACGGTGACGCCACCCTCACCGGGCAGCGCCTGGCCCGCACCACCCACCGCCCGGCCACCACGCCCGGCCCGTACGCGCTGCGGCTGCTCGACGCCGCCGGGGCGACGCTGGCCGAGCACCCGTTCACCCCGGCGGCGGCCAGCGAGCACGCCGCGACGCGCCCCTTCCACGAGGTCGTCGACTTCGTCCCCGGCACCCGGCGGGTGACGCTCGTGGACACCCGAGCCGGGCGGGACCTCGCCACCCTCCCGGTATCGGCGAACCGGCCCGTCGTGGCGCTGACCGGCGATGCGCCGCCCTCGCCGGTGCCGGCGACCGGCCCGGTCACCCTGCGGTGGAGCGCCGGCGACGCCGACGGCGGTCCGGTCACCGCGAGCATCCAGTACAGCCCGGACGGGGCCGACGACTGGCGGGTGCTGGCCGGCGGCCTCACCGGCACCTCGTACACGGTGGACGCCGCGCAGCTCGCGGGCACCGGCGGCGCGGCCACCGGCCGGCTGCGGGTACGGGTCACCGACGGGGTGAACACCGCCGACGCGACAAGCGGCCCGCTCACGGTCGCCGGTAAGGCCCCCACGGTACGGATCACCGCGCCGCTGACCGGCACGTTCTTCGCCACCGGGCAGACGGTCACGCTCGCCGCGACCGTCACCGACCCGGAACAGGGCGACCTGGACGGGTCCGCCGTGCGCTGGACCTCCGACCGCGACGGTGACCTCGGTGTCGGAGCCACCCGTACCCCCGGGCAGCTCAGCGAGGGCCGGCACGTCGTCACTGTCACCGCCACCGACGCCGACGGCGCCCGAACTGCCGCGCGCACGGAGGTGACAGTGGGGCGGGTCCTGCCGGCCGGCGGCCCGCCGACCGCCGACGCCGGGCCGGACCGGACCGCCACCGAGGGCGACACCGTCACCCTCGACACGACCCGGACCACCGACCCGGACGGCGATCCGGTGACCCTGTCCTGGGCGGTGCTCGCCCAGCCGGACGGCGGCGGGCTCGGCGGCGGCCTGCGGCTGGAGGGCCCGGCCCGCACACCATCGTTCCGCGCCGACCGGGCCGGCACGTACCGGCTGGAACTCACCGCCACCGACGCGCGCCACGGCACCACCACCGACACCGTGACCGTCACCGTAGCGAACCGGCCGGTCGAGGTGAGCCCGATCGCGCTCGACCAGGAGCTGCGGGTGGCCGGACCGGTCACCGTGCGGGCCACGTTCACCGACCCGGGCGTGCCGGACACCCACCGCTGCGCGGTGGACTGGGACGGCGACGGCCCGGCGGCTGCCACGCCCGGCGTCGTCACCGAGGCGCGCAACGAGGGCGTCTGCGTCGCCACCGGCGACCTGCGGCCCGGCGTGCACGTCGCGCGGCTCACCGTGACCGGCGACGACGGCGGGACCGGGCAGCAGACGGTGCGGATCGTGGTCTACGACCCGTCGGACGTCACGGTCGCCGGCGCCGGCGCGATCGTCTCACCCGCAGGGGCGCTCAGCGCCGATGTGGCCGCGACCGGGCCGGGGGAGTTCGCCTTCGTCGCCGGCCTGGTGAAGGGTTCGCCCACGCCGTTCGGCGCGACCACCTTCCGACTGCCGGAACGCGAGTTCACGTTCACCGGTACGGCACACGAGCGCCTCACCGTCGCCGGCTCGGTCGGCCAGTACCGGGGCGAGGGCACGGTGAACGGCCGCCCGGGCTACGCGTACCAGCTCACCATCTACGACGCGCCCGACGGGCGCGACGTGGACCGGTTCCGGATCAGGATCTGGGAGAGCGACGGGGGACGCGTCGTCTACGACAGTGGCCGGGGCGCCCCGGACGATCTCGACCCGGCGCACCTGCAACCGCTGAACCAGGGCCGCGTCGTGGTCGTCGGCTAGCCCGCGTTGTCGCTCCGCCGTCCGCCGCCCTTCTCCATGCGGCGGGCGGCGGAGCCGGCAGCCAGTGCGGCGACCTGACCTGAAGCGGGCGCGAGGTTTTAGCCTCCTCGCGGAGGTACGGCATGAGCGTGGAAGTGACCGCGTGGACGTCCGTGCACCACGCCATGAACGCGCAGGACGAGCGACCGCTGTCCCGGGCGACGTTGCGGCGCGTCGCCGGGTTCGCCCGGCCGCACCGTACCTTGATCGTCACGTTCCTGCTGTTGAGCGTGGTGACGGCGGTCCTCACCGTGGCGGCAAACCGGCGCACCTCGCCAGCCGGATCCGTGGCCACTGGCCGATCGAACATGGTCCACTGGGTGCGGGACGTCACCTGCGACGAGGACCGATCCCAGGTCCGCATCGGCACCGAGCCCAGGTCATGGTCGCCCTGCGCCACGCTGCCATCAGCGCCCTGCGCACCGCCGGCGTCCCCGACATCGCCGCCGCCAACCGCCACCACGCCCGCGACAGCACCCGCCCCCTGGCGCCTACTCGGCATCGCCTGACGACTTTTCCGGGGCCCTGGGTCCGGGCCACGGCGCACCACGGCTAGGCGGAGTTGGTCCGTTGGATCCAGACGGAGCTCGATGCCGGCCGTACCATCGTCATCTTCGGTGGCTGGACAAGTTGGCGCCACAGACGTCACCTCGACCAATGGCGTTGTTGGAGAAGGTCATTGAGCCTAACCCCCGCCGCCCACTACGTCGTCACGTCGCGGCCCGACAACGTCGACTACGCGCGGTTCGCGGCGCGCGGGTTCCAGCAGCTGAGCCTTCTCGATACCCAACCACTTTTCAGACCGCCTCCTGGCCAGTAACATCCAAGCCGCTTCCCTTGCAGCCATCGGGCGAGCCGACACGGCGAGCTGACCTGGGGAATATGCATCTCATCCGTCCCAGGTCGCGGAGGCGCTCTTCATGTTGCCCTTGCCACAGGCTGTGCCGTTCACCATCGACGTCCCCGACGAACTGCTGGCGGACCTGGCCGAGCGGTTGGCGCGCACCCGCTTTCCCCGCCCCACTGCGAGCGGGTGGTGTGCCGGCACGGACCCGGACTACCTGCGCGAGCTGGTGACCTACTGGCGCAGCGACTTCGACTGGCGTGCCCGGGAACGCGAACTCAACGCAGTGCCGCACTACACCGCCTCCCTGGACGGCCGGCGCGTGCATTTCGTACACCTGCGCGCCGCGCCCTCCAGCGGCAGCCCCTCCCCGCTGCCGCTGGTGCTCACCCACGGCTGGCCCAGCAGCTTCGTGGAGATGTTGCCGCTAGCGGCGCGGCTGGCCGATCCCGCTGCCTACGGCGGCGAGCAGGGCGACGCCTTCGACGTCGTCGTTCCGTCCCTGCCCGGCTTCGTGTTCTCGGACCTGCCGAGCCACGGCCTGGTGACCCCTCCGGTAGTTGCTGACCTATGGGCCCGGCTGATGACGGATGTCCTGGGCTACTCCACGTTCGGCGCGTACGGCGGCGACATCGGCTCTCATGTCACCGGCTTCATCGGCGCCCGGCACCCGCAGCGGGTGGTCGGGATCCACACCCACCATCCGAACCTGCACCCCGTTCTCGACGGCGCCCACCCATTGTCTGCAGCCGAGCAGGCCTACCTGAAAGCGCGATCAGACGAGCACGATGGCAGCGACGACGGCTACGCCGCCATCCAGAGCACCCGACCGGACACCCTCGCCGCGGCCCTGCTCGACTCGCCCGCCGGCCTGGCGGCCTGGATCGTGGAGAAGTACCGGGCCTGGAGCGACTGCGACGGAGACCTGGAATCCCGGTTCAGCAAAGACCTCCTACTCACCGTCGCCACTCTTTACTGGGCGACCGGGACGATCGGCTCCTCCTTCAGGCCCTACTACGACGACTCCCGGACTCCGCCCCTGGAGGCTGTTGACGTGCCAGCAGGAGTCCGGCTCACCCCGGAGGACCGGGACTACCCCCGCGAGTACGCCGAGCGCGTTTATCGTGACCTGCGCCAATGGCGCGGTCCAACCCGCGGTGGCCACTTCCTGCCCTTGGAGGAACCCGACGTGCTCGCCAACGACCTGCGAGACTTCTTCCGACCGCTGCGCCGCGGGGCGTGAACGCCTTGCGGGTTGTCGGCCCGTTGGCCCGGAGTTCCGGAAACGGCCATCAACGGCTCCAGCCGCTGCCACAACACAACCGTCAGAATACGTCCGTCCGTGATCGGCAGGCTCGCCGCAGCACCAGGGCACCGACGCGTGACAGATTTGTAGTTCTGAATTTAGTTCCAGCTAGTGCCGCATCAGGCAACGTTCACCCTGTCGGAGACGCGTCGCTCGGGTCCTGTCCGGGGTGGCGGGTGGCCGAACGAGTACGCGTCCGTGAGATCGGCGATGATGAGGGAAGACGCCTGCTGCGGATTGTCCGCCGTGGTGCAGGGTCGGTGGTGACCTGGCGGCAGGCCCAGATGGTGCTGCTGTCCACGGAGGGCCTGCCGGTGGCGAAGGTCGCCGAGGTTACGTTCACCAGCGGGGACCGGGTCCGGGACGCGGTCCACAGCTGCAACGCCGACGGCTTCGAATCCCTTCACCCGAAGTACGGGGGCGGACGGCCGAAGATGTTTACCCTGCCCGAACGGCGTGAGATCAAGAAGATTGCCAAGTCCAGGCCGGTCGAGCACGGCTTGCCAGGGCAGCATGATCCGCCGTTACATCAACTGGCGAAACAAGCACACCGCCGACGAGCGCCTGCACAACGTCGTCGCCCGGGCCAACGTCGCATGATCAGGTGACGGCCAGGCGGAAGACCTGCCGGGAACCGCCTTCCGGACCGGGATCGACCGCCTCGGCAGGGGCGAACCCAAGGCGCTCGTAGAAGACACGTGCACCGCTGACGGAGGCACCAGGATGATCGACCCCAAAGGTGACCACCTCAACGGTGTCTGGGCCACGCACGAACCTGCGCATCGCGTCCGCCATCAACGCACGACCGACGCCCTCTCCCCGTGACCGCTCCGACACGACAAGCCAGTGGACGTGGTAGGTCGGGGCCTTCGCCGCGAACAACAGCCCACCCAGGAGATCCGGCCCCGAGGCAACAGCGACGAGCGCCGTGGACCGACGAACGTGCTTGCGCACAGCGTCATGAAAGCCGAGATCCTCGACCATCGGGCCGAACCAGCACTCGACCTGGGCCGCCAGGCCAAGGAAGCCATGGAAGTCGTGCTCTTCCCCAAGTCTGACGATCACCCGAGCAGTCTGACAGGAACGGAGCAAACCTTGCCTGACGCGGCACCAGCCGTGCGCTACGAAGCCACCCTGACCATCGCCGCCATCAACCAGTACCTCCGGGCCGGATGAAACACGGGCTAGAACACCATCGGAAGGGGCTCGACCCAGCAACTCGCCACGTCCGGTTCGATCAGCCGCCGGGCCTCTTCGGCGTCCGCCTCGGTGAGGAAGACACCCAGGTTGTGTCGCGTCCGGCGGCCGTCCAGCTCGGTCACCGCCGTGAGCACATGCACGTGACGGTGCCGCTTGCGGCGTACGCCCTCCGCCAGGCCGGTGCGGAACACCTCGGCGACCGCCTGGGGCGAGGCGATGTCGAGCTCGCCGTCGACCCCGGCAAGGGGCGCCGTTGGCCACACCGGGTTGTACGGGCTGAAGGTGTTGAACAACGACGGCTGCAGGTCCGACAGCACACCCTCGCTCCATCCGACGGCGAGGGTGACGACGTGTCCGGTCACGCCCTCGCTCTCCAAGATGAGCACGTGTGCCCCAGCCGGGAGGTGGCCGGCGATGCCCCGCCCGATGCGGGTGGCCTCGTCCTCCGTCGCGCACCGGATCGCCAGGCCCCGGTGGGCCCTCTGCATCCGGACCGCTTTCACCGGCTTGAACAGCACCTCGACGGTCGTGGGTAGGCGGTCGTCTCCGGATCCGAGAACTTCCAGATCGACCAGAACATCACCAATGCCACCCGCGTCGACCGGAGCACCGACGGAACCTGCCGCACGTGAACAAGCCGAACATCGTCATCGTCCTGACCGACGACATGGGCTGGGGTGGCCTGGGCTGCCACGGCGCGGCGATCCCCACCCCGCACATCGACGCCCTTGCCGCCCGGGGCGTGCGGGCCGCCGCCGCGATACTCGGTCGAGATGGCCACACATTCGCTGCCGTTGCTGGCCGAACAGTTCGCGATGGAGCCCGGCTGGGCCGCAGTAAACAGCATAGGGCTCGGCGCCACCGCCTACCTGCACCTGTCCATGACGATGACAAGGTCCAGCGAGGACGACGCCCTCACCAGCGCGGGCTGGCGCGACCTCTTCCCACCGCGGGCGGTGCCCGTGGGATTCGTGGCGTGGTCATTCTCCGGTCCGCTCCTGGTGGGGACAACTCAAGCGGGGTGCAGCAGACCGAGGGGCACCCGCCGTCAGGCGGGTGCCCCTTCGTCGAGCAAGCGTGTCTAGTGACTACCGGAAGGTGACGTCACTTCTGTCGACCTTGCAGTTGGCGTCGTTCCAGCCCTCACCGAGGTAGCTGGGTTCGCTGCCCTTGGGCACACCCTTGTACTTGCCGCAGATGGTGGCCGAGCCGATAACGACCACGCGAGTGATCGTTGCGGTGTCGTTCCAGTTGCTGTTGATGCCGGCGAGCATGTCGATGTCGTCGACGAGGACGTTGTCGATACGCACGTGGCGGGTGTGCGAGGTGGAGCAGTTGCCGCAGCCGCGGTACAGCTTGCCGGACCCCTTGAGGTAGAAGCCGGAGATGTTGACCGTGCCGTTGCCGTTGTGCTGGAAGGTCTTGTCGCTGCCGTTGCGCGCGCCGCCACCGATGACGTAGGAGGTACCGCCGTTGGTCTGCTTGAAGGTGGCGGCGTCCTCACCGATGTCGTTCCACCACACGTTGCGCAGCGTGCAGGTGCCCTCGCAGTGCACGCCGTCACCGGCGGGCGAACCGAGGATGACGTTCTGCAGCGTGCCACCGTTGGCGATCTTGAACATCGGGTCCTGCGACTCGCCCTGCCCACCGTCACCGATGCAGCAGTACGTCTTCATCCCGCCGTCGAAGGTGCCGGAGACGCTGACCGTGCCCGAGATGCTCACCGAGCCGGCCGACGACGGCCACGTGCCAGTCGGCGTGCCTGGGTTGCTGGTCGGGCTGGGCGTCGGGCCGCTGGTGGGGCTAGTGGTCGGAGCGCTGGTGGGGCTGGAGGTCGGGGCCGGCCCGCCGCTGGAGTACGTCTCGAACTCGGCGATCCGAGGAGTGCCGGATGCGCTGGTGATGACGAAGGAGACCTTCTTCAGCGACGTCGAGGAGAAGTTGATGGTGCTCGGGGCGCTACTGCCGCTGGCCAGGACGGAGCCCGTGTCGTGGTTCTTGAGCTGCCAGCCGCTGATCGAGCCGCCGCCCGAGGCCTGCACGATGACGGCCGAGGACACCGTCGTGGCGCTGCCCCACTTGACCGAGACCGTGCCGGTCGAGCCGCTCGGCGACCAGTAGGTGCTGGCGTTGCCGTCGATGACGTTGCCATAGCTGGTACCACTGGCCTTGCTGGAGCCGTCAGCGCCGGCGCCCAGGCTCAGGTTCGTGGCGGCCGAGGCGTTGGGAATCTGCAGCGCCAGCGCGACGACGGCACCTGCGACCGCGGTGGCGCCGCCGGCCAGCCACCGCGTGGCGACCTTGCGTCTCATCTGAGTTCACCTTTCAGGCATGACCAACTTGCGTGGGGAAAGCGCTTTCCGACAACGATAGAGACCCGCCGATGATGAGGCAAGGGTCACACCCGATCTATGTATTTATGTCATTGAACGTCCGATGTTCGCACCGCTGCCGCCGTCGGGGGTGTTGCCGAGTTTCCTGCTGTCGACGTGGATCGGGTCGCCGGGTTCGGGGTGTTCGTAGCGGCGGTTGGGTTGGCGGGTTCCACGGTCGAGGTGGGCAAGTTGCGGGACGCGGTGATGGGTCAGGACTCGGTGGATCGTGCCGAGGTTGAGACCGAGGAGGTAGGCGCTCCTGGCAGGGAGCATGGCCGACCTGGAAAGACCGAGCGCCAGTTGGAGCGCCCCGATGAGTCCCAGCACGGCCCGCAGACATGTTGCGAGCCGGAGCTCAAGCCCGCAGCGCAGCAGGGTGGGGGAGTGCCGGGCGGCCAGCGCGGCGTCGGTGAGATTCACCCCGTCGCCGGCCAGTGTCAGTCGAGCACGTCGGGTCACCGCGGCGGCCGCCGGTCCGTGGCTGCAGAGGGTGACCACGCCGGAAGGCGTGGTGCGACACACCACCTACAACTGGGTGGGCGAGCCGCTGACCGAGACCGACGGCGCCAACAACGTCACCACCACGGAATACGACGGGCTCGGCCGGGTCGTCAAGACGAAGATGCCGGACCTGACGAGCCGGACGCTCACCTACGACGGCGCCGGCCGGACCACCAGGGTGCAGAACTACAGCGCGACCAACGCGTTGCTCACCACCGAGACCCTGGGCTACGACGACAACAGCAACCTGACCACGGTCAAGGACGCCCGCGGCACCACGACCACCTTCACCTACGACGCGTTGGGCAACCTGACCGGAGAAACCCAGCCGGTCACCGCGACAACCGCCATCGCCCACACATTGGCCGACACCGCTTCCGGCGTTGCCCACCTCCACAACATCATCCTCGCCAGATGACGCCAACGCCGTTGACCGGCAACGCGTTCACCGAGTTACGAGACATCCTTTAGCCTGGGGATTGAGCGACTCCGCAGAGGTTGTCGGGGTCGACCCCGACCAACTGCCGGGCATGCGCTCCCTGACGACCGACGCGAGCGGCCACGCCCCAGGTCACTTCCTTCTACGCACCCCCCGAGGCACAGGGACGTCTGAGCCTTGCTCTATCGGCTCTATCAGCAGGCCGTTGATGTCTTCCAGAGATAGGGAGGCCAGCCCTCGGGCGGCGCGTTCTTCGTTGATCACGTCACGCACGACTGCATTCGTGTTGTCAACGATGTCCTTCAGCCCGTCGGCTTTGAGGAAGCCACGGACGTTCTCCGGCTTGCCAACCATCGCAAACGCGAGTTTCATCTCGACTGCCTTGATGCGATCGCCGGAGAGTAGACCTTCCGTGAAACGGCGGATCGTGTCCGCCCGCTGTTCCCTGCGCCAGCGACGCCTCTCGATGATCAACGTTCCAAGTATGCTGGCCACGGCACCAATGACGGCACCGACGAGACCTGAAAGAGCGGAAATCAGCTCGGTAGGCATAGATAATGATAACGCCCTCGGGGTGCGGCGCTGGGGCCTTCGGCAACTGCGCGCAACCTGCCGGCGCTAGTCAAAGCGGCCCGGCTCGGACGTCCGGACCCCGGCATCGTCAGCCCGTGTGACCAGCGCTGGAGTTGCTGTGGGCGGCCGACCTATGCGGTCAACCGCTGACGTGGGGCTACTCGGCGACGATCGAGCACGTTCTGATCGGCAGGCACGTGCCGCCGCTGGCCGAGACGTGCGCGGACGGGCTCCCACATCACCGACCGGGGCCGCGACCTTTACCACAACCAGCACGCCGTGCACACCACCGCGTATCCCACCGTCACCGCCCTGCACCCCGACGGCGCCGGCGCGGAACCCTGGCCGGCACGAGCAGACGAGCTGCTCGGCCAGTATCGCAAGCTCTGGCTGTAGCTTGGACCGGTACCCAGTCCGGCGAAGCCGGCCTGAGCCACGGCTTGCGATCAGGCCCTGGCCCGGAGGGCGCGGTCAGGCCCTGGTCCCGAAAGTGGCCTGTGTTGTGTGGGGTTCCTGCGGTGTCACCGTGAACCCCGTCATGGCCAGCGAGAGCAGGCGGGTCGCCGTGGTGCCGGGGTCGCGGTCGTTCTCGGTTGCCAGGGCGATCCCGGTGACAAGCGTCGACAGGTCGGCGAAGGTGATGCCGGGCGCCAGCACCCCGGCCTCGGCGGCCCGGCGAACCAGTGGCTCACCCGCCTCGGCCAGTTGGTCGGACGCGCAGTAAACGCCTTCGGTGCGGCCGCGGTTCAGCGCCTCGGCTAGGCCCCGGATCGTCGCGGCGGCCCGCGTGATCGCGATCAGGAAATCGACGAGCGCGGCGCGGGGATCCGGTCTGCGCGCCAGTTCGCCGGCGTGGGCGCAGAGGGCGTCGATGCGCTCCCGGAAGACGGCTTCGAGCAGGGCGTGCCGGGTCGGGAAGTGGCGGCGGACCGTGCCGGAGCCCACCCCGGCGGTCCGGGCGATCTGCTCCAGCGACGCGTCGGCCCCGTGCTCGGCCACCGCCTCCGCTGCCACCGCGAGCAGAAGTTCATAGTTTCGGCGGGCGTCCGCTCGCATGTCTCACCTCGGCGTTGCTAAGCGGAGGGGTCCGCCGTATCTTAGCAAGCAGAAACGGCGGGCCCCGCCGTTTCTTGTGTCGAGGAGTGTATCCATGTCAGATCGAGCACCAGTCCTGGTCACCGGCGCTACCGGCCAGCAGGGCGGGGCAACCACCCGCGCCCTGCTCGCCGCCGGCGTCCCGGTGCGCGCCCTGGTCCGTGACCCTGCTACCGCCAGGGCCGCTGCGGTCGCCGCCCTCGGCGCCGAGCTGGTCGCCGGCGACCTCCGCGACCCCGCATCGCTGGTCCCGGCGGCCCGTGGCGCCCGCGCCGTCTTTTCCGTGCAGATGCCGGAGCTGCGCGGCGACACCTGGGACTTCGAGAGCGAACTCGCCCAGGGCGTCAACCTGATCGAGGCCGCGCTGGCCGCGGAGGTCCCGCAGTTCGTGCACACCTCGGTCTCCGGCGCCGGTCAGCACGAGCATGCCCCCGGTTGGACCGACGGGCGCTGGGCCGCGATGGAGCGCGTTTACCTGCCCAAGGCCGGGATGCAGGAACGCGTCCGAGCCGCCGGCTTCGACCGGTGGACGCTGATCAAGCCGGGCTTCTTCATGGAGAACTTTCTGCCCGACCTGGCCTACCTGCTACCGCGGGGCATCGCGGGCGGGCTCGCGACGGTCCTCCGGCCGCAGACCCACCTGTCGCTGATCGCCGTCGACGACATCGGCCGAGCGGCCGCGGCAGCCATCGCCGACCCCGACCGCTTCCACCGCGTCGAACTCGAACTGGCCGGCGACCATCTGCCGATGACAGAAATCGCGAAGATCATCGGCGAGTCGCTCGGCACCGACGGCACCGCTCCCGACATGACCGAGGCGGAGGCGCTCGCCGCCGGCATGCCGCCGTGGGCCACCACCTCCCACGAGTTCCTGAACGTCGCCGGGCAACCGGCCCGGCCGGAGTTCGCGCGCGCCCTCGACATCCCCCTGACTCCGTTCGCTGAGTGGGCCGACCGCCACCTGCGTCCCCTCCGTCAGGGCTGATTGTTCACCGGGGCGGTCCTCGCGCAGGACGGTGTGTGGGTCGGCACAACGGCAGCGATCTGGACGTTGCGGCGGCTGACGGCGGCATCGAGGACCGCCAGGAGAACGGGGTGGACCGGGCGCGCCTGCTGGCGGCGTCGAGCCGCACCTGGTACCCGAGGCGTCGCCTGCAGAAAATGGTGCTGCGGCGACTTCATCCGGGAGGGTCAATGACCACAATGTCCGGCAAGGTGTGCCTGGTGACCGGCGGGACCAGCGGGATTGGCCGGGAGACGGCGGCCCGGCTGGCCGAACTGGGGGCCACCGTGGTCGTTGTCGGGCGCGACGCCGAGCGCGGGCGAGCAGCCGTCAAGGAGATCCGGCATCGGGCGCCCAGCGCCGAGGTGGACCTCCTGACGGCCGACATGTCGAGCCTGGCCGAAGTGCGCCGGCTGGCCGCCGAGGTGCTGGAGAAGTACCGCCGGCTCGACGTGCTCGACAACAACGCCGGTGTGATCGTGCCCAAGCGGCAGTTCACGGTCGACGGCTACGAGACCACGTTCGCTGTCAACCATTTGGCGCCGTTCCTGCTGACCAGCCTGCTGCGGGAACGGTTGGTGGCCAGCGCGCCGGCCCGTGTGATCACGGTGTCGTCCAATGCGCATGGTTCGGCCAAGCAGATCCCGTGGGACGAACTGGCCCGCGGCGAGCCGAGCTACCCGCTTTCGAAACTGGCGAACATCTTGTTCACAGTCGAGCTGGCCAGGCGCCTGACCGGCACCGGTGTGGTCGCCAACTGCCTGCACCCGGGCCTCATCCGCACCCAGTTGGGCCGCGAGGCCCGCGGCGTCGCCAAGCTGCTCGTCGCGGCCGCCAAGCCCTTCATGGGTACGGTCCAGACCGGCGCGGCCACCCCGGTCTACCTGGCCAGCGCCCCAGAGGCGGCGGAGGTCACCGGAGGCTACTTCTTCCGCGGCAGGCAGGTCGCGCCGAGCTCCCTGGCCCGTGACCCCGAGGCCGCCGCGCGTCTATGGGCCCTCAGCGAGGAGTTGGTGGCGTGAGTCGGGCCAAGATCGTCGTCAGGTGACGCGCTCGGCTGGGTTGTCCCAGCCGAGCGTCCGTCGTGGGCGGCCGTTGCGTTCCTGGGCGAGGTGCTCGAGCCCTCCGGTCCGTGGACGGACAGGTCGGTGCTCTTGGGGAAGTACTGACGTGGCAGGCCGTTGGCGTTGGTGGACAGTCAGAGCAGGCGGACCGGGGTCGTGGTGTCGAGGTGCAGGATGGCGTCGAACGCGCTGATCCATGACTCGACGCTCATGGCGTACGCGGAGTCGTTGCCGGAGTTGTAGGCGGAGCCGATCAGCCGCATGGTCGCCGGTTGGTTCAGCCACCGCCGCACGGGGAGGGGCGCGTCGGCGTGCAGGTCCAGCACGAAGTCCGGGTGCTTCGCCCGGCCGAGCACGTGGTCGACCATGATGCCCGACGGCGGGGGGACCTGGAAGACCGACGGTGAGCCGTTCTCCCACCCGGTGAGCACCTCGCCGGTGTGGAACATGGTCCCGACCGAGACGTACCTGCGACCGTATCGCTGGCGTAGGTGGCTTCCGGCGACGACGGCCTGGGTGGGCGGCACGAACGGCGGCAGCGAGTAGGTCACCAGTGGGCTGGCCGCGGTGTGCACGTTTGCCGCCCAGTACACCACCCGGTGCCGGGTGCGCCGTTGCCACCAGGTGAGCGTGTCGGCCATGAACCGGTCGCGCTGGTCCAGCAGCTGCACGGCGTAGTACTCGTAGAACCCGAGGATCGTGCGGGCATGCTGCACCGCGTACTCGCGCCCGATGCGTGAGGGGCCTGGCGGCAGGCCGAGCACCAGGTCGTACACGGCTCGGGCGTGGTCGATGTAGGGCTGCTTGTCCGGCTGCTGCAAGTACCAGCCGACATGCCGTTGCGCGTCACCGGTGAGCCGGATCGGGTCGAGGTCGCGTTCCAGATCGTCGATACGATTCGGCGCGATGTCGCGCACGTACGCGACGATCTCGTCGAAGAGCAGCTGCCGCAACTGGGTGAGGTCGGTGCCGAGGAACCGGACCTTGTCTTCGTGGCTCAGGTTGTACTCCCGCATCCAGCGCACCAGGTCGAGCATCTCTTCGCTGCGCCAGAGGGACGACGTGGCCGCGACCAGCTCACGCGGGTCACCCTCGCCGCCGACCACGTACCGGTCGATGGCCACGCCGCTGCCCCAGTTCTCCTCCCAGGAGAGGGTACGAAAGCCCAGGCACTCGACGAGGAACCGAACCGCCCGGTGCTTGAGCGTGAACTGCTCGCGGGTGCCGTGCGCCGACTCGCCCAGGCCCACCACCTGTGCCGTTCCGACCACAGTGGACAATGATCGCAGGTCGTGGACCGGTCCGCCGGCGTCCAGGCGCGGCAGCGGCACAGCCTGCCGGTTGAGCCACGCCACGACGGGCTCGTCCGTCGACGCCGCGCCGGCCCGGACAGGCTCCGCGAGAACGCCGGCCGCGACCGCCGCACCGGTAAGATTGATGAGGCTCCTACGGCTCAGCCGCCCATTCAACATGGCCACTCCTTCAGCACCGGGACCGCTCGCGACGATTTCGACTGCGGCCTTCACAAGCGACGGTTCCAGGCCGACGACGAGCAGCCGTCACACCGGATGCGTAACCTTTCTTACGCCCCATCGCGTACGGCCGTCGGCGCGACGTACGCCGGGCGCCGTACTCGACATGGCGGCCACGCCGGCGGATGCCGCATGGTCGGACGCGAGGTTCCCGTGCCTTCCTCGGCAAGCACCCGCGTTTGCACCTTGGTGAGTCCGGTGGCCCCCACCGGCTCGTCGCCGCTCACGACCGCCCACCCCTCGACCGGCCGCGACGCAGCCGGCCCCACGGCTTGAACACCGACAACGCGAACGCGACCAGCAGCGCCGTCGAAGAGACGATCGGCGGAAACAGCATGTCGCCACTGTTCCAGGCCACCGAAACACCGGTCGCCATCACCCGGCCGGCAGCGGCAGCCTCGGCGGCCCCGCCTCGCAGCGCGACCGCGATCAGCGTGCACAGCGCAACAGTGAGCACCAGCTTTGTCAGCACCCACCAGTACCGGACCAGCCCGTACCGGCTGCCCAGGCCCAACAAGACCCCGGTGGCCAGGGACAGCAGCCCGGCCGTCAGCATCGGCCAGACAGTCACCAGTCCTAACGCCTGCAACGTGAAGCCGCGGACATGAGGGTCGTCAGTGCCCATTGCGGTGAATATCAGCACCGCCATCGCGACATCGAGTCCGACCCAGACGCCCACGGACACGATGTGCACGAGCAGAATCAACTTGCGGGTGCCCCCGCCGAACCGCCAGCGATGCGATCCGGTGCGGGGGAGAACCTTCGTTACGCTCGTCATGCCGTCCAGCTTCAATCGACCAGGACTCCGTGACATCGGCCGGCGGGCGACTCCGCACGTACGTTGGCCGACGTAGGGACGAGGCCTTTTCCACGGGGCGAGCTCAGTGCTGGACCAGCCCGGACTGGTGCGCGAAGACGACGAGCTGGGCGCGGTCGCGGGCGTGGAGTTTGACCATCGCACGGCTGACATGGGTACGGGCCGTCGCGGGGCTCACCACCAGCCGCTCGGCTATCTCCTCGTTGCTCAGTCCTTCACCAACAAGGCCGACGATCTGCCGTTCCCGCTCGGTGAGCGTACCGAGACGCGGGTGGGGCTTCGCCACGCGCGCCGGGCGGGTGGCAAACTCCTTCACGACGCGTCGGGTGACCGACGGCGACAACAGTGCCTCCCCCGCCGCCACCAAGCGGATGGCTCGCAGCAACTCGGCCGGCTTGGTGTCTTTGATCAAAAAGCCACTGGCCCCGTGGCGCAGCGCTTCGAAGACGTACTCGTCCAGCTCGAACGTGGTGAACACGATCACGCGGGTGGCGGCGAGCGCCGGGTCCGCGACGATACGGCGGGTCGCCTCGATGCCGTCGATGCCTGGCATCCGTACGTCCATCAGGACGATGTCGGGCTGGCGCTCGGCCGCCACGGCGACGGCGGCCAGCCCGTCTGCCGCCTCTCCCACGACGGTGAGATCGTCCTCGCTCTCGATGAGGGTGCGCAGTCCGAACCGGATCAGATCCTGGTCATCGACGATGAGGACGGTGATCACTGGCCCTCCCTGGGAACGGGCAGGCGGGCGTACACGCGGAATCCGCCGCCGGGGTGCGGCTCGGCGGTCATCTCGCCGCCCACCGCGGCGACACGCTCCCGCATGCCGATGATGCCGTGCCCGGGGTGGCCCGGCCCGGCCGCCCCACGCCCGTGCGCCGACCGGCCAAGCGAGCCACCCTCCCCGCGCGCGGTGTCGACGATCTCGATCTGAAGCTCCCCCGGCTGGAATCCCAGAGACACTGTCGCCGTCGCGGCTCCCGCATGGCGCAGCACGTTGGTCAGCGACTCCTGGATGACCCGGTAGGCCGTCAAGTCAACGGCCGCGGGCAAGGGGCGCAGCGGCTCGCCGGTGGTCCGGACCTCGACCGGTACGCCGCTGTCGCGCACCCGCCCGACCAGGTCGTCGAGACGGGCGAGCCCGGCGGTCGGCGCCCGCGACTCACCGTGGCGGACGAGGGCGAGGGTCGAACGTAGCTCGTCGAGTGCCTGCTTGCTCGTCCGGCTGATCGCCTCGAGCGCGGGCGCCGCCTGGCCCGGCTGCTTCGGGAGCAGGTGGAGGGCGATCTCGGCCTGCATGTTGATCGCGGCTAGTCCGTGTCCCACCACGTCGTGCACCTCCTGCGCCACGCGCAGCCGCTCGTCATCAGCGATCCTACGGGCCCGCTCAGCGTTTGCGCGGGCGACGCTCTCCCGGGATACCCGGACGGTGAACCCGACAGCGAAAGGCACGACCACCCATGCCGCTGCCGGCACGACACCGAACAGGCCGGGAGTGACGCCGCGGCCCAGGAACACGTGGGGCAGCAGGGCCGCCAGCGCGGCCCCTGCGGCGAGCGCGGCCCGCCCCGGGGCGAGCCGCGCGCCGACCTCGTAGACCGCAACCGCGAAGGACAGCAGAATCGGACCGTAGGGGTAGTCCAGCACCAGGTACGTCGAGGATGCGGCGGCCACCACCAGCAGCACCGGCACCGGCCAGCGCCGGCGGAGAACCAGCGCCACCGCGGCCCCGGCGACCAGGACGTACGCCCACCGGTCGACCGGTACCGTGTCCGGCTGGTCGACCCCGGAGGCCTTCGTGCCGCCCAACCCGATCACCAGTAGCGCAGCGGCGGGTAGCACGCCCCACAGCCACGCCCTCCACCGCTCCTGACTCATATGAAGCCTCCTACTGGATGTCACGGCGGCGCAGCAGCACGCCGCCGGGGAGCGCGAACCCGACGTGGGCCGTCACCACCAGCATCACCTGGGTAGCGTTCATCAGCCCCGCCACCCCCGTGCATCCGGGCTGGCGCCGAGCGCTGCGGGCGAGCGACCGGGCGTTCGGGCCGGTCTATTCCTCCGAGTTCCTCGACCGGGCGGCCGTGCCAGGCCGAAACGGTCGGTGGGTGGCCAGTCCAGGGCGGCGAACGCCGCAGCAGCCGGTTCGTGCTGCCGGCCATTGATCGAGATCTTGCAGGCGGTGACGTCACCACATTGGCCGACCAGCATACGAACGCCATTGAGGTATGGGCGGCCGAGCCCGGCCGCGATCACCGCGCCAGGGTCGACCACGGCATCGCCTCGGCGAACCGCTCCTGCTTGCCCTGCGATCCGACCGGATCGGCCGCGAGGCCAAGCGCACAGTCGACGACCGTCGGCACATCAGGCCGTTCAAATTCAGCAGGATCTCCAGGTCCAGGTCCAGGTCCAGGTGCCGGTAGTCGTCGCTGTCCGCCGGAAGAACCCGAACGCCCAACGATCCCGACCGCAGCATCGGCCCGTCGGTCGGCCGCCACTCGCCACCACCTCGGCAAGCATCGGTGCGGCAAGCTCCAGCACACGCTCGGCAGGGAGGGGCTGTGGAGTCGGCCGGGGGTCGACCGTGAGCGTATCGAAAGCCTGGTCATCGCCCGGTCGCTAACTCACGTTCACTGGCTCAATTGAGTCGGATGGTGGTTGTGGTTGGTCTGGCCCAGGCCGGGATGCCGGCCGTATGGGGCCAGCCGGCGCACAGTGCGGGGTTGTGTCCTGCGGAGGGCTGGATCTCAACGACGCCGAGTGCCGCCTCGGTCAGATGCTCGGAGAGCTCGCGTACCGCCAGCTGACGTGCACGGATCTGCCGATGAGCGGATGCCATTCGCTCATCGGCATAGCGCACCGGCCGTCCACGGGCGAGGTGCCGGTCCGGACGCGAGTGCGGCAGTTCACGCTGCCGGACACGTTGGTAGCTGCCGACGCCGGCATGACCTTCAGCGCTGACCCCCACCCACCAGTTGCATCAAGCGTCCTGGTGGTAGGCGAGGTTGACGGTGAGTGCGGCCAGAGCGAGTCCGAAGAAAAGTGCCCAGGCGCCGAGTCGGAAGTTACCCGCCCGAATATGTGCGCCAAGCGCGCCGAGGAAGTACAAGACCAGACCGGCTGCCGCGAGCGTACTCACGACCGGCACGACCAACCCGGCCAGCAAGCCGATCGCGCCCGCGCCCAGGAGCATTCCCAATGGTCGTACCCACGATCGGGGTATCCGATTGCGGTTTGCCTCCGTCTTCGGGTATTCGTGGCCGATCACGTTTGCGATGGCGGCCGAACCGTTGAGGGCTGAGGCGAGCAGGGTCACCGTGAGATAGATGGCGAACATCGGCGTCTCCGTATGCGTGAAAGCGGCGGTTGACCAGTCGCTCACGGACGAGGTGACGACCCCGATGTGTGACACGGCGTTGAGTGTTCCAAATCACAGCGCTATGGCTGTCAGCTTCTGTGGGTTGCTGACGACGTGGATGGTCTGAACCAGACCCTCCACCATGTGCAGGGTCGTCGCGAGCACCGGCGTTCCGTCACAGCGGACAACGACACCGGGGCCACCGTTGAGGTGGAGCACCCCGGCCGTCGAGCCCACCGGCTGCTGCCGGGAGAGAACGACGATGGCCCGGGCCACGAGGTCCGAACCGTGGATGGGCTTGCGTGGCGCACCGGTGAGGCCGCCGCCGTCGCTGACCATCGTCACGTTCGGTGCCAGAACCTCGATTAGTGCGGTGATGTCACCACCGGAACAGGCGGCCAGGAATCGCTCGGTCACCCGCTGCCGGGTCACGGGGTCGCTGTCATATCGGCGCCGGCCGCTCTCGACCGCCTTTCGGGACCGGTGCGCAAGCTGCCGTACCGCCGGCTCCCCACGTCCCAGCAGCTGCGCGATCTCGGCGTGCGGGTATCCGAACGCCTCGTTCAGCACGAACACCGCGCGTTCCAACGGCGACAGCGTCTCCAGGACGAGCAGCAGCGCGGTGGAGACGGAATCGGCAAGGACCACTTCGTCGGCGATGTCCGGTCGGGTGAGAATGGGCTCGGGCAGCCACGGGCCGATGTACGACTCACGCCGCACACGGGCGCTGCGCAGCTGATCGATCGCCAGCCGGATGGTCACTCGAACCAGAAAGGCCTCGGCGTCCACGACAGTGGCCGGTTCGACACGACTCCACCGCAGCCAGGCCTCCTGCACCACGTCTTCGGCCTCCTTGACGCTGCCGAGCATCCGGTACGCGACCGCGTACAACAACCCACGGTGCTTCACGAAGGGCGGCTCATGCTGGTCACCTGACACTTTCCATGCCACCCGACCCATGATCCGGCATAGCACGTCGGGTGTTAGGGCGGGCCACGGTGGACCGCCGCGCAAGCCTCCCACGGTTGCCTGGAAAGACGTTCGACGACGCTCGCCGCAAACCGGCACGTGCACGAGGGGTCCGACATGCCGGCTCGACGTCGAGACCATCCTGAGCATCGAGGTCCTACCCCCCGACGGTCCGCCGAGCGACCGGCGCGCCGGCAGCCCGACGAGTCGGGCTGGCCCACCGGCAGTGGCTGCGGCAACAGCGCAGCGATAGCCTGCCGTCATGGCGAGCGCCGAACTGGATGAGTTGATCGTCGCGGACGCCGACGCGC